>NZ_JBSFGF010000004.1:264304-620532 GCF_053596455.1 Nonomuraea sp. NPDC001699 | reverse complement strand
TCGTTGCCCAGCAACCAGTCGAACGACTCGGTCTGGAGGGCGAGAAGGTCAGGAACTTCGAGGGGCTCCTGGATACGCGCGAAAGAGACGCGACGGGGACCAGCGGGTACGGCGGAGGCGTTGCGCGAGGCTGCCAACAGATGTCCTTCCGAGGGCTCGCGGCGGACTGACTACACGCACGCCAGACAACCTCGCAACGTGAGCAAGCATCACGGGTCGTCAAAGGGCAGCGCAAAGGGGCAGTGTAGCCGAACGGCACACGCCTGTCCACTTCGCTCTCGCTGCATGCTCCACGTTGGTCGCAGCATCGCCCGTTCAGCCGCAAACGTCAAGCCCGCGAGCCCGACTTTTAGCCGCCTAGAGGCCCGGACGCTGGAGTTTTCTCCCCAGTGTGATCGGGCGCCTACCGCCAGGCCCAAGACGATACCCGCGATCGTGGGCGGTTAACGCTCCGTCACCCCAGGGGTCGAACCCATGCCGACCGCCGGTGTAGCTGTGACTGGAGTACCCCTATCAAGGGCTTCACCAAACCTGATTTTTGGTAACAATTGAAGGTAGCGGCGCGCCCGGCGGCTCAGGCCGTCCCCAGCAGCGTGGACAGCCCCTCGACCAGCCAGCGCCCGTCTTGCCGGACCATGACGAACCGGGCGCGGTTCTGGGTGACCTGTTGCTGGGGCCTGTCCTGGTTCGGCACTACTTTTACCGTAACCATGTTCACGAACAACAGGACCTCGACCCTGTCGGGCGTGGCGCGCTCGACGCCGGCGTCCACCACGGCCGCGGTGCGGACGGTCTTCTCCGCCTTGGCCTTGGACACCAGCGACGTGGTGAGCTCCTTGTAATGCCTGGTCAGCTCGCCTGTCGTGTACGCCCCCGCCCTGGCCAGATCGGCCTCCACCGAGCGGTAGTCGTAGGAGAACATGTCGGGGGCGACCTGCCGGGCCGTCGCCATGGCCTCGGCCGCCGCCCCGTCGGCCCCACGCAGGTCGCTCAGGTCGAACCACATCCTGGGCACCAGCACGCCCGCGACGATCACCAGGACGCCGAGCAGGACCACCGTGACGGTTCTCACACCACCTGCACCACCTTCGACACCAGCCAGACGCCGTCGACCTTGGTCACGTCCATCGTCCAGCGGTAGAAGCGCTCCTGGGGCGGGCTCTTGGAGCCGTCCCAGCGGATCTCGGCGTCGGCCACCACCAGCACCTTGGCCGTGCCGCCGGACATCGACACCAGGCCGGTCGCGCGCAGCACTCCGTGCTGGACGACCTTGTTGGCGACCGTGGTGCTCTTGAGCTTGCCCGCGATGGCCTGGTAGCCGGTCTTGGCGCCGGCCGTGCAGGTGGCGAGGATCCGTTCCACGTCGGCGTCGACGGTCTTGTAGTCGAGCGAGACCAGGTTCTTGGCGTGGGTGCCCGCCGCCAGCAGCGCGGCCTGCCTCTCGTCGGCCAGGGCCTGCGCGTCACGCGCCTGGAAGGAGATCCACACGCCGCCGGCGACGAGCGCCGCCAGCGTCACGCTGAGGGCGGCCACGAGGATGCGGGCCGGGCGCGCGGGAAGTCCTCCCACCTGTGCTCACCCCTTCCGGCCGGTCGCCGGATCATAACCCGCCAGCCACGCCGGAAGCCCCGGAATCGACGGAGGCGGTTGGGGAGCGGGGGCGTTGCGGGCGCCGCGCACCCCGGTCGCGCTGCCGCGCGGCTCCCGGCAGTACGCCTCCGGGTCGGGCGGCCGCGGGCTGACGTCCTGCGGGCGGCGCCGGCGTACGCCCTCGTAGCCGCGGGTGCAGGGCCTGGGCACGTTGAGGTCGAGGTCGAGGCCGAAGTGCAGGCCGTCCCGGTCGACCACGGAGAACGCGCCCGCCACGGCGGCCGGGTAGCCGATCAGGAGCTGCCGCAGGGCGGTGACCCGGGCGGAGACCGTGCTGCCGCCGACCACGAGGTGGGTCAGCAGCGGGCGCAGGTGAGGGGCGACGCCGTCGGTCAGGCGTTCGAGTGACCGGGCGGCGCGCGGGGTGCGGTCGATGACGTGGGCGAGGTCGCCGCGCCCGTCCCGGAGCGAATCGGTCAAGCCGGCCAGATCCCCGGCGAATGCCTTCAGATGGCTCCCAGAGGCCCGCTGAGCGTCGAGCACGGTCTCCCCGTCGTGAAGGACCGCCACCGTCTCGGGAAGCACGCTCTCGGCCTGTCCGAGCAGCGTCTCGCCCGCGTCGGCCAGCCGCCGCAGGTACGGCCCGTTGCCGCCGAGGCCCTTGTCCAGCTCGGTCACGACCGTCTCCAGGTCGCGCGGATCGACCGAGGACAGCAGCCGGTCGGTGTCGCCGAGCAACTGGGCGGTGCTGACCGGCAGGCGCGTGTGCTCGCGCCCGATCACGTCCCCCGCCCGCAGGTACGGCCCGGCGCCCCCGGAGGGCCGCAGGTCCAGGTACTGCTCCCCCACGCCCGACCGGTTGGCCACCACGGCCAGCAGGCCGCGGGACGGGACGGGCGTGCCGGCCCCGAGCCTGACCACGGCCCGCGCGCCGTCGCCCGCCACGGCCAGCGACTCCACCCGGCCGATCGGCACCCCGCGGTAGGTCACCTCCGAGCCGTCGAACAGCCCGCTCGCGTCGGCCAGCTCGACCGTGACCCGGTAGGCGGGATCGACCAGATCGGCGCCCACCCGGGCGTACCTGACCAGCGTGTACGCCACCGCCACCACCCCGATCAGCGCGAACGCCAGCAGCCGGACGGTCATCGTGCGCCTCCGAGCAGATTGCGCAGCGCCGTGCCCGGCGAGGCGTCGACGGTGAGGTCGGTGTTGGCGTAGTCGCCGCGCAGCATGGACGAGGCCGACCCCGGGAACGGGAACGTGATCGCCGTCGCCAGCCCCGACGCGACGCTGTCGCGCGCCCGGTCGAGGTTGCGCAGGAGTTCGCGCAGGTGGCGGAGGTCGGCGAGGGTGTCGGCCTGGGAGCGCTCGACGACGCGGGTGGCGGTGTGGCCGAGCCGGTCGAGGGCGGCGAGCATGGCGGTCAGGCCGGCGCGCTGGTCCTTGAGTAGGGTGACGGCCGGGCCGATGTCGGTGGCGGTGGCCCTGATCGTGGCGCGCTGGGCGGCCAGGGTGCGGGTGAGGCCGTCGAGGGCGTCGATCAGCCGGACGATCTGCCTCTTCGAGCCGTCGAGCCCGGCGGCGAACGCGCCGAGCCTGCGCAGCAGGTCCTTCACGCGGGCCGAGCGGCCGTCCAGCACGTCGCCCAGCTCGCGGTTGACGGTGGCGACCTGGTCGAGCCCGCCGCCCTCGACCAGCAGCGAGGCGGCCGACAGCACCTCCTCGACCTCGGCGGTCGTGCTGGTGCGGGCCACCGGGATCGGGCCGCTCAGCCGCCCGCGCCCGGCGGGCAGCAGCTTGACGAACTTCTCCCCCAGCAGGCTCGTCTGCGAGATCGCCGCGGTCGTGAGGTCGGGCAGGGCGACGTCGCCGCGTACCGCGCAGACCACGTCGGCCCGCCAGTCGGCGCCCAGCTCGACCCGGGTGACCTCGCCCACGGTGACGTCGTCGACCTTGCACGGCGAGCGCGGCACGAGGTCGAGCGCGTCGGCGAACCGGATGATCACCAAATACGGCCGTTCGCCCAGGTCGGCGCCGCCGGGCAGCGGCAGCGAGGCCACCCCTTCGAAGCCGCACCCGGTAGCGGTCAGGAGCAGCAGCGCCAGGACGAGCGGGCCTCTCATCGGAGGAGTCCTTCCGGCAGGGGGTCGGGCGGCCGGATCGAGGCGGGCAGCGGGACCAGGTTCTGGATGATCGTGTCGAACCAGCGCCCGTTGCCGGTCGCGTCGGCGAGCTGCCGGGCGAACGGCCCGAGCAGGGCGAGCGACCGGTCGAGGCTCTCCTCCTGGCGGCGCAGCACGGCGACGAACGAGCGCAGCCGTTCGAGAGCGGGTCTCATCGTGGTCCTGTTGTCGGCGACCAGGCCGTCGATCTGCCCGGCCAGCACCACCGTGTTGACCAGCAACCCGTGGACGACGGCCCGCCGGGCGGAGACCTCGCGCAGCAGCAGGTCGCCGTCGGTGACCAGGCCGTGCAGGTCGGCGTTCCTGCGGGCCAGCAGCCCGGTGACGGTACGGGCGTGGCCGACCAGTTCGTGCAGGCGGGTGTCGCGGTCGGCGACGGTGCGCGAGAGCCTGCCGAGGCCCTTCAGGGACGCCCGGATCTCCGCCGAGGAGCCTTCCATGGTCTGCGACAGCACGGTCATGGCCTCGGCCAGGGCCCGCTCGTCGACGCGGCCGGCGGCTCTCCCGAGATCACCCACGGCGGGGGCCACCTCATAGGGGACGCTCGTGCGCGACAGCGGGATCTGCCCCTGGAGCCGGCCGTCGCCCTCGGGGACGAGCATGACGAAGTGGGCGCCGAGCAGGGTCTTGATCCGGATGTCCGCCTTGGTCTGCGAGCCGAGCCGGACGTCGTCGGCCACCCGCAGGTCGACGCGTACGTGGTCGCCTTCCAGGTCGACCCCGACGACCTCCCCGACCTTGACCCCGGCGATCATCACGTCGTCGTGCTCGCGCAGCCCCGCCGAGTCGGCGAACGCGGCCGAGTACGTGCTGCCGCGCGGCAGGCCGCCGACCGCCAGGGCCGCCACGACCAGCGCCAGGGCCACGACGACGCCGCCGACGCCGAGCGGCACGGGGTCGCGTCGCCTGAAGGGGGTCAGTGGCATCGCTGGCTCCCGTTGACGATCTTCGGGGTGCGTACGCCACCGCTCCTGACCGTGAGCGAGCAGAGGTAGAAGTTGAACCAGGACCCGTAGGAGGAGGCCCGGACGAGCTGGCCGAGGCGGCCGGGCGCGCGGGCGACGGTGTCCTCGACCAGGGCGCTCCTGGCGTTGAGCGCCTTGAGCAGCCCGCCCGCGTGCCGGACGCTCGCGCGCAGGTCGGGGCGGGCCCTGCGGACCAGGCCGCCGGTGACGGCGGTGAGGCGGTCGAGCGTGGCCAGCGAGTCGCCGATGGCCTCGCGGTCGCCGGCCAGGCCGCCGATCAGGGCGCGCAGGTCGATCAGCAGCCGGTCGTAGTCGTGCTCGCGGCCGGCGATCTCGCCGAGGACCGCGCCGAGGTTGGTGATCACTCGGCCGATCACGGCGTCGCGGTCGGCGAGCGTGCCGGTGAGGGAGGCGATGTGGCCGAGCAGGGCCTCGACCGTGCCGCCCTCGCCCTGGAGCACCTGGACGATCTGCCAGCTCAGCCTGTTCACGTCTTGGGGGCGGATGGCGTTGAGCAGCGGCCTGAAGCCGTTGAACAGGGCTGTGACGTCGAGCGCCGGGCGGGTGGCGGCGACGTGGGCGCCCGGCGGGAGCAGGCCGGGGCCGCCGGGGCCGGTGGAGAGCGTCAGGTAGCGGTCGCCGATGAGGTTGCGCCAGCGGATCGCCGCCACGACCGCGCGGGGCAGGGCGGTGGTTCGCCGTACGGAGAAAGCGACCTCGGCCCGCGTGCCCGCCAGCGTGACGTCCTCGACCCGGCCGACCGGCACGCCGGCGATGCGGACCTCGTCGCCCTCGCGCAGCCCCGAGGCGTCGGTGAACAGGGCGTGGTAGACGACCGCGGCGGTGAAGCGGGCACCCGAGATCGTGATCGCGAGGGTGGCCACGCACAGGGTGGTGACGAGGGCGAAGACGGCCAGCTTGAGCGCCGGCCCGAGCGTGGTCATCGCAGCATCAGCCTCGCCAGGTCGGCCGTGCCGTCGTCGAAACGGACCCCCGGGAAGGGCACGGGCGCGTGATCGGGCAGGCCGTAGCAGGCCGGTCCCCTGCGGTCGGCGTAACGCGGGGTGTCCTTGCCCGGTTCGTACGGATGCGCCGGCCGGACGATCTCCAGCACCGCCTTCGTGCTGCCGTGGCCGAAGGCGTCGTCGAGCAGCGGCCGGAGGCGGTCGAGGCCGCGCAGGACGCACGGGATGACGGGCGCGTGGTGGGCGGCGACGTCGAGGGCCGGGCGGACGACGTGCGGAAGGCCGACGAGGCCCGGTTCGTTGGAGGTGAGCAGCAGGTCGGCGGCGGTGGCGGCCCGGGTGACGGCGGCCGTGGCCGGGGCGAGCGGGGCGGCGGTGAGGGTGCGGCCGATCGCGGCGCCGTTGGCGAGGGTGCGCAGCAGGTCGGGGGCGGCCTGGCCGTACAGGGCGGCGACGTCGGCGAGCTTGGCGATGTCCCGCTTCAGGGTCGGCAGGTGGGGCTGGAGGCGCCGGAGGTAGGCGTCGGTCCTGTCCAGGGTCGTGCCGAGGCGGGCGCCGCGACCGTCGAGGGCGGTGGCCAGGGCGTTCAGGGCGTTGCTCAGGCGTTCGGGGTGGACGGCGCGCAGCTGGGCCAGCAGGCGGTCGAGGATTCGGGTGATCTCGACGGCGGCGGCCGAGGACCTGATGACGTCGCCGTCGCGCAGCGGGCCGCGCGGGGACCTGGGCGGGATCAGGGCGACGTACTTCTCGCCGAACAGGGTCTTGGCCCGCAGCTCGGCGGTCGAGCCGCGATCGACGTCGTGGTCGAGGGCCAGGGTGAGGCGGGCGCCGTGCTCGGCGGGCGCCAGGTCGGCCACCTCGCCGACCACGACCCCGTTGACCTTGACGTCGGCCCGGCGGTCGAGCTGGAGCCCGGCGGCCGGCAGCAGCAGCGTGACGTGCCGGGCGGTGGAGAACACCTTGAGATAGACGGCCAGCGTCAGGGCCGTGAACGCGGCGATGATCGCCAGGAGCGCGACGCCGTATCTCATCCGGCCAGCCTCACCGTCGTCGTCGTGCCCCAGATGGCCAGGCCGAGCAGCAGGTTCGCGACGTTCACCGTCACCAGCACCGCGCGTACGGCCCGCCCGACCGCCACTCCGACCCCGGCCGGGCCGCCGGTGGCGTGGAAGCCGTAGTAGCAGTGGACGAGGATCACCAGGACGGCGAAGACCATCGCCTTGCCGAAGGACCACAACACGTCGTACGGCGACAGGAACAGCTCGAAGTAGTGGTCGTAGGTGCCCGTGGACTGGTCGTGGAGCACGGTCACGATCAGCCGGGTGGCGACGTAGGAGGCGAGCAGGCCGAGCACGTACAGGGGCATGACGGCGGCGAACCCGGCGATCAGCCGCGTGGTGACCAGGAACGGCACCGACGGGACCGCCATGACCTCCAGCGCGTCGATCTCGTCGCCGACCCGCATCGCGCCTAGCTGGGCGGTGAACCCGCAGCCCACGGTGGCCGACAGGCCGATCGCGGACACCAGCGGCGCGATCTCGCGGGTGTTGACGTAGCTGGACAGGAAGCCGGTGAAGGCCGAGCCGCCGATGCGGTCGAGCCCGGTGTAGCCCTGCAGGCCGACCTCAGTGCCGGTGAAGAAGGTCATGAAGGCGACGATCGTCATCGTGCCGCCGATCACCGCCAGGCCGCCGCTGCCGAGCCCGACCTCGGCCAGCAGCCTGAGCACCTCCCGGCGGTGGCGCGCGGCGGCCGGGACGGCCCTGATCGCCCTGGCGTAGAACTCGCCCTGCCGGTTGAGCGTCCTCATGACAACACCAGCTCGTTGTAGACCGCACTGATCAGGAAGTTCTCGGCGAACAGCACCAGGGCGGCGAACACCACCGCCTGGTTGACCGCCTCCCCCACCCCCTTGGGCCCGCCGGCCGCGCTCAACCCCTTGTACGCGGCCACCAGCCCCGTCGTGACGCCGAAGACCAGCGCCTTGCCCTCCGACACCCACAGGTCGGAGAGCTCGGCCAGGGCGTTGAACGACTGGAGGTACGCGCCGGGCGACCCGCCCTGGGCGACCACGTTGAACAGGTAGCCGGCGACCAGCCCGACCGTGGTGACCAGGCCGTTGAGCAGCGGGGCGACCAGCGCGCACGCGGCGACCCTGGGCACGACGAGCCGGTGGAGCGGGTCGACCGCGAGCACCTCCATGGCGTCGATCTCGTCCCTGATCCGGCGGGCGCCGAGGTCGGCGCAGATCGCGCTGCCGGCCGCGCCCGCGATCATCAACGCGGTCACCACCGGGCCCGCCTCGCGCACGATGCCGAGCACGGCGGTGGCGCCGGTGAAGGACTGGGCGCCGAACTGGCGGATGAGGTTGCCGGTCTGCATGGCGAGCACCGCGCCGAAGGGGATGGCGACCAGGGCGGTGGGCAGGGCGCTCACGCTGACGATGAACCACGCCTGCCGGACCAGCTCGCGCACCTGGAACGGCCGCCGCCCGGCGGCCCTGGCGGTGTCGAGCGACATGGCGACGAACCGCCCGATCTCCGTGATCACCATGCGCACCCGCCTCGAAGCGGACGGTGACCGTCGTGGGCCGCGCGAGGGCGCTCTTCGGAGTTCATGATCTACGCGACGCCGTTCGCGTGGGCGTCGAGCAGCCGGGGGTACTCCTCCAGCCAGTCGCGGCCCTGCTCGTCCACGAATGAGCCCTGCGGCGGGGTCACGCCGTGGGCCGCCAGCCATCGGCCGGGCGGCTGCTGCGAGCGGCGGATCGCGTTGCCGCTCGGCATGAGCTGCGGCGGGATCGGCGGCAGCCCGCCGGGATCGTGGCCCAGCCGCGCCTCGGCCGCCAGCTCGGAGACGTCCTTCTCCTCCGACATGCCGATCGGGCCGTGCCTGCGGGCGTTGAGGAACTGCCGGACCACCGGCTCGTCGCTGGACAGCAGCATCTCGCGCGGCCCGAACATGACCAGCTCGCGGCGGAACAGCAGCCCGATGTTGTCGGGGACCGTGCGGGCGGTGTTGATGTCGTGGGTGACGATCAGGAACGTGGCCTCGATGTCGGCGTTGAGGTCGACGATCGTCTGGTTGAGGAAGGCGGTGCGGACCGGGTCGAGGCCGGAGTCGGGCTCGTCGAACAGGATGATCTCCGGGTCGAGCACCAGCGCCCTGGCCAGGCCGGCGCGCTTGCGCATGCCGCCGGAGATCTCGCCGGGCAGCTTGCCCTCGGCGCCGGCCAGGCCCACCAGGTCGATCTTCGCCATCACGGTCCGGCGGATCTCCGCCTCGGTCTTCCTGGTGTGCTCGCGCAGCGGGAAGGCGATGTTGTCGTAGAGGTTGAGCGAGCCGAACAGGGCGCCGTCCTGGAACAGCACGCCGAACAGCCGGCGCAGCTCGTAGAGCTTGCGCTCGCCGCAGCCCGCCAGGTCGTGGCCGTCGATCCAGATGTGGCCGCGGTCGGGGCGCAGCAGGCCGACCAGCGTCTTGAGGAAGACCGACTTGCCGGTGCCCGAGGGGCCGAGCAGCACCGAGATCTCCCCCGCGGGCAGCGTGAGCGAGACGTCCTGCCAGACGACCTGCCGACCGAACGACTTGGTCAACCCGTCGACCACGACCTCGACGCCCACTGGCCACCTTCCCGATCACAGGGAGTACTCAGGGGATTACGTGCCGCACACTTTACTTCCCGGATGCCGTTCCGGCGAATTGGAGCCTCTCGCCGCCCGGCGGTTACGGGACTTCCGGCCCGGTGAGGGTCCGCAGGCTCGGGCGCAGCAGCCGGGCGATCTCCGCCGACGGCGCGTCGCGCAGCTCGGGCAGGCCGAGGAGCTGGTGTCCGACGGTCACGCCGAGCAGGATCGTGGTCATCAGGGCCGCGCGCACGCGGGCGTCCTCGCCGGGGATCGACGCGGCGAGCCGGTCGATCTGGCGGGCGAGCGCCTCGCGGGCCGCCGTGGCCGCCTCCGGGTGGGTGAGCATCGAACGCATCATCGCCAGCGAGCCCTGGGGCAGCTCGCCCATCTTCACGTCTAGCGTGGCCAGCAGGTGCTCGACCAGCTCGTCGGGGCCGGGGACGGCGCCCGGGTCGGGGGTCGCGCGCACGGCGGCCCGGAAGAGCTCCTGCTTGTTGCCGAAGTACTGCATGACCAGGGCGGGGTCGACCTCGGCGGCCTTCGCGACCGCCCTGATGGTGGCGCGCTCGTAGCCGACTTCCGCGAACAGGGCCCTGGCCGCGTCGAGGATCCTTCCCTCGGTCCGGCGCCGCCGTTCGGCGCGGGGCAGCACTCGCTCGCTCACGGTCCGACTCTACCCGTGTTGACCGTTGCTCCACTTTCGCTCTACGCTCGTTGAGTCAACGACCGTTGAGCGAGATGCGAGGTTGTGAACATGACCGTCGAGGAGATCGTCGTCGCCTTCCACGGCGCGATGCTGCACAAGTCGGCCGACGAGCTGGCCGACCTGTACGCGGAGGACGGACTGCACGAGTTCCCGTTCGGCGGATTGCCGCCGTACGAGGGGCGGGAGGCGGTGCGCGCGGGGTACCGGGCGGCCTGGGGCGTCTCCCCCGCCGTACCGCAGGAGGTGGAGCGGGTCGCGTTGCACCGTACGGACGATCCCGAGGTCGTGGTCGTCGAGCAGAACGCGCACGTCAAGGTGGGCGACCGGCCGATCACCGTCCCCGGCCTGCTGATGTTGCGGATCAGGGACGGCAGGATCGTCCACTGCAAGGACTTCATGGACGCCAGCGCCATCGCCAAGGTCCGGGAGGCGGCGCTCAGCTCGTGAGGTCGAAGACGGTGACGCCGCCGACCGTCGTGGCGGTGAAGGCGTCCCGTACCCAGGCGGCGATCCGGGCCGCCTCGTCGCTGCCGCCGGATCCGGCGCCGCCGAAGCCGCCCATCCCGGCGCCTATGAAGTAGTGGACGCGCTTCTGGGCCACGTACTCCTTGAACCGGGCCAGTGTGGGGGCGGGGTCGGTGCCGTTGAAGCCGCCCACGGCCATGACGGGCAGGCCGGCGGCGAGCTGGTGGGCGGCGGCGTTGTTCGAGCCGACGGTCGCCGCGGTCCACGTGCAGTCGTCCTGGCGTAGCAGGGCGGTCAGCTCGGCCGGTGGCGTGCCCGCGTCGAGCAGGCCCCCGGCCCCGCCGCGTCCGCCCGGCGGCCGGCCGCCGTCCTGCCCGCCCCACGGGTCCCGACCGTCCTGCCCGTCCCGCCGAAGGCCCCCGGGGGCGCCGGTCTGCGCGGACGCGCCGCCCGGCCCTCTTGGGCCGCCGCCCGGCGGGCGGCCGAAGCCGACGGCGGTGGCGGGCCCCGCCGTCAGGATCGCGCCGGTGTGCGGGGTCGCGGCGGTGTCCAGCGCGTACGCCTCCGGTCCCGCCAGGCACGCCGCCACGGCGACCAGCCCCACCAGGGCCCGGGCCCGGCGCGCGAACAACATCACCAGCGCCGCCCCCAGCCCTGCGACCGCCACGACCGGCCCCAGCCACACGTTCCACCCCTCCGTACGCGCCACCGCGTCGAACCCGCGCTCCCGGGCCCGCGTCACGCAGTACCCGGCGACGGTCAGCGACAACACCAGCAGGGCGTCGGGGTTGTTGAACCGGAACATCAGCACGGCCACGGGTGTCACCGCCATCGACGTCCCGGCCAGCAGCGCCGCCCAGGCGGGGAACGACCGGCGCACGGTCGCGTACACCACGGCCACCGCGCCGACGCCCATGAGCGCCTGGGGCACGAGGACGGCCCAGGAGTTCAGGCCGAAGATCCGTACGCTGAGCGCCATCGGCCAGAGCGAGGCGGGGGTCTTGTCGACGGTGATCGCGTTCGCGGCGTCGGACGACCCGAAGAAGAACGCCTTCCAGCTCTGGCTCCCGGCCTGCACGGCCGCCGAATAGAAGGAGTCGGCCCACCCCGACGCCCCGAGCCCCCACACGTAGAGGACTCCGGCGCCGAGGAGCAGCACGGCCAACGCCACGCGGGATCTCGCTTCGCTCAGCACACCTGCACGCCAGGCAGGCGCGTTGGCCGGGCGATGAGACGCGGATGAGAATCTCCTGAGGCGTCCCCGTACATGCGAAAAGAGGCGGTCACACCCGGCACCAGGGTGTGTCCGCCTCTTCCGAAGAGCTGTGTGAAGTGGGAAGTTACTTCACGGTCACGGTGGCGCCGGCGCCCTCGAGGGCAGCCTTGGCCTTCTCCGCCTGCTCCTTGTTGACCTTGCCGTCGAAGACCGGCTTGGGAGCGCCGTCCACCAGGTCCTTGGCCTCCTTGAGGCCCAGGGACGTGAGGGCGCGGATCTCCTTGATGACCTGGATCTTCTTGTCGCCGGCGGCCTCGAGGATGACGTCGAACTCGTCCTGCTCCTCAACGGCGGCGGCCTCGCCACCGCCACCGGCGGCGGGGGCGGCGGCGACCGCGACGGGGGCGGCGGCCTTGACGTCGAAGACCTCTTCGAACTGCTTCACGAACCCGGACAGCTCGAGGAGGGTCATCTCCTTGAACGCGTCGAGCAGCTCGTCGGTGCTGAGCTTCGCCATGATGCTTTTCCTTACGTTTAGGACTTGCAGAAAACTAGGAACGGGACCGCGGAAGTTGCGGCAACCCCCGTGTTACTCGCCCGCTTCTTCGTCGCGCTTGGCACGAAGGGCGTCGGCCAGCTGAGCCATCTGCGTGGGCAGCGCGGCGAAGACCGCGGCCGCAGCGCTCTGCTTGGCCTTGAGAGCACCGGCGAGCTTAGCGAGAAGGACCTCGCGGGGCTCGAGGTCGGCGAGCTTGGTGATCTCGGTGGCGTCGAGGGTCTTGCCCTCCAGCACACCACCCTTGATCACCAGAAGGGGATTGGCCTTGGCGAAGTCACGCAGACCCTTGGCCGCTTCGACAACGTCGCCGTTGACGAAGGCGATCGCGGTCGGGCCCGTGAGCAGGTCGTCGGGGAACGACAGACCAGCTTCGTTGGCCGCGATCTTGGTCAGGGTGTTCTTCGCCACGGCGAACTTCGCATTCTCACCAAGAGCAACGCGCAGCTGCTTGAGCTGGGCGACGGTGAGACCGCGGTACTCGGTCAGAACGGCGGCGCTGCTGCCTTCGAACTCGCTCTTGAGCTCGGCAACGGCTGTCGCCTTATCCGCCCTCGCCATGGGCCTCCTTCCAGGTGTGCCGCCGGCGAAGGCCCCTGGAAATGAGAACAGCCCCGGGCGCAGGGGCGCACGGGGCTCACATATGGAACTACACCATATGGGAAACTCGCATCACACCTGCGCGGGCCGTCCACAGAACGTGGATCCTTCGGTCGCCAGGACTGATGCACCTGACGACGACCGGCGGTCTTCGGCAACGACCAGAGTACGTGCTGGTCGCCGAGTTTCCAAATCGATTCTCAGTTGACGGTCGTCTTCGGCAGCTCCCCGACCTGGTCGGCGGCCGGGGCCTCGACCTTCACCGGCTCGTTGAAGCCCTTGAAGAGCAGCGTGGCGTCCAGCGTCGCGCCCTCCTTGGAGCCGTTCAGGGCGAGCTTGCGGGGCAGGCCGTCGCCGGCCACCCAGATGTCGAACTTGACGTCCTTGAGCTCGGCGAGGTTCGTACGGGCCTGCTGCTGCTTGTCGGCGGGCAGCTGGCCGACGGCCGCGTCCACGGGGAAGGTGCCGCTGTAGTGGGTGGCGTCCTCGCCGTTGACGCTCTCGGTGCCGACCTGCTGCACGTCCTTGGACGCGGTGACCAGCTTGGTCACGTTGGCCAGGTCGAACTGCTGGATCTGGCTGAGGTACTGGTTGACCTGGTTCTGGTCGCCCACGTCGGCGAGCGAGACCTTGATCCACGGCTTGGTCGCGCCGACGAGTTGCTTGAGCGCCTCGACCTTCACATAGACGGTGTCACCCTGGAGGATGGCGCGTACGCCGCCCGGCAGGTTCCGTCCGCCCATGTCGACGGTGTCGAGGGTCAGGTCGACGGCGAGCTGGGGCTTGCTCTGGTAGAGCATGCGTCCCTGCACCTTGCCGTTGCCTTCTTGGGGGTGCGTCACGTTCGCGACGGCGTCCACCGTGTAGCTGGTGACCTCCGCGGTCTTCTGCGCGGCCTGCGCGAGCACCTCCGAGGCGGCCAGGTTGATCTGGACGGGCTGCACGTTCGTACCGCACCCGGCGACCGTGGCCGCGATGAGGGCAGCTCCGGCCGCGGCGGTGGCGAGACTTATCCTGCGCTTCAGCATGTTTTGACCCTACGGTTGAGTTGTCCCGTCGTGGCGACTTCCCCGCATAATTCGGGGAAAACCCAGGGTTCTCCCCCACAGACTGTGCACGATTCCTCCACAACCCCGCCCACCTGGCGAGATCATCCGGAACAGAAACGTCGCGCCTCGCGGGCACCTCCCCGCACGACGTGCGGAAAACCAAAAGGTCCCCGCCTGAGACAGGCGGGGACCTTCGGAAGAACGAAGCCGTTACGCGTCGAGCTCGGCGGTCAGGCCACGGGTGAGGTTGGGGTCGACGGGGACGCCGGGGCCCATGGTGGTGGAGAAGGTGACCTTCTTCAGGTAACGCCCCTTGGCCGCGGACGGCTTGAGACGCAGCACCTCGTCAAGGGCGGCGGCGTAGTTCTCGATGAGCTGACGCTCGGGGAACGACGTCTTGCCGATGATGAAGTGCAGGTTCGCCTGCCGGTCGGTGCGGAACTCGATCTTGCCGCCCTTGATCTCCGTCACGGCCTTGGCGACGTCGGGCGTCACGGTGCCGGTCTTGGGGTTGGGCATGAGACCACGCGGGCCGAGCACGCGGCCCAGACGGCCGACCTTGCCCATGAGGTCAGGGGTGGCCACCACGGCGTCGAACTCGTTGAGCCGGTTGCCCTTGGCGATCTCGTCGATCAGCTCGTCGGCGCCGACGATGTCGGCGCCCGCCTCGCGGGCTGCCTCGGCACGGTCACCGGTCGCGAAGACCAGGACCCGGGCGGTCTTACCGGTGCCGTGCGGGAGGTTGACCGTGCCGCGCACGATCTGGTCGGCCTTGCGAGGGTCGACACCCAGCCGCAGCGCCACTTCCACGGTGGCGTCGAACTTGGTGGTCGACGTCTCCTTGGCCAGCTTGGCGGCGTCGGCGGGCGTGTAGAGCTTGTCGCGGTCGACCTTGGCGGCCGCGTCCTTGTGCGCCTTGCTGCGCTTCATGTCTGTCTCCTTGTGGTTCGCGGGCCGGGACCCGGCCCTCCCACGGATCTGGGAAAAGTCTTAGTCGGCGATCGTGATGCCCATCGACCGGGCGGTGCCGGCGATGATCTTCTCAGCAGCCTCGACGTCGTTGGCGTTGAGGTCGGGCATCTTGGTCTCGGCGATGCTGCGCAGCTGCTCGCGCGTCAGACGGCCGACCTTGTCCTTGTGGGGGACGGCGCTGCCCTTGTCGAGACCCAGGGCCTTCTTGATCAGCTCGGGCGCCGGGGGCGTCTTCGTGATGAAGGTGAAGCTGCGGTCTTCGAAAATGGTGATCTCAACGGGGATGATGTTGCCCCGCTGGGCCTCCGTCGCAGCGTTGTACTGCTTGACGAAGTCCATGATGTTGACGCCGTGGGGACCGAGGGCGGTACCGACCGGCGGAGCGGGCGTGGCCTGGCCAGCGGGGAGCTGGACCTTGACGAGCGCCGCGATCTTCTTCTTCGGAGGCATGAGTCCTTCTCCGGGTCCTGATCGTGATGCCGTCCGGACGCGGATGCGCCCGGACATGTCGGAAGGCCACCTTTCGCGAAAGGCGGCCGACCGAACGTCTAAGTGTAGGTGATCGTCCTAGATCTTCGAGACCTGGTTGAACGAGAGCTCGACCGGGGTCTCACGACCGAAGATCGAGACGAGCACCTTGAGCTTCTGCGACTCGGGGCTGATCTCGCTGACCGAGGCGGGAAGGGTGGCGAACGGGCCGTCCATGACCGTGACGGACTCGCCGATCTCGAACTCGACCGTGGGGCCGCTGGCCGCCTTGGCGGTGGCCTTCTTGCTCTCCTCGGTCGGCTCGGGCGCCAGCAGCTTGGCGACCTCGTCGAGGCTGAGCGGGCTCGGCTTGTTGGACAGGCCGACGAAACCGGTCACGCCGGGCGTGTTGCGCACGGCGGCCCAGGACTCGTCGGTCAGCTCCATGCGCACCAGGACGTAGCCGGGCAGCACGCGCTCCTTGACCGGGACCTTCTTGCCGCTCTTGAACTCCTGGACGGTGTGCGTGGGCACCTCGACCTGGTAGATGTAGTCCTCCATGTTGAGCGACACGTTGCGGCTCTCGATGTTGGACTTCACGCGGTTCTCGTAGCCGGCGTAGGAGTGGATCACGTACCACTCGCCGGGGAGCCCGCGCAGCGAGCTCTTGAACTCCTCGACCGGGTCGACTTCGGGCAGGGGCTCGGCCTCCGCGTCAGCGGGGGCCTCCTCCGACTCTTCGACCTCGTCGGTCTCGTCGGCCTCCTGGAGAGCCGCCTCGACGCCTTCGTCGCGAGCCTCACCCAGCTCGTCGCCCCATTCGTCGGTGGTCTCTCCCAGCTCGTCGTCGCCTCGCTCGTCGCGTGGCTCCCCGGCCGGAACAGAAGACTCGGACACGTGACCTTTCCTCATTTCCTCGAATCGAATGGTGTCGCCATCAGCCGACACCACACGGCGTCGAGCTAGGCGGGCTCACTCCCCGCCGAAGACGCGGAGGACGGCCCAGCCGAGAGCGGCGTCAAGCCCATAGACGATCGCCACCATGATCAGAACGAATACCAGAACGACCGTGGTGTAGGTGATGAGATCCTTGCGTGTCGGCCAGATGACCTTGCGAAGCTCGTTGACGACCTGCCGATAAAAAAGGGCAGGTGAAGTGCGCGTCTTCTTCTCGCCACTGGGCTTGCCTGCGGTCTCGCCGCGCGTGTCGATCGCCACAGTCCTCACCTGAATCTGTCGTATCCAACGCAGTTCTGCGGCGCGCTTACACGCCATTTGCGCGGACCGCACTCGCAGGGCACGAGGGACTCGAACCCCCAACCGCCGGTTTTGGAGACCGGTGCGCTACCAATTGCGCCAGTGCCCTATGTCGTCAACCACACTACCCTGATCGACTCACTGCCTGGACCGAACCGCTCGCCGACATGCGGCGGAAGGACCAGGCGAAAGCATACGGGGGATTGCCCGGTACGTCGAACCCAAACCTGATCGCCCAGGTCACGCCCGCGTGGGAGCATGGTGAGCATGTCCACGCGACCCCGTATCTCCGCAAGAATCTCCGCGATTTCCGAGTCCGCCACGCTCGCGGTGGACGCCAAGGCCAAGGCGATGAAGGCGGCCGGCCGCCCCGTCATCGGCTTCGGCGCGGGCGAGCCCGACTTCCCGACGCCCGGCTACATCGTCGAGGCCGCGGTCGAGGCGGCCCGTGACCCGCGCAACCACAAGTACACGCCGGCGGGCGGCCTTCCCGAGCTGAAGAAGGCCATCGCCGACAAGACGCGGCGCGACTCCGGCTACTCCGTCGAGCCGTCCCAGGTGCTCGTCACCAACGGCGGCAAGCAGGCCGTCTACGAGGCGTTCGCCACGCTGCTCGACCCGGGCGACGAGGTCATCGTCGTCGCCCCCTACTGGACGACCTACCCCGAGGCGATCAAGCTCGCCGGGGGCGTCCAGGTCGACGTGGTGACCGACGAGTCCACGGGCTACCTGGCGAGCGTCGAGCAGCTTGAGGCGGCCCGCACCGAGCGCACGAAGGTCCTGCTGTTCGTCTCGCCGTCCAACCCGACGGGCGCGGTCTACTCGCGCGAGGACACCGTGGCGATCGGCCGGTGGGCGGCCGAGCACGGGCTGTGGGTGGTCACCGACGAGATCTACGAGCACCTGGTCTACGGCGGCACCGAGTTCACCAGCATCGCCACGGCCGTTCCCGAGCTGGGCGACCGGGTCGTGATCCTCAACGGCGTGGCCAAGACGTACGCGATGACCGGCTGGCGGGTGGGCTGGCTGATCGGGCCGTCCGACGTGGTCAAGGCGGCGACCAACCTGCAGTCGCACGCCACCTCGAACGTGGCCAACGTGTCGCAGATCGCCGCGCTCGCCGCGGTGTCCGGCGACCTGTCGGCCGTGGCCGAGATGCGTACGGCCTTCGACCGGCGGCGCCAGACCATGGTGCGGATGCTCAACGAGATCCCGGGCGTGTTCTGCCCGGAACCAAAGGGGGCGTTCTACGCGTACCCGTCGGTCAAGGAGCTGCTGGGCAAGGAACTGCGCGGCCGGCGGCCCGGGTCGTCGGCGGAGCTGGCCGAGCTGATCCTGGAGGAGGCCGAGGTGGCGGTCGTGCCGGGCGAGGCGTTCGGCACGCCGGGCTACTTCCGGCTGTCCTACGCCCTCGGTGACGACGATCTGGTCGAGGGCGTCAGCCGCATGGCCAAGCTGCTGTCCGAGGCTCACTGAGCGACGTGGAGGGCGCCCTGCCCGGCCTTCGCGGGCCCGGCCGGGCGCCTCGGCGGTTCCACAAGGTCGTAGAAGACGCCTTCGCGGTTCAGGAGGCGCCTTCTCTGATGGCGGCGGCGGTCTGGCGGAGCTGGGCGGTCATGCCGGGCGTGGCGGCGAGGTAGACGGCCGTACCGGGGCTCTCCAGCCACATGAAGTTGCGCAGGCCGCCGCGGGTCGTCCAGCGCAGCGCCGGCTTGCCGCGGTAGGCGGTCAGGGTCGAGCGGGCCACCAGCGTGGCGAACTGCTCGGCCGTCCGCACGCCGCACACCACGCCCACCCGCAGCAGCTCGCCCTCGTCGTCGCGCCAGGTCACGCCTCTGACCTTGAGGCGCCTGGCGAGCGCGTCCAGACGGCCGAAGCTGCCCGAGCGGGCCAGCGGCGGCGGCGCGCCGGGGACCTTGAGCCTGGTCGATCCACAGGCCAGCGTGACGGGCTTCCCGGCCACCGGGTCGCTCGCCTGCTCGCTGGCCGGCGGCGGGGTGGCGCTGGGCGGCCGCGGCGTGTCGCCGCCGCACCCTGCCGTGCCGGCGGCCAGCGCGAACGTGACGAACACCGCTGCCGGACGCCGCATCGTCCCCCCATGACTCGTGGGATCAACCAGGGAAAAGGCTCCTAGTCTCCTACAGGACCACGGGCCGAGGCGGCAATAGGCAGCAGTTCGCCGGCGAGGGAGTCGCTCACCCGGATCCAGGCGCCCGTCCCGGGGCGCTCCAGCCAGGCGATCACCCTGCCGCCGCGCGGGTGCGGGCCGACGATCGCGGGCCGGCCGCGGACCGTGGTCTCGCGGGCGTCCGGCACGTCGAGGTGCGCGCGGTAGGTGTCCCAGTCCGCGGCCGCCGTACCGTGCTCGACCTGGGCCTCCACGTAACGGTCCGCGGTGCCGTACCTGGCCCGGACGCCGTCGGGGGCGACCGCTCCCCCGCCGCTGCGGCGCAGGCCGCGCGGCAGGTAGGTGAGCCAGAGGTCGTCGGAGACGACCGCGAACAGGGGCTCGGGCGGGGCCGCCGCCGCGGCGCCGGGGCGGGGCGCCACCTTCAGGGGCGGCGCCGGCACGTACGACGAACCCGCCGAAGGCGGATGCGAACGGCCGAAACCCGACTGGAACAGGGCGTAGATGACGAGAGCCGTCATCGCGAACGCCAGTCCGGCGAGCAGCGCGCGCCGGCCCTGCCCGGCGACACCGCCTCCCTCAGGGATCATGGACGGTTGATCCCCCGATCCGGGCGACCTCTACCGTGCCGATGCCGTGCCGATCCCGTGCCGATCCCGGGCCGATCCCGGGCCGATCCCGTGCCGATGCCGTGCCGATGCCGGACCCGTCGCCTTCCGCGACACGCGAATCCGCACCTGGGGCCAGTGGCAAAATATGGAAATGCACCGGCCCCTGCACACGCTGCCCAAAGCCCATCTCCACCTGCACTTCACCGGCTCCATGCGGCACTCGACGCTGATCGAGCTGGCCAGGGAGCAGGGGCTGCACCTGCCCGACGCGCTGGAGCAGGACTGGCCGCCGCGGCTGCGGGCCACCGACGAGCGCGGCTGGTTCAGGTTCCAGCGGCTGTACGACATCGCCAGGTCGGTGCTCAGCCGTCCCGAGCACGTCTACCGGCTGCTGCGCGAGACCGCGGAGGACGAGGCGGCGGCCGGTTCCCGGTGGCTGGAGATCCAGGTGGACCCGTCCGGGTTCGCGGCGCGGTTCGGCGGGCTCACGGCGACGCTGGAGCTGATGCTCGACGCGGCGCGGCAGGCCGCCGAGCACGCCGGGGTTCACATGCCGGTGGTCGTGGCGGCCAACCGGACCAGGCATCCGCTCGACGCGAACACCCTGGCCAGGCTCGCCACCCAATACGCCGACAAGGGCGTGGTGGGCTTCGGCCTGTCCAACGACGAGCGGCGCGGCGAGGCGCGCGAGTTCGAGCGGGCCTTCCGCATCGCCAAGCGCGGCGGGCTGCTGGCCGTGCCGCACGGCGGCGAGCTGCTCGGGCCGCGCAGCGTGGCCCAGTGCATCGACGACCTGGGCGCCGACCGGGTCGGGCACGGTGTCCGGGCGGCCGAGGACCCGTGGCTGATGCAGCGGCTGGCCGACCGGCAGATCTGCTGCGAGGTGTGCCCGACGTCCAACGTGGGGCTGGGCGTGGCCGAGCGGGCGGCCGACGTGCCGCTGCGGCGGCTGTTCGACGCCGGGGTGCCGATCGCGCTGGGCGCCGACGACCCGCTGCTGTTCGGCACGCGGCTGTTGCGGCAGTACGAGCTGGCCAGGGAGGTCTACGAGTTCTCCGACGCCGAGGTCGCCGAGCTGGCGCGGCAGTCGATCCGGTCCTCGACCGCGCCGGAGACCGTGCGCAAGGAGCTGCTCAAGGGCGTGGACGACTGGCTGACCGGCTCACCGGAGTGACTCGGCGATCTTCACCGCCCTCTCCTTGGTCCCGGCGCCCTCCAGGCGGTAGGTGAGCGTGTCGCGCTGCCAGACGAGGGTGGGGGCGGCCTGGCGCAGGGGGACCTCGGTGCCGTCCTGGCGGCGGATGTAGCCGAGCGGGTGCTCGCCGGGGATCCACCAGGCCGAGGTGCCGGCCACCTGGACGTAGTCGGGCCAGGGCGGGCCGAGCTGCTTGAAGAAGAACGGGTCCACGCCGCCCTGGAACTGGTCGAGCCGGACGCCGTCCGGCCAGAACATCGACACGACGCGGCCCTGGTCGGCGATGGTGGCGTGGTCGGGGGCGCCGAGCTCTGACGGGGTTCTGATCGGGAACTTCACCAGGGCGGGCAGGTCGTCGGGGGCGACCGGGCGCTCGCCGGGGAGGTTCGCGGTGGTCCGTACCGGTGTGGGGGGTGTGTCGGCCAGTTGCAGTTCGATGCCGGCGAAGCGGAGGACCCGGGCCACGGCGGCGCGGCCCTGGGGGGTGGCGGCCGTGACGGCGATGACGGCCAGCACGACGGCCGCCACGACCTTCCACCTGGCCCGCCGCACACGCCGCGCGCTGTCCTGGGGCTGGGTCTCCAGGCGGGCACGGACCGCGGCGGCGTCGGACGGCGGCGGGGACGGGGTCTCCAGCCGGGCGCGGACCGCGGCGGCGACGTCGGGCGGGGGCGGGGACGGGGTGTCGAGGAGGTCGCCGAGGGCGGTCAGTTCGGCTTCCAGGTCGTCGAAGGGGTCATGCGAGCTCACCGCCCACCTCCTCCCTCAGCCGGGCCAGCCCCCGATGGGTGCTGGACTTGACGGTACCGACCGGCCAGCCGAGCACCTGGGCCGTCTCCGCCTCCGACAGTTGCAGGAAGTACCGGCACACGACCGCCTGGCGTTCCCGTTCGGGCAGGCCGCGTACGGCCTCCAGCAGCCGCGCCCGCCGGTCGGTGGCGACGGCCGCGCCCGCCGGGTCGTCGGGGGCTGCGGGATCGGCGGCGGCGGTGAGCCGTACGGCCAGGTCGGAGCGGCGCCCGCGGGCCCGGGTCAGGTTGTGCGTCTCGTTGGCCACGATCCGCAGCAACCAGGGACGGAAGGGCGCGTCCCTCCGGAACCCGGACAGATGACGGAAAGCCTTGACGAACGCCTCCTGCACGACGTCCTCGGCCTCGTCGCCCGCGCCGAGCATGGCGGCGGTGCGATGGGCGAGCGCGCTGTACCTGGCGACCAGGGCCTCGTAGGCCCCCAGGTCACCGTCGAGGGAGCGGGCGATCGCCTCGTCGTCGTCCATGGCGTGTCGCATTCCATCGCATCCGGCCGGGCGCGGGGAAGGGCGTTTCACGCATCAGGTCATCCTCGGGGGCATTAGACTCGTGCAATCCGTGTGCCCCTCAAAGGAACGGGACTATGTCTTCTGGGTATGACCGTGTAGTGCAACCGGCGGCCGGTGACGAGGCCCTGGAGAACCACCTGGGTGGGGACGAGGCCAAGAACTATCGGCAGTACGAGTTCGACATGGTCGCCCCGCACGTCGGCCGCTCGATGCTGGAGATCGGCTCCGGGCTGGGCCACTTCGCCGAGCAGTTCCTGCCGCGGCTCGACCGCCTGGTCGTCAGCGACTTCGACCCCTACTGCGTCGAGCAGCTCGGCAAGCGCTTCGAGGGCCGCGACGACATCGACGTCCTGCAGTTCGGCCTGCCGACCGACATCCCGCTGAAGGACAAGGTCGACACCGTCGTCATGATGAACGTGCTGGAGCACATCGAGGACGACGCCGAGGCGCTGCGCTCGCTGGCCCGCGTCACGCTGCCCGGCGGCCGGATCATCATCTGGGTGCCCGGCTACATGCAGCTTTACGGAGACTTCGACCGCAAGGTCGGTCACGTCCAGCGCTACACGCCCAAGACCCTGCGCGCGACGGTCTCCAAGGCGGGGCTCGACATCGACGTGCTCAAGCCGATCAACTTCCTGGGCGGCATCGCCTGGTGGGCGGCGGTCCGGCGGGGCGGCGTCGGCTACCCCGACCCGCGCCTGGTCAAGATCTACGACCGCACCGTGGTCCCGGCCACGCGGCTGATCGAGCGGTTCATCCGTCCGCCGTTCGGCCAGACGGTGTTCTGCGTGGCCCGCGTCCCGCAGAAGTAGGCCCGCAGAAACAGGCCCGCGGAAGTGAGCCCGGCCGCCACCCGGTGGGTTGGTGGCGGCCGGACGTTTTCTACTTGATCGAGCCGGCGGTCAGTCCGCCGACGACCTTCCGCTCGATCAGCGCGAACAGGATGATCACCGGGATGGTGGCGATCACCGAGCCCGCGAAGAGGTTCTGCCAGTCCACCTGGTACTGGCCGATGAACGAGTTCAGCGCGACCGTGAGCGGCTGGTTCGCCGGGGTCGTGGTCAGGGTCAGGGCGACCACGAACTCGTTCCACGCCGCGATGAACGTGAAGATCAGTGCGGTGATCACGCCCGGCATGGCCAGCGGCAGCGTGATCCGGAACAGCGCGCCGAAGCGGCCGTTGCCGTCGATGAAGGCGGCCTCCTCCAGCTCACGCGGGATCGAGGCGAAGTAGGCGTTCAGGATCCACACCGCGAACGCCAGGTTGAACCCGCCGTTGACCAGGATCAGCGACCAGATCGAGTCCACCAGGCCGAACTGGTAGAACTCGCGGTAGATGCCGACGAGCATGGCCGTGGGCTGGAACATCTGGGTGATCAGCACCAGGATCAGGAACGCCGTGCGCCCCCGGAACTTGTGCCGGGCCGAGTAGTACGCGGCCGGCAACGCCACGAGCAGCACCAGGATCGTCGAGCCGCCGGCGACCTTGAGCGTCACCCACAGGTTCCCGGCCAGGCCGCTGGTCCAGAAATTGGCGAGGTTCGACCACACCCACTCGTCGGGCCAGAACGTCACCTCGCGCAGCGACTCCTGCGACCGCAGCGAGGTCAGCAGCATGACGAGGTACGGGAACAGGAAGACGAACGCGACGATGTACGCCGCGGCCGCCACGATGACGGTCTTGACCCTGGGCAGGCGGCGCTGCGCCCGCCCACGGTGACCGGACTGGTGGCGCGGACCGGCCTTGGACATGGTCTGCACGGCCATCACGCCACCTCCTTGTTCCAGCGCGACACCTTCAGGAAGATCGCGGTCAGCACGATGACCATGCCGAAGTTCACGACGGACATCGCGGCCGACTCACCGATGTTCGAGTTCTTGAGGATGAACATGAGGATGGTCGAGGTGGCCGTCGAGTAGCCCGGCTGGCCGTGGGTCATCGCCCAGATGATCGGGAAGCTGTTGAAGACGTTCATGACGTTGATCAGCGCGGCCACGGTGAGCGCGGGGCGCAGCAGCGGCAGCGTGATCGACCAGTACGTCCGGAGTTTGGTGGCGCCGTCCATCTTGGCTGCCTCGTAGACGTCGGCGGGGATGGTCGCCAACCCGGCCAGCAGCGCGTACGTCGTGAACGGCACGGAGACGAAGACCGCCACGAACACCAGCCACGGCATCGCGCTGGAGGCGTCGCCGAGCTGGTCGGCGGAGGCGCCGCCCATCGCGTCGATGAGCCCCAGCTTCACCCTGATCTGGTTGATCACCCCGACCTCGGGGTCGAGCATCCACTTGAAGATGATCGCCGTCATCAGCACCGAGGCCGCCCAGGGCGCGATGAGCGCCCAGCGAGCGATCTTGCGGCCGGGGAAGCGCTGGTTGAACAGCTGGGCGAGGGCGAGCGAGATCAGCACGGTGAGCGCGACGACCGCGACCACCCAGACCACGCTGCGGATCATGATGTCGGCGAAGTCCTTCTCGCCGAACAGCTTCGTGTAGTTGTCCGGGAAATTGTCTCCCTGGACCACTCCGAACCGGCTGATCTTGAGGAACGACGACCGGATCATCTCGATCACGGGCCAGAGCACGACCAGCGCGATCAGCACCACGGCCGGCCCGATCCAGGCCAGGGGTTCGAGGGCGCGCAACCTTCTCATGAGGAACCTTCCATGACGGTGGAGCCGGCGCGGGGACGCGACCCGCGCGCCGGCTCCACAGACCCCCGCTGGATCAGCTGGCTTCGGCGGTCTTCTGCAGCTCGCCGAGGACCTTGGCCGGGTCGTCCTTGACGGCGCCGCCGATGGTCTGCTTGATCGCCGGGTTCACCTCGGCCCACTTCGGGTCCTGGAACGGGTAGAAGCTGGCGTTGGGCAGCGCGTCGAGGAACGGCTTGAGCTTCTCGTCGCCGGACAGCTTCTGGATGCCGCCGTTGGTGACGGGCAGCAGCTTGTAGGTGTCGGAGATCTTCTGGGCGGCGTTGCCGGTGTAGAAGAAGTCGAAGAACTTCTTGATCTCGGCGGCGTGGCCGTTCTTGTTGAACGCCATGATCCAGTCCATGACGCCGAGGGTGGTGTCGAGCGGGCCGGACTTGCCGGGGATCGCCGCGACGCCGTAGTTCTTCAGGCCGGCCGCGTCGAAGATCGGGATGGACATCGGTCCGCCGTTGACCATGCCGACCTTGCCCGCGCCGAAGTCCTCCCAGACCGTCTTACGGTCCTTGGTGCCCGGGTTCGGGGTGGTGAGGCCGGCGTCGACCAGGCCCTTCATGTAGGTGAAGGTCTCGACGTTCTGCGGGGAGTTGATGGCCCACTTGCCGGAGGCGTCCTTGTAGCCGCCGCCGTTGCCCAGCATCCACAGGAACGACTCGCCCTGGGCCTCCTCCTGGCCCAGCGGGAGGCCGAACGGCTGGCTCACGCCGGCCTTCTTCAGCTTCTCGGCGTCGGCCTTGAGCTCGTCCCAGGTCTTGGGCGGCTCGGCGATGCCGGCCTTGGTGAACAGGTCCTTGTTGTAGAACAGCGCGCGGGCGGAGGAGACGAACGGGAGGCCGTACGCGGCGCCGTCCACCTTGCCGAAGTCGGCGAACTTCTGCAGCAGGTCGCCGGACACGGCCGGGGACACGACCTCGTCGACCTTGTAGAGCAGGCCGTCCTTGACGAAGCCGGAGTAGTCGCCGGTCTGCAGGATGTCGGGCACCTGGCCGTTCTGGACCATGGTGGCGACCTGCTTGTCGATGTCGTTCCAGTTGATGACCTGGACGTCGACCTTGATGTTCGGGTTGGCGGCCTGGAACTCGTCCACGACGCCCTTCCAGAACGTCTCGCCCGAGTTCGGCTTGCCGGGGCCGTCGCCGTAGTCGGCGGCGACCATCTTGAGGGTGACCTGGCCGCCGCCCGAGGCCTGGGTGTTGTTCCCGCCGCCACCCGAACCGCCGTCGGAGCCGCAGCTGGACAGGACCAGCATCGTGGCAAGGCCGAGAGCGGCGCCGCCCACAAGCTTCATGTTCACTGGTGATACCGCCTTCTCGTCGGACGGGTGGCTGGTCCGTACCAGCTACCTGACCCCGTCCAAGGGGATGAGGGGCGCGAGAGCCACAGCTCAACGCGTTTGCGCCAGAGTAAGCCTGTGTTCAGCAGCCGGTCTATACCGGCTGGTATCGGTTTGAAAACACTCAGGGCAGAAAAAGCTCACAACCGGTCTAGACCACGCGTCACAGGATCTTTCTCCGCACGTTCTCCCCGCCGTCCGGCGTCCCGATCCACGGCCCCTCGATGGACGGGTCGAGGATGCCCTCCTCCAGGAACTCGTAACGGCCGTCGAGCACGTAACCGGCCAGGCGGACGTCCTGTTCGTCGCTGTTGTCCCAGAGCTCGTCGAAGAGCGTGCGGACGCGGCGGCGGGCCTGCCTGCAGAAGGTGTCGGCCAGCTCGTACGGCCTGCGCCCGAGGTCGTCGGCGTCCTCCTCGGCCTTCAGGCAGACGGCCGTCATGGCGTACAGCTCGGCCCCGATGTCGACGATCCGGCCGAGGAAGGACTGCTTGTGCTCCAGCCTGCCCTGCCAGCGCGACATGCCGTAGAAGGTGGACCGGGCCAGTTTCCTGCTGGTCCGCTCCACGAACCGCAGATGCTGGGCCAGCGGGCCGAAGGCGGTGTAGGCCGTGGGCAGGTTGCCCGAGCCGGCCATGAGAGTCGGCAGCCAGCCGGCGTAGAAGCGGCTCGCCCGGCCGAGCGCCTGGGCGCGTTCCTGGCGGGACGCCTCGGGGTTGATCAGCTCACCGGCCGCGGTCAGGTGGGCGTCCACGGCCTCGCGGGTGATCATCAGGTGCATGATCTCGGAGGAGCCCTCGAAGATGCGGTTGATGCGGGAGTCGCGCAGCATCTGCTCGGCGGGCACGCCGCGCTCGCCGCGGGCGGCCAGCGACTCGGCGGTCTCGTAGCCGCGTCCGCCTCTGATCTGGACCAGTTCGTCCAGCGACCGGTAGGACATCTCGGTGGCGTACAGCTTGGCGAGGGCGGCCTCGATCCTGATGTCGTTGCGCCGGTCGTCGGCCAGGCGGGCGGTGAGCTCGCTGACGGCGTCCAGGGCGTACGCGGTGGCCGCAATGAAGGCGATCTTGGTCGCCACGGCCTCGTGCCGGCCCACCTTGCGCCCCCACTGCTCGCGGGCGTTCCCCCACTCACGGGCGATCTTCAGGGCCCACTTGGCGCTGCCCGCGCAGGTCGCCGGAAGGGACAGGCGGCCGGTGTTGAGCGTGGTGAGCGCGATCCGCAGCCCTTGGCCCTCCTGCCCGATCAGGTTCCTTGCCGGGACTCTGACCTGGGAGAACTCGGTGACGCCGTTCTCGATGCCGCGCAGGCCCATGAAGCTGTTGCGCCGCCTGACCGTGATGCCCGGACTGTCCCCCTCGACCACGAAGGCGCTGATCTTCTTGCCGGTCCTGGCCATGACCACGAGCAGGTCGGCGACGACGCCGTTCGTCGTCCAGAGCTTGACGCCGTTCAGCACGTAGTCGTCGCCGTCGCGCACGGCGGTCGTGGACAGCCGCGCGGGGTCCGAGCCCACGTCGGGCTCGGTGAGCAGGAAGGCCGAGATCTCGCCGGCCGCGCAGCGGGGCAGGAACTCCCGCTTCTGCTCCTCGGTGCCGAACTGCTTGAGCGGCTGCGGCACGCCGATCGACTGGTGCGCCGACAGCAGCGTGGCCAGCGCGGGGCAGTAGGAGCCGACCAGCGTGAGGGTGCGGCAGTAGTACAGGTAGGGCAGGCCGAGGCCGCCGTACTCCTCGCCGATCGTGATGCCGAACGCCCCGAGGGCGGCCAGGCCCTTGACCACCTCGTCGGGCACCTGCGCGGTGCGCTCGATGAGGGCGGGGTCGACGTGGTCCTCCAGGTAGCGCCGTACCGCCCGGACGAACTCCTCGCCCCGCCTGGCGGCCTCGTCCGGCAGCCTGGGCGCCGGATGCACCAGGTCCAGCCGGAGATCGCCGAGGAACAGCTGCTTGGCGAAGCTGGGCCGCGTCCATTCGCGCTCCCTGGCCTGCTCGCCGACCTGCCTGCTCTCCGCGTACTTGGTCTGCTCACTCATGGCACCCTCCCGACGGTGCGCCGTCATGTGCTGGGAGTACTGCCCGCCTGACGGCTTTAAGCACGCCCAGCGCGACGGCGGCCAGCACGGCCGGCACCGCCAGGAAGGCCCCGCAGCACGCCAGCGCGACCGCCGACATCCCGGTCGCCACGACGGCGGTGACCCGCAACCGCCCGGCGGGCAGCACCCGGACCGCCGCCGCCACGCCCGCCGCCGTGACGGCCGCCAGGCACGCCGAGGTGGCCCGCATCAGCAGGTCCAGATCCACCGCCCACACCACGACGGGCACCGTCAGCACGGCCAGCGCCCCCAGGCTCCGGTACGGCCCCCGTCCCCCGGCCAGCCAGGCAGGCATGGCCCCGTCCCCGGCCAGCGCCACCCCCAGCCGCGCCGCCCCCGCCAGGTACGTGTTGACCGCCCCGAACGTCAGCAGCACCGCCAGCACCCCGGTCACCGGCCGCGCCACTCCCCCGAGGCCGGCCTCCAGCAGCGCGCTCAGCGGCACGCCCGGCATGTCCGCGCCGAGCACGCCGACCGAGGTGATGCTGACGCCCAGGTACAACACGCCGACCACGACGAGGGTGACCACGGTGGCCCTGGTCAGCCCGCGCCTCCCGGCGGCGAACTCGGCCGACAGGTGGCTGGCCGCCTCCCAGCCCACGAAGGCGAACATGAGCACCCCGGCCGCGCCGGCCACCCCGGCGAGCCCGTGCGGGGCGAAGGGGGTGAAGCGGTCGAGGTCGGCCCGCGGGGCGGCGGTGACCACGGCGACGGCCAGCAGGGCGACGAGCAGCGCGACGGAGGCGAGCTGCAACCGCCCCGAGGTACGCAGCCCGGCCGCGTTGGCGGCGAACGCCGCGGCGAGGATCAGCACGCCGGCCAGGGTGCCGTCCACGCCCAGGCACGCCTCGACGTACCGGCCGCCCACGAGCGCGCCCGCCACGGTCCCGACCGGCACGGCCCCGTAGAACCACCAGCCGACCACGGCGGCGGCCCGCGGCCCGAAGGCCAGCCCCGCGAAGCTCGCCACCCCGCCCCCGTCGGGATACCGGACGCCGAGCGCCGCGAACGTCAGCGCCACCGGCACGCTCAGCGCGAGCAGCCCCGCCCAGGCCAGCACGGAGGCCGGCCCCGCCGCCGTGGCGGCGAGCTGCGGCAGCACCAGCATCCCCGGCCCCAGCACCGCGCCCACCAGCAACGCCACGCCCTGCCCCGCACCCATCCGGCCCTGTTCAGTCATGCACGTGAAAGTAGCCCGATCGTTCGGCCTCACCCCCGCTCCACCGAACGTTCGATCGGAGAAGGGTGCAGAATCGCGTCATGGACGAACTTGATTCGGCGATCATCCGCCTGCTCCAAACGGATGCGCGGCAGTCCAACCGGGAACTGGCCCGCCGGCTCGGCATCGCCCCCTCGACCTGCCTGGAACGGGTGAGGGCGCTCACCCGGCGCGGCGTGATCCGCGGCTACCACGCCGACATCGACCCCGCCGCGCTCAACCGGAGCACGCAGGCGATGGTCTCGGTCCAGGTCCGCCCGCTGAGCCGGGCCGTGATCAACGCCTTCAAGCAGTCGGCCGCCGAGCTGCCCGAGGTGCTGAGCGTGTTCGTGCTGGCCGGCGGCGACGACTTCCTGCTGCACGTCGCGGTCCAGGACCTCGACCACCTCCACGCCTTCCTGCTCGACCGGCTCAGCAAGCGCAAGGAGATCGTCGGCTTCCGCACCTCGGTGATCTTCCAGCAGGTGCACGACACGGTGCCGGAGCGGCTGCCGTCCCCCATGGAGACCTGACTTTCGTCGGGGGTACCACTAGACCGTCGGCAGATTCGGAGGTGGGGGCGTTCTCCGTACGTTTGCCTGCATGAGCTTGAAGATCGCCCTCGCCGGGCTGGCCGCGGCCCTGACCCTCACCCCCGCTTCCGCCCCGGCCTTTGCCTCGGCCCCCGTCGAGCCGACCCCCGCCGCCGTGGACTCCTACCTGCGCGAGGCGCTGGAGGCCACCGGCGTGCCCGGCCTGTCCGTCGTGGTGACCCACGGCGACAAGGTCGTGCACGCCGCCGGGTACGGCAAGGACTCCGAAGGGCGTGCGATCAGCGCGGCCACGCCGATGCGGGTGGCCTCGGTGAGCAAGTCGTTCACCGCGCTGGCCGTGATGACCCTGGTGGAGCAGGGGAAGATTGCACTGGATGAGCCGGTGGCCGGGCAGCTTCCCGGTTTCCGGATGGCCGATCCGCGCCATGCCAAGATCACTGTGCGCCAGTTGCTGAACCAGACCTCCGGGCTGTCCGACAGCTCGCTGGACATCGGCGACCTGGAGTCCGCCGGCTCGCTGGCCGACTACACCGCCCGCCTGGCCGAGGGCCGCCTGGCCGCCGACCCGGGCAGCCGGTACGCGTACTGCAACGTCAACTACGACCTGGCCGCCCGGCTGGTCGAGACCGCGAGCGGCCGGCCCTTCGACGCCTTCATGAAGGACCGCGTCTTCGGCCCGCTCGGCATGACCGGCAGCGCCGTGAGCGCCCAGGCCGTCCGGCCGGCGGACGGTTTCGTCTCGGTCTACGGCATGTGGCTGCCCCGGCCGGAGGCGTCCGGGTTCCTGGACGGCAGCGGCTCGGGCGCGGTCATCACCACTGCCGCGGACATGGGCAAGTGGCTGATCGCCCAGAACGGCGCCGGCCGCCCGCTGGTCAAGAAGCAGAGCCTGGAGACCATGCACAAGCCCGGCCTGCAGGGCTACGGCATGGGCTGGGGCCTGGAGGAGGAGTCCGGACTGCTCGTGCACTCCGGCAACCTGTTCACCTACAACGCCGTCGAGGCCGTCTCGCCGAAGACCGGCTACGGCTTCGCCGTCATGACCAACGGCGCCTCGCTCTACGACCCCACCTACGACATCATGCGGGGCCTGGCCGCGATGAGCGAGGGCCGCGCACCGGCCGCCCTGGGCGGCGACCGACAGCTCTACGACCTGGTGCTGGGCCTGCTCGCCGTCGTGGCGGCCGGCCTCGGGGTCATGGGCGTGCTGCGGGCGCGGCGGTGGGCGTCCCGGCGATCGGGGAAGCCGTGGTGGCGGATCGCCCTGCGGCTGGTGCCGGTGCTGCTGCCGGTCCTGGTGTTCGCGTTCTACCCGAACTGGGTCTCCGTGCTGCTCAACGGCCGGTACGTGACCTGGGAGCAGCTCACCTACTTCCCGGCGTCGTTGTCGATCACCCTGCTCGCCGCGGCCCTCGCAGGGCTCGTGACCGCCGTCGTCCGAATTTGTGTACTGTGTAAGCTTACCAAGTAAGCAAATTCGAGGAGATCCCGATGACCGTGGTCGCCGTCGCCGTCCCGCTCGTATGGCTCGCCTGGCTCGTCCTCATCGACTGGGTGCCCATGTTTCCGCTCAACGACCTCAGCGGGGCGAACGTCAAGGGCCGGGCCCTGGCCGCCGCGATCAACTACCCGTTCCCGCTGCTCATCGCGGCCGGCGTCGCGCTGCACCGGACGTGGTCGCTCGCCGCCGCGACGGTTCTGTGCCTCCTGGTCATGACCGGTCACGTACGGAGCTGGTGGCTGCCCTACTTCGGCACGGCCACGGACGAGCAGCGCGAGCTCTACCAGCGCGAGTACAGCCGCACCTGGAAGGTCCTGCCGACCGCGGGCCGTGCCGTGGTCATCGACGTCCAGCACATGGTGGTGGGCGTGCTGTCCCTGCTCATGCTGGCGACCACGATCGTCGTTACGCTGACCGCATGACTCAGGCACCCAGGCGGGCGGGGCGACCGGCCGTGCTCAGCGTCGAGCGCATCGTGGCCGCCGCCGTCGGCATCCTCGACGCCGAGGGCCCCGACGCGCTGACCATGCGCCGCCTGGGCGCCGACCTCGGGGTGGCGGCCATGTCGCTCTACCGCCACGTGCCCAACCGGGACGCGCTCGTGGCCCTGGTCGTCGACCGGCTGTTCGCCGAGGCCATGGCCGGTTACACGCCGGTCTCCGACTGGCCGCGGGCGCTGGCCGGGTTCGCCGTGGCCTACCGCCGCTCCCTGCTCGCCCACCCGCGCGCCGTCCCGCTGCTGGCCACCCACCCCGTGGACGTACGGCTCGCCACCGAGCTGATCTCCGGCCTCCTGGCCCGCTTCGAGGCGGCGGGCGTGCCCACCGCCGACACCGTCAACGCGGTGCAGTCGGTGGGCGTCTACGTGCTCGGCCACGCCCTGGCCCAGGTCGGCTCGACCGCCGAGACCCACGACGCGGACGCCCTGCGCTTCTACGACCAGTGGTTCGACGCGGGCCTGCGGGCCATGGTGACGGGCTTCGAACAGCAGCTCGCGGCGGCCGGTTAATTCAGTTGCCCGGCGTCACGGACACGCCGTAGCTTGTCGGTCATGCGCCTTTACCTGTGACAGCAGCCACCTCAGTCCATCGTCCGACAGACGCGGCCACGCTGTGCTCGCCGACGCCCGGCCCTTTCCGGAGCCGCGTCCTGAGTTCGCGTAAAGGAGCTTCGCATGCGAGTTCGCTCAGCCAGGAAGAAGACCGCCACGCCCGTGCCGCCCCGGCAACTGCCCAAGATGCCGCAGCGACCGGTCGTGCCGCCCCGGCGGATCATCCCGCCCAAGGGCCGCTAGACAACTACCGGGATGGTAGTTAGCGGGCGCCGCCTCCCCTCTTACGCCCGGGAGGCGGCGCTCACCCTTTTCCTGGACCGGTTCTCCTAGAGCCGCTCGATGATGGTGACGTTGGCCTGGCCGCCGCCCTCGCACATCGTCTGCAGGCCGTAGCGGCCACCCGTGCGCTCCAGCTCGTGCAGGAGCTTGGTCATCAGGATCGCTCCCGTGCCGCCCAGCGGGTGGCCGAGCGCGATGGCGCCGCCGTTGGGGTTGACCTTGGCCGGGTCGGCGTCCAGCTCCTTGATCCAGGCCAGCGGCACCGGGGCGAACGCCTCGTTGATCTCCACGACGTCGATCTCGTCGATCGACATGCCCGCCTTCTCCAGGGCCCGCCGGGTGGCCGGGATCGGCGCGGTCAGCATGTACACCGGGTCGTCGCCCATGAGCGCGAGCTGGTGGATGCGGGCGCGCGGGGTCAGGTTGTGCTCGCGTACGGCCTGCTCGGAGGCGATCAGCACGGCTCCGGAGCCGTCGGAGATCTGCGAGGAGGTGGCCGCGGTGATCTGGCCGCCCTCCTTCAGGGTCTTGAGCCCGGCCATCTTCTCCAGCGTGGTGTCGGGCCGGGGGCCCTCGTCGTCCTCGACGCCGTTGATCGGGGCGATCTGGTCCTTGAAGTAGCCGTTCGCGACGGCCTTGGCGGCGCGCTGGTGGGACTCGTAGGCGAACTGCTCCAGCACGTCACGCTGGAGTCCCCACTTCTCGCACATCAGCTCGGCGCCGCGGAACTGGGAGATCTCCTGCTTGCCGTAGCGCTCGACCCACTTGTCGCCGAACGGGAACGGCATGCCCTTCTCCAGCGCGGCGGTGATCGACGCGCCCATCGGGACGATGCTCATCGACTCCACGCCCGCGGCCACCACCAGGTCCTGGGTGCCCGACAGGACACCCTGGGCGGCGAAGTGGATGGACTGCTGGGACGAGCCGCACTGCCGGTCGATCGTGACGCCGGCCGTCGTCTCGGGCAGGCCCGCCGACAACCAGGCGTTTCGCGCGATGTCCATGCTCTGGGGGCCGAACTGCATGACGCACCCCATGATGACGTCCTCGACCGCCGCCGGATCGACGCCGGTGCGGTCGATGAGCGCCTTCAGCGTGTGGGCGGCCAGGTCGGTGGGATGGACGGTGGACAGACCGCCCTTCTTCTTGCCGACCGGGGTACGGACCGCTCCGACGATGTACGCCTCTGCCACAGTGCCTCCTGGAAACCGAGCATTATTCGGTTATTAGGGAGAGACTACAACAGAACGACGTTCTGTGGCTCGTCACTCCGGGGGCAGAAGGTCCTCCGCGGCGTCGACCCTGAACCGCCACCGGTCCACGACCAGCCCGTTCAGCGATTCTGCCAGCTCCAGAGCCAGACCTCCGAGCTTGACGGGCTCGTCGCCGCGCAGCTCGATCGCGGTCAGCTCGGTGGCGAACGGCAGCAGCTCCCCCACCGCCGGCGGCTGCCCCTTCTGCGGGACCAGCGCTGCCCGGATGTCGCCCGACGTGTACGTGAACTCGTCCTCCCCCTGCTCAAGCAGGGGCGCCAGGTCCTCGGCGGACGGGCGTACCGGCAGGATGACGGCGGGACCGCCCCCCTCACCGTCAGCCGGATCGCTCACCTCGCCCCGGCACACCGCGAGCCCCTTGAGCCGGAAGGCCAGCCCCTCGGCCAGGTAGCGGTCGAAGAAGTCGAACGGCAGCGGCCCCTCGGCGGTGACCCGGCAGGCCCACACCTTCTCCAGCACCCCGCCGGTCAGCTCGCTGTCGGCCTCGACCGGCGCGCACACCCGCACGTCGGCCGCCACGATGTCGTCGCCGTCGGGTCGTGCGTCCGGATCGGCCAGCCGGACGATCCGCAGCAGCTCGGCGGCGTCCGGTTTGACGGGCAGTGCCGCCGTCGGGCCAGTACGCAGTCTCCGCTTCGCCATCCAGCCCATGCCCGCCTCCGCGAATCAGCTTCGATAGGAGCTCGTCATCGTCGCGTAGACGATGATGTTGTCGTTGTAGTGCCCGATGGTGCGATCGTAGGCCCCACCACAGGTGATGAGGTGGAGCTGGGCGTTCTCCCTGCCCCCGTAGACGCGCTCGGTCGGGAACGTCTTCTTGCTCGCCTGCTCCACGCCGCCGACCGTGAACACGGCGGTCGTCTTGTCCTGGCGTCTGACCTCGATGGTGTCGCCGTTCTTCAGCTCGCCGAGGCGGCTGAACACGGCGCTGCGCGTCCGGGTGTCCTTGTGCCCGAGCAGCACCGCCGGGCCCGCCTCGCCGGGCGTGGACATGTTCCGGTACCAACCGGCCAGGTTGGGATTGTCGGACGGCGGCACCTCGATCGCCCCGTCCTTCGCCAGCCCCACGGACTTGATCGGCGCGTTGATCCCGAGCCGCTTGATCACGATCCGGACCGGTGTCGAGGGCAGCATCGGCGGCGCCGGCACGATCTGCGGCAGCGGCGGCGGCTGGTCCGGCGGCGCCTGGAACAACGCCTGCTGCGGCTGCCCCGACGCCTGCGTCTGCACCGCCACGGGCAGGGCGTCCCTGTCCATGCCGTACTCCTCGGGCGACTGCAGCACGATCAGCATGCCCGCCACGACCGTGACGACCCCGGCGATGGCCGCGCCGATCAGCACGGTCCTGAGCGCGGCACTCCCCCTGTCCCGCGGCGGCGGGCCACCGTAGGGATACTGCCCGGCCACGCCGCTCAGCCCCTGCCTGCGGTACGCCGGCGCAGCACCAGCCCACCGGCCGCCGCGGCCGCGATCAGGACGGTACCGGTGAGGACGAACAGCCGCCCGTCAGGCCCCGCCATACCCCCGGCCCCGGTGTCGGCCCCGGCCTTGGGGGTCTTCGACTTGTCGGGCGGGGTGACGGTCACGGTCGCGGTGCTGGTCTTGGTGGGCTTGGGGGTGGTCGTCGTGGGGGTGGGACTCGGGCTGGGGCTGGGGCTGGGCGACGGGCTCGTCCCCGTGCCGGCCGCGACCTGGAAGGTGAAGCTCTTGAGGTTCGTCGTGGGAGCCACGCACTTGATCACGCTGCCGGTGGTCGCCGTGGCCGAGGTGCCGAGGATCACGTCGCCGGGGGTGAGCGTCACCGTGCCGGTCGTGGTGGGCTTCACCTTGAGGGTGACGCTGGGCAAAGTGGTGATGTCCTGCCCGACGACGACGTTGGTCAGCGCGCCCTCGGCCGCCGCGGGCTGGGTGACCCCCGCGCCGGACGCCTTCATGTTGAGGAAGTACTTGCCGCCGCTCGCGGGGAAGCCGGTGGGGGCCTTCAGCGTGTCAAGGCTGCTGGTCTCGATGGTGCTGGTCCACGAGATGCTGACTTCCTCGTTCGCCTTGGCGTTGGTGGGCAGGGTGCCAGGAGTGATCTTGATGTCCACGTCGGCCGGATAGGCCGGATCGTTGATTGTCGTGTCCACCAGATCACACTTGTACGCGACCACATCCGTCCCGGTACCGCCGCCTCCGCCGGTCTGAACCGGGATCGAGATGCTGGTGGGGGTGGCCGACCCGTAGGTGCAGGTGGTCGTGTCCTGGCCGATCTTGATGCTCAGCAACGGCGTCGTCCCGGTCGCCGTCGCGGTCGGCGCGAGGATGAGGTTGCCCCCCGTCGTCGCGGTCACGCTGACCGACGCCGACATCTTGGGAGGCGTGTAGGTCTGGCCCATCGCGACCACCGCGGTCGTGCCCGTCCCGGTGCCCTTGAGCTGGAGGGGCGTTCCTCCGGTCACCGTGAGGTCCCCGCCGCCGGTTGTGACGGTCTCACCGGCGGTCAGGGCCTTCGTCACCGGGATCGCCGGGAACGTCCAGTCGATCGTCGTCGACTTGGCCGGTTCCACCGACGCCGGAGGCGTGATCGTCACGATCACGGGACCAGCCTGCAGAGCACCACCCGTGCAGTTGTAGGTGATCTTCAAGGGGTCCACCATCGCCGCTTCGGCGGGGAAGGACAGGCCGACCACCGAGCCGACGGAGACGGCGAGTGTGCCCATCAATCCCAAGGCGGAGGTCTTGTGGGCGAGGCGGCGCCACGCCTGGGACGTAAGCACGGGTCCATCTCCGTTTCAGCGCAGTGTCAACAGTCGTGCCAGAATTCCAGCCGATGGTCACGGTTCGGTTGAGATCCTACGAACTGTCCCTGTCAACTTCCCGTAAAACGCAAAATTCGCCCCAAAAACCCCATCAGCCCTTCGTCTTCGACAGGGTCGCGTACACCACGATGTTGTCGGTGTAGCTGTGCGCCTCCTTGTTGAAGACGCCGCCACACGTGATCAGCCTCAGCTGCGAGTCCTTGGTGTTCCCGTACACCCGGGACGTCGGGAACGACGACTTGCTGACCTGCTCGATCCCGCTCACCGTGAACCGGGTGACCTTCCCGTCCGACCGGTACACGTAGATCTGGTCACCCTTGGCCAGCTCGCGGAGGCGGTCGAAGACGGCGGGGCCCTTGCGGGTGCTCACGTGGCCGTTGATGACCGCGGGCCCGAGCTCGCCCGGAACCGGCGAGAAGCGGTACCAGCCGGTCTGGTTCGGCCTGCTCAGCGGCGGGGTGCCCAGGTTGCCCTTGATGTCCACGGTGACGCCGCCGATGGGGGCGTTCACCTTGATCTTGGGAATCTTGATCCGGCTGGGCCGGGCCTTGGCCTTGGCGGCCTTGGTCTTCGCCTTGGGGATCGGCGGCACGGTCGGCGCGGCGGCCAGCGGCGGCGGCGCCTCCGGCCGGGCCGGGGTCAGCGTCGCGCCCTTGCCGCCCGGACCCACGGTCGCGGGCAGCACGAACGCGCCGGCGTTCTCGATCTGCACGGTGGTCGGCCGGTCGGCGGCGGCCAGCGTGCCGGAGCCGTCGTCCACCTTGGGCGCCACGGAGAGCAGGCCCACCATGATCGCGCCGACGCCGGCCAGCGAACCGGCGATCAGCAATCCGGGCATCGCCCGCTGCATCGGAGTCTTCTGCTCGGCCATCACTTCGTTCCTCCCGCGTGCGCGGCCCTGCGCCGGCGCAGAGCGAGCCCGCCGCCCGCGCTGCCCATGAGCAACATCGCCCCACTGGCCATCAGCCCGTACGGCCGGTCCGGCTCGTCGGGCGCCTCACCGGTGTCCACCCCGCCCTTGGGGATCTTGGCCACCTGCGCCCTGACGTACGTGGTCGCCGTCGGGCCGGTCGCGGTGGGCGTGCTCGTGCTGGTACTCGTCCCGGTCGCCGCCGGCACCACGATCACGTGCCCGAGCCCGCTGCTCGGGGTGGGCCGGGAGTGGTTCCGCGTGGGGGTGCTGGTCGCGGTGGACGTGCCGGTGTTGGTGGGGGTGGTCGTCGGGGTGGTGGTCGTGGTGGGGGTCTGCGACGGGTCGGGGGTCTGGCTGTTGGTCGGTCCCGTCTTGTCCCGTACGGTCACCGTCACCGAGACCGGCCCGCCGACCAGCTTGCACTTCGCGCCGTGGTAGCCCGTCGGGATCTTGGCGGTGTTGGTGGACACCTTGAACGCGTCGAGCCAGGCAGGCTTGCTGGAAGCGTTCTCGATCTTGATGGTGTGCTTGCCGTACTTCAGCTCCGGCGACTTCCAGAGCGTGAAGCCACCGTCGAGGTCGTCGTTGACGGGCAGGTTGTCGTCGGAGCGCGAGGGGTCCACTCTGGCCACCTTGCTGCCGTCGATGTAGACGTCCACCGGGCCGGCGTCCTTGTCGTGCGGCCCGATGTACTCCACGCCCGTACCCGTGAAGCTCAGCTCGGCCCAGGCGCCGAGGTCGTTGGTCTCGTGCAGGTCGTTGTGCACATGGTTCTCGGAGCCCGGACGGTCGTCGAGCGAGGTCCAGCCGGGTCCGTAAGTGACCTTCATGTCGGTCGGGTTGTCGGTCTCGTTGCCGTCGTTGGCGATGACGGTGCCGTCCGGCGGGGTGAAGTCGAGGTCGATGTCCTTCGGCGTGACCTTGATGGTCCCGACCTTGTCGATCAGGCCGGGGTCGTTCAGCGACTCGGGCAGCGACAGTTCGTAGTCGGGGCGCAGCTTGCTTTTCTGCTCGACCGAGCCCTTCGGCTGCAGGATGCCCTGCCAGCTGCTGGCCAACTCGACGTTACCGGTGGCATGCACGTTGGCGCCCGGAGCGAAGTAGCCGGGCGACTGGAGCCGTCCGTGGTCGGCGTAGTCCAGCTTCCACGTGAAGTTGAGCGGGTCGCCGACCACCAGGTCGGTGGCGAAGGTGAGATGGGTGTTCAGGCGTACCGGCCCGTGCCTGACGATGCTGTCGGTCCCGGAGGGAACACATTCGTACTGCACGTCCAGGTCGGCCGGTGCGGCCAAGGCCGGGACGCCGGGCAATGCAACCACCCCGATGGCCGCCACCGATGCGATCGACGCGGCGAGCAACGACTTGCGCCACCGACTCACGGGACACTCCGATCATCACAAATAGACCGAGGGTAGATCTTAGAGTCGAAAACACCCCCAACGCAGGCCGATTCCCTCAAGTTCCAGCACTTGTGATGAAGCCGTGTCCCCCGCTGTCCTCCTCGCCCGAAAAGCGGGTATACCTCCGGGTAACAGAATCGTATTCTGTCGTGCACGACACCTGCTTGGAGGCGAACCGATGCAGCGAGACCTCTTCGACGAGGAGCACCTGCTCTTCCGGGAAACCGTGCGCGAGTTCATGGCCCGCGAGGTCGTGCCGCACCACGGCCAGTGGGAGAAGGACGGCATCGTGCCCCGCGAGGTCTGGAAGAAGGCCGGCGAGCTCGGCATGTTCGGCTTCGGCGTCCCGGAGGAGTACGGCGGATCCGGCATCACCGACTTCCGCTACAACGCGGTGATCGTCGAGGAGATCATCGGGAACGGCGCCTCCGGCCTGGGCTTCTCCCTGCACAACGACGTCATGGCCCCGTACGTCGTCGAACTCACCGACGACGGGCAGAAGCAGCGCTGGCTGCCCGGCTTCGCCTCCGGCGAGCTCATCACCGCCATAGCGATGACCGAGCCGGGCGCCGGCAGCGACCTCCAGGGCATCAGGACCACCGCCGTCCGCGAGGGCGACCACTACGTGGTCAACGGCCAGAAGACGTTCATCACGAACGGCGTCAACGCCGACCTCGTGGTCGTGGTCGCCAAGACCGACCCGGACGCGGGCGCCAGAGGCACGACGCTGATCGTGGTCGAACGCGGCATGGACGGCTTCCACCGCGGCCGGAACCTGGACAAGGTCGGCATGAAGGCCCAGGACACCGCCGAGCTGTTCTTCGAGAACGTCCGGGTGCCGGTGGCCAACCGTCTGGGCCCGAACGAGGGCGAGGGCTTCTTCCACCTGATGAACAACCTGCCCCAGGAACGCCTGTCGATCGCCGTCGCGGCCGTGGCCGCGGCGGAGGCGGTGCTGGAGCAGACGATCGAGTACTGCAAGACCCGCCAGGCGTTCGGCCGCAACATCGGTTCGTTCCAGAACACCCGCTTCGTCCTGGCCGAGCTGGCCACCGAGACGGAGATCGCCCGCCACTACGTGGACAAGTGCATCCTGGCGCTCAACGCCAAGCAGCTCACCGTCGTGGACGCGGCCAAGGCCAAATGGTGGACCACCGAGCTGCAGAACAAGGTCATCGACCGTTGCCTCCAGCTCCACGGCGGCTACGGCTACATGATGGAGTACCCGGTCGCCAAGGCGTGGCTGGACAGCCGCGTCCAGACGATCTACGGCGGCACCACCGAGATCATGAAGGAGATCATCGGCCGGTCCTTCGGATTCTGACGGCAGCCGCGCGCCGGGCCGGGCCGCGCCGCATACTGTCAGCATGGACGGCGGCCTGATCCTCCTCGTTTTCCTGGCGTTACTGTTCGCCTGGGGGCTCAACCGCGTGCGCAGGGCGTTCCGGTTCGGCCCCGTCGGCTACGTGGGCGTGATGATCGTGTTCATCATCGCCATGCTGCTCGTCTGGGGCCAGACGATGCGCTGACGCCGGGAGCGCCTCAGCCCGGCATCCCCTCCACGAACCGGGTCAGCAGCCGGGCGAACCCGGCCCGCTCGGCCGCCGACCAGTCTGCCGTGGCCGAGGCGAAGGCCGCCTGCCTGGCCTGCCGGGCCTGTCCGAGCGCCGCGACGCCCGCCTCCGTCAGCACCAGCCACGCCCGCCGCCCGTCGGCCTGATCGGCCTCCCGTCGCACCAGCCCCGCCGTCACGGCCGCCGTCACGAGCCGGCTCGCCCGCGGCTGGTCGACGTTCAGCGCCTCCGCGACCATCGACACGGTGACCTGCCCGCCGGCGCCCTCGACCACGTCGAGCACCTCGTACTCGGGCCCCGTCGCGCCCTGTCGCCGGGCCAGCGCCCGCCTGCTCTGCCTGCGCCTGATCGCGACCATCGCGCGTTCGATCGCGACGATTTCCTTGTCTTCATACATATAGTTGTTATTGTACATGCATGGACAAACCTATCGGATACTGGGTGAAGCACCTCGACAACCTGCTGGAGGACGCGATGGGCCAGACCCTGTCCGCGTACGGCGCCTCGCGCAGGGAGTGGCAGCTTCTCCACGCAACCGCCCACGATCAGAACGCCGCCGCGCTGGCGCCGTTCGAGGGGGTGGAAGAGGCCGTACAGAGTCTGACGTCGAGGGGATGGCTCGCGGACGGAGAGCTGACCGCCGAGGGAAGGGCCACGCACGCCGCGGTCTCCGAGCACATCACCCGATTCAGGCGGCGCATCACCGAGGGCGTGAGCCCGCAGGAGTACCTGACCGCCGTCGACGTGCTGCGCCGCATGGCGGCCAACGCCGAACGTTAGCCGGCCGCCCGGTCGGCCTCCAGCACGACCCGGGCGACCAGCCCGGGATCGTCGCTCATCGGCACGTGCCCGCAGCCCTTGAGCAGCCTGACCCGCTGCCCCGACCACCGCGCCGCGCGGACGGCCTGGCGGCGCGGCAGCAGCCGGTCACGCTCGCCCCACGCGATCGTGACCGGGCACTTGGGCGGAGCCGGCGGCATCAGCCCGCCGAACGACTCCAGCGTCTCGTCGAACCCGGCCGCTCCGGCCAGCGCCTGCGCGGCCGCAACGAGCCCGGCGGGGTCGAGCCGGCCCGGCCGGGCGACCAGGATGCCGCTGGACAGGGCGCGCGTGAACGGGCTGCCGGCCGCCATGGCCGCCTGCTCCGGCGACATCGCGCGGGCCGAGCCCCGCAGGGCCTTCAGCATCGACTGGCAGTAGAGCAGCTCGGACCGCGACCAGAACCCGGCCGGTGACAACGCGGTCGCCGTGCGCACGACGCCGCGCGAGGCGAGTTCGAGCGCGATGTAGCCGCCGAGCGAGTTGCCCACCACGTGCGGCTCCCGGATGCCGAGCAGCGCGCAGAACGACTCGACCGCGTCCGCCAGCGACTCCGCGGTGTACGGGATGCCCGCCGGCAACCGCGGCGACACCCCGAAACCGGGCAGGTCGATCGCGATCACCGTGTGGTCGGCGGCCAGCCGGTCCATCACGGGCAACCACGCCTGCCAGTGGTGTCCGATGCCGTGGACGAGGATCAGCGGCTCGCCGGTGCCCCGGCGCTCGAAGGCCAGCTCCATGCGGCCCAGTGAACCACTCACCTGCGCCGGGTGGGAATCTCGAACCAGACCGCTTTGCCTTCCCTGGTGGGACGGGATCCCCAGCGCTTGGCGAGCTGGTCGACCAGGTAGAGACCGCGGCCGCCCTCGTCGTTCTCACCGGCGCTGCGGATGCGCGGCAGGCGCAGGTCCTGGTCGAACACCTCGACCCAGACCGACTCCTCGCCCCTGCGCAGCCTCAGCGTGAACTCCTTGTCGCCGACCGGCTCCTCCTCGAAGCCCGGCATGTCCCAGGAGTCCTCGAACGGCAGCGGCGGCCCCTCGACGACCAGCTCCCGGCGCGGGGAGTTGGCGGTGGAGGCGTGCAGCACCACGTTGGTGACGACCTCGGAGACGAGCAGGCAGGCCAGCTCGGCCCGTTCTTCGGGCACGTTCCAGCCGGAGAAGGCCTCGGAGGCCATGCGGCGCGCCTCGCCGACCATGATCGGCTGGGCCGGGAAGGTGCGCTCCTCGACGTCGAGGTCGACGTCGCTGGACCGGACGACGAGGATCGCCATGTCGTCGTCGATCTCGCCGGGCACCGCGACCGTGGCGGCGTCGGCGATGCGCTCGACGTCGGCGTCGGCCATCTTGGCGAGCTTCTCGCACAGCACGCCGAGCGTCTCCTCCTCGCTCGGCATCCGCCCGTCGCGGCCCGGACGCCGGTCGACCAGGCCGTCGGTGTAGAGCAGCAACGCCGCGCCCGGCGGGAGGGTGCGGGTCTCCTCCTTGTAGACCAGGTCGGCGTGCAGGCCCTTGGCCCGGACGCCCAGCGGCTGGCCGACCTCCTCGATGTCCATCTCCAGGCACTGGCCGTCGACCACCAGCAGCGGCGGTGCGTGCCCGGCGTTGGCGAAGGACAGCTGGCGCGACCAGGCGTCGTAGACCAGGTACTGGCAGGTGACGATGGGCGGGATGCTGACGTCGGCGCCGTTGTCGTCCTGCTCGGGGGTGGCGATGATGCGGGTCCACTCGTCGAGCCTGGCCAGGATGTCGGCGGGCGACTTGTCGTCCTGGGCGAAGGCCCGCAGCGCCGCCCTGAGCTGGCCCATGATGGCCGCGGCCTTGGCGCCCCTGCCCTCGACGTCGCCGATCACGATGCCGACCCGGCCGGCCGAGAGCGGGATCACGTCGTACCAGTCGCCGCCGACCTGGGTCTGGATGCCCTGGCCGTGGGAGGCGAGCGGGGCCGCCGGGTAGTAGCGCACCGCGATGTCGAGGCCGTCGAGCTGGGGCAGCGCCCGCGGCAGCAGGTGCTTCTGGAACGACTCGGCCGTGTGACGCTCCTCCTCGAACAGCAGCGCGTTGTCGATCGCGAGGGCCACGCGGGTGGCGATGGCGCCCACGAAGTCGCGGTCGAAGGCGTCGTAGTGGGGGCTGCGCCGGTCGGTCAGGTTGGACAGGCCGAGGTACATCAGGCCCAGCGTCTCGCCGCGCACCAGCAGGGGGGCGACGATGGCCGAGGTCATGCCGATCTCGCCGGCCAGCCGCGCGCTGCCCTCGTGGGGCATCGGGTAGCTGGTGGTGGAGAAGTCCTCCACCAGGATGGTCTCCTGGCGGCGCAGCGCGGTGTCGGCGTAGTGGCCGGAGGGGTAGCGGATCTCCGCGCCCACCGGCTTCCACGTGCCCGCGGGCGGGGTCCAGCCCTGGACGTGCTCCGAGACCCGGCGGACGAGCCGGTCGCCCTCCATGAGCTCGATGAAGCAGTGGTCGGCGAACTGCGGGACGAGCATCTCGGCGACGCGCTTGAGCGTCTCCTCGACGTAGAGCGAGCCGGCCAGGCGTTCGCCGATGCGCTCAAGGAGCCCGAAACGGTCTTTCTCGCGTTCGTTGCTGCGCAGGGCCTCGCGGGCCAGGATGACGATGCCGGTGACCGAGCCGGACGGGTGACGCAGCGGCACGGCCTGGGCGCGGACGTAGACGACCGTGCCGTCGCCGCGCCTGACGTCGAACGTGCCCTCCCACACGCCACCCTTGAGCACGTGCTTGGCCAGCTCGATCGCCTGCGGGTGGTCCTTGTCCATGATCCCGAGGGACAGGACGGACGCGTCACGTGCCGGCGCCTTGCCGGGACGGCCGAACAGCTGCTCGGCGAAGGGATTCCAGTAGAGGAGATTGCTGAAGCGGTCTGTCACGACCACTGCCATTTCGGCATGGTCCAGAACGGACCCGGCACCAAGGTGATCAGCCGTTTCTTGTGACAGATCCCCCCATCGCTTCATCCGGAGACCACTCCTTGGGGTGGCTTGTGCGCACAGCGGACCACGGGCGCTCCTGCAACTGTCTTGGCCAGGGGAGAGTGGAGGGCCTCCCGAGAGGGATTCAACCAAGTGGCTGCGCGCGCGTCAGCGCTTGGAGACAAAAACGTGCGCGGCAACGTCACGCGGAAGCTCCGCGGGAGTGTCGTTCGCGTCACCGTCACCTGTCACCCGCACACCGTCGTCGCTCGCCGCGAGCGTCACCTCGCGTCCGGGTTGTATCCCAACTTGCTTGAGTTTAAGCATCACAGCAGGATCGCTTTGCACTTGTTCGCTGATCCGGCGCACCACGACCGGAATGTCCCTCGGCCCGGCGGCCTCGGACATCGAGGTCAGGACGTTGGCCGCGCCCTCGGCGGCCTCCGGCGCCCCCAGCTCGGCCAGCCCCGGGATGGGGTTGCCGTGCGGGCAGACCGTGGGGTTGTCGAGCAGCGTCACCAGCCGCGCCTCGACCGACTCGGACATGACGTGCTCCCACCGGCACGCCTCGATGTGCACCTCTTCCCAGGGAAGGCCGATGACCTGGGTGAGCAGGCATTCGGCCAGACGGTGCTTGCGCATCACGCGCGTGGCCAGCGTGCGGCCCAGGTCGGTCATCGACAGATGCCGGTCGCCCTCGACGCGGACGAGGCCGTCGCGCTCCATGCGGGCGACGGTCTGGCTCACGGTGGGGCCGCTCTGCTGGAGGCGCTCCGCGATGCGGGCGCGAAGGGGGACGATGCCCTCCTCTTCGAGCTCGTAAATCGTGCGGAGATACATCTCCGTCGTGTCGATCAGGCCGTGTGCGGTCAAGGCTCCTCCCAACTGAAATGCTACGCCGGTCGTGGCGGGGACTGAGCCCGTCCGCTACGGGCACAGAAGTCTTCAGGAACCCTATTGGGAGAACGACCGACGATGGTTAAGGACGGCAACAACGGGGCGGCCGAGTTCGTTCCCGACCGGCGTGATCTCGGCTCCCTGCGGACCGCGGCGGCCCGCTGCGAGGGCTGCGACCTGTACGCCGCCGCCACCCAGACGGTGTTCGGCGAGGGCCCCGAGCAGGCCCGCTTCATGCTGGTCGGCGAGCAGCCCGGCGATCGCGAGGACCTCGAAGGGCATCCATTCGTGGGGCCTTCGGGACGCGTGCTGGACCGCGGGCTGGAGGAGGCGGGAATCGAACGGGACGCGGTCTATTTGACGAACGCCGTCAAACATTTCTCCTTCACTCCGCGGGGGAAGAGAAGGATCCACCAGAAGCCGACGGTGGCCGAGATCGAGGCCTGCCGGCCGTGGCTCAGCGCGGAGCTGGCGCTGGTGCGGCCCGAGGTCGTCGTGGTGCTCGGCGCGACGGCGGCCAGGTCGCTGCTGGGCAGGGCGTTCCGGCTGACGGAGCACAGAGGCGAGCCGGTGCCGCTCGGCGACGCGCTCGCGGTGGCCACGATCCACCCCTCGGCGGTGCTGCGCGCGCCCGACAGGGACGCGGCCTACGCGGGCTTCGTCTCCGACCTCAGGGCCGCGGCGCGGGTGTCGGAGCGATAGTCGCGGAACGCGGCCACCGACAGGCCGACGACGAGCACGGTGACCGCGCACGCCAGTCCCCCGCCCACCCAGGCGCCGGTGAGCCCGAAGGCGGTCGCGGTCGCCCCGGCGCGCAGGTCGCCCAGGCGCGGGCCGCCCGCCACCACCACCATGAACGCTCCCTGCATGCGCCCGCGCATCTCGTCGGGGGCGTAGAGCTGCAGGATCGACTGCCGCCACACCGACGAGATCACGTCGGCCACGCCGCCGACCGCCATGAACGCCACGACCAGCCACAGCTCGCCCACCAGCCCCGCGGCCGCCACGGCGAGCCCCCACATGGCGATCGCCAGCACCAGCGCGAGGCCCTGGCGCGAGACTCGGCCCACCCAGCCGGAGAACAGCGCGCCGGCGACCGAGCCGATGGCCATGGCCGAGGTCGCCCAGCCGAGCGCGGTCATCGAGCCGCCGAAACGTTCGGCGGCCAGTTCGGGGTAGAGGGCGCGCGGCATGGCGAAGACCATCGCGATGATGTCCACGACGAACGACATCAGCAGCACCGGGCTCCTGGCGATGAAGCTGAGGCCCTCCCAGACCGCCCGGGCTCCCGGACGTCCCACCTCGGTCAGCGGGGGCAGGGCGGGCAGCCTGAGGGCCGCGTAGAGGCCGGCGCTGAACAGCAGGGCGTCCACCGCGTAGGCGGCGGCGTAGTTGGGGTGGTCGCCGCCGGTGGCCAGCAGCACGCCGCCGAGCATCGGGCCGACGACCGCGCCGAGGCTGTAGACCAGCGAGTTGAGCGCATTGGCGGCCGGCACCAGCTCGGGGTCGAGGATGCGCGGGATCACCGAGCCCCTGGTCGGGCCGGTGATCGCGAACCCGGTGGCGTTGACCGCCGTCGCCGCGAAGATCAGATAGACGTTGCCCAGCCCGAGCAGGGCCTGCGCCAGGATGACCAGGGTGGCCGCCCAGGTGATGAGCGAGCCGATGACGAGCAGCCTGCGCCGGTCGAAGGCGTCGGCGACGGCCCCGCCCCACAGCCCGAAGACCAGCAGCGGGATCAGGTTGGCCATGCCGAGCAGGCCCACCCAGAGCGAGGAGTGGGTCAGGTCGTAGACCTGCTGGCCGACCGCCACGACGGTGACGGCGACGCCCACGTTCGAGACCGCCTGACCGGACCAGATCCGGCGGTAAGCGGGCACGGCCAGCGGCCTGGTGTCCACAAAATGACGTTTGACCAGTTCCCCGAATGCCACCTAAGGCAATTTAAGGGGCAAGTCTTTCCAAGGCCCACCCGGGTCGGGTACGCCGGTACCGCAGCCTGTCGTGCATCCGGTCCAGCTGTCCCTGCCAGAACTCCACCTCGATCGGGGTGACCCGGAAGCCGCCCCAGAAGTCGGGCACCGGCGGATCCTCCGGCCAGCGGGCGGCCAGCTCCTCGTAGCGCTCGTCCAGCTCCTCGCGCGAGCGGACGACCGCCGACTGGCGCGAGGCCCAGGCCCCGATGCGCGAGCCGTACGGGCGGGAGTTGTAGTAGTCGGCCGACTCCTGGTGGGAGATGCGGGCGACCGTGCCCTCGATGCGGATCTGGCGGCGGATGGCGTGCCAGGGGAACAGCAGCGAGGCTCGCCCGTTCTCGGCCAGGTCGCGGCCTTTGCGGGACTCGTAGTTGGTGTAGAAGATGAAGCCCTGTTCGTCGTAGCCCTTGAGCAGGACGGTCCTGGCGCTCGGCCGGCCGCCCGCGGAGGCGGTGGCGAGGACCATGGCGTTGGGTTCGGGCAGGCCGGATTCGAGCGCCTCCTGGAACCAGACGGTGAACTGCGCGATGGGGTCGGACGCGAGGTCGGTTTCGAGCAACGGCTCGCCCTCGTACGTTCGGCGTAGCCCCGCCAGCAGGGGCGGGCGCGGGGTGGCATCCACGAGAAGGTATTCTTGCGCGCTCATGTGGCAGATCCCACAGAAGGCTCCCTACCAGCGGGTTTGGCGTTTCGGCGGGTCCCGAGACCGACCATGAGCTGGGAGGGGGTTAAATTGACCCGCCGGTATCTCGACATCAAGGCATTGCCGTTACATGGCAAGAAAGGGAGGCGGCCGAGCATGTCCGACTTCAAACCCGGCCTCGAAGGCGTCGTAGCTTTCGAGACCGAGATCGCGGAACCGGACAAAGAAGGGGGCGCCCTTCGATACCGGGGCGTCGACATCGAGGAGCTGGTCGGCCGTGTCCCGTTCGGGCACGTTTGGGGCCTGCTGGTCGACAACAAGTTCCAGCCGGGCCTGCCCCCGGCGGAGCCGTACCCCATCCCTGTCCACTCCGGTGACATCCGTGTAGACGTGCAGAGCGCGCTGGCCATGCTGGCTCCGGCCTATGGCTTCAAGCCCCTGCTCGACATCAGTGACGAGGAGGCCCGCGACCAGCTCGCGCGCGCCTCCGTGATGGCTCTCTCCTTCGTCGCGCAGTCCGCGCGCGGCCTCGGCCTGCCGATGGTGCCGGAGAGCCGGGTCGACGAGGCGAAGACCATCGTCGAGCGTTTCATGATCCGCTGGCGCGGCGAGCCTGATCCCAAGCACGTCAAGGCCATCGACGCTTACTGGACCTCGGCCGCCGAGCACGGCATGAACGCGTCCACGTTCACCGCCCGCGTCATCGCCTCCACCGGCGCGGACGTGGCGGCGGCGCTGTCCGGCGCCGTCGGCGCCATGTCGGGCCCGCTGCACGGCGGCGCCCCCGCCCGCGTGCTCCACATGATCGAAGGCGTGGAGCAGCTCGGCGACGCCAAGAAGTACGTCCAGGGCGAGCTCGACAAGGGCAACAGGCTCATGGGCTTCGGCCACCGCGTGTACCGCGCGGAGGACCCGCGCGCCCGCGTGCTGCGCCGTACCGCCAAGGAGCTCGACGCGCCCCGCTACGAGGTCGCGGCGGCGCTGGAGCAGGCCGCTCTGGAGGAGCTGCACGCCCGCAAGCCCGACCGGGTGCTCGCCACGAACGTCGAGTACTGGGCGGCCGTGGTGCTCGACTTCGCCGAGGTGCCCTCGCACATGTTCACCTCGATGTTCACCTGCGCCCGCACGGCCGGCTGGGCCGCGCACATCCTGGAGCAGAAGCGCACCGGAAGGCTGGTGCGGCCGAGCGCCAACTACATCGGCCCGGCGTCGCGCCCGCTCAGCGACGTCCCCGGCGCCTCCGAGGTTGCCGGCACGATCTGACACGATTTCGCCCGTGTCATGAACGGCCCGCCCGATCAAGGGCGGGCCGTTCCGCGTCTCATTCGGCGGACCCGCGCGACGTCACCCGGACGGCCTCAGTACGCTTGGCACGTGGCTGACATCGTGATTCCCGCTGACATCAAGCCCGCCGACGGCCGCTTCGGCTGCGGGCCCTCGAAGGTTCGCACCGAGCAACTGGCCGCGCTCGCCGCCTCCGGCGCGAGTCTCATGGGCACCTCCCACCGCCAGAAGCCGGTCAAGAACCTGGTCGGCCGCGTGCGCTCCGGGCTCGCCGACCTGTTCTCGCTGCCCGAGGGCTACCAGGTCGTGCTGGGCAACGGCGGCACCACCGCGTTCTGGGACATCGCGGCCTTCGGGCTGATCAGGGAGAAGTCCCAGCACCTGGCGTTCGGCGAGTTCTCCTCGAAGTTCGCCGCGGTCGCCAAGAAGGCGCCCTGGCTGGGCGACCCGAGCGTGATCAAGTCCGACGTCGGCACCTACCCCACCGCGGTGGCCGAGGACGGCGTCGACGTCTACGCGCTCACCCACAACGAGACCTCGACCGGTGTCGCCATGCCGATCTCCCGTGTGGGCGGCGACGACTCGCTGGTGCTGGTCGACGCCACCTCCGGCGCGGGCGGCCTGCCGGTCGACATCGCCGAGACCGACGTCTACTACTTCGCCCCGCAGAAGAGCTTCGCCTCCGACGGCGGCCTGTGGATCGCGATCATGTCGCCGCGCGCCCTGGCCAGGGTCGAGGAGATCGCCGCCTCCGGCCGGTACGTCCCCGAGTTCTTCAGCCTGCCGATCGCGATCGACAACTCCGGCAAGGACCAGACGTACAACACGCCCGCCGTGGCCACGCTGTTCCTGCTGGCCGACCAGCTCGACTGGATGAACGGCAACGGCGGCCTGGCCTGGACCACCGCCCGCACGGCCGACTCCAGCCAGCGCCTGTACACCTGGGCCGAGAAGTCGTCCTACGCCACGCCGTTCGCCGCTCCGCAGTTCCGCTCGCAGGTGGTCGGCACGATCGACTTCAACGACGACGTCGACGCCGCCGAGGTGGCCAAGGTGCTGCGCGCCAACGGCATCGTCGATACCGAGCCCTACCGCAAGCTGGGCCGCAACCAGCTGCGCATCGCGATGTTCCCGGCCATCGAGCCGTCCGACGTCGAGGCGCTGACGGTCTGCGTCGACCACGTGGTCGAGCGGCTCTAGCCCGGCGCCCGCCGGCGCGTCCGGCGGGCCAGCTCGTCCAGGAGCGCCAGGGCGTCCTCCTCCTCGACGCTCTGCGCGAACCTCGTCAGCACCGGCAGCCTGTCGGTGCTGACGGCAAGCGCCTCCAGCATCAGGCGGCTGACGTGCTCGGCCCTTGAGCAGGCGGCCGCGTAGCGGAAGGCGTTGCGCGAGGGCGTGCGCACGAGCAGCCCCTTGCGCACCAGCCGCTCGGCCACGGTCTGCACGGTCGTGTACGCGAGGTCGCGTTCCTCGTTGAGCCTGTCGAGCAGCTCCCTGACGCGCATGGCCCGGCCGGCATCCCACAGCACGTTCATGATCGCGCGTTCCAGGGATCCCAGGTTCGCCAACTCACCAGTCCTCCGGCTCGATCAGTAGGAAACATTCTTGCCTGAAAAGCCCCCTATCGGCCAGGGGCGAGCGCTGCCCCGGAGCCTCGGCTACCTCATGTTCGCCAGCCGCTGGCTCCAGGTCCCGCTCTACCTGGGCCTCATCGTGGCCCAGGCGGTGTACGTCTGGCAGTTCATGACCGAGCTGTGGCACCTGCTGAGCAGCGTCTTCCTGCACCCGGCGACCGGCGACGGCACGTCGGCCGAGGTCGTCGTCATGCTCACGGTGCTGGCGCTGATCGACGTCGTGATGATCTCCAACCTGCTGATCATGGTGATCATCGGCGGCTACGAGACGTTCGTCTCGCGCATCAACCTCAACGACCATCCCGACGAGCCCGAATGGCTCTCCCACGTCAACGCCAACGTGCTGAAGGTCAAGCTGGCCACGGCCATCATCGGCATCTCATCGGTGCACCTGCTGCAGACGTTCATCCGGGCGCGTGACGTACCCAACGACAAGATCATGTGGCAGACGATCATCCATCTGGCGTTCGTGGCCTCGGCGATCGGCCTGGCGCTCATCGACCGCATGCTCTCCAGCTCGCCGGCCGAGCACACCAAGCCGCACCTGTAGGGCTCAGAGCGAGGCGGGCAGCTCTTTCCTGCGCCGCAGCACCCAGGCGGCCACCACGCCGCCCAGGAGCCCGAACAGGTGGCCCTGCCAGGAGATGCCCTGCTGGTTGGGCAGCAGGCCCCACAGGATCGAGTAGTAGGCCACGCCCACGCCGATGCCGATCAGGATGTCCACCAGGCGGCGGTCGAACAGCCCCCGGGCCAGCACGAAGCCGAAGTAGCCGAAGACCAGGCCGCTCGCGCCGATCGTGATCACGCCGGGGCTGGACACCCACGTGCCGACGCCGCCGATCACCACGATCAGCAGCGTGGCCCACAGGAACTTGCGGATGTCGCGCACCGCCGCCAGGAAGCCCAGCACCAGCAGCGGCAGCGAGTTGGCCATGAGATGGCCGAAGCCGCCGTGCAGGAACGGCGCGAAGAAGATGCCCAGCAGACCGTCGGGGTCCCAGCCCGCGATGCCGTACGAGTCGAGCGCGCCGCCCATCACGTAGTCGACGCCTTCCAGCACCCACATCACGGCGAGCATGGACCCGAGGATGACGATCGCCTTGATCGCGCTCGACAGGAAGGTGCCGGCGCCGCGCCTGGCCGACTCGAACCTGGAACCGGACTGGTCGCTCATGCGCTCTCCTGGTGGTCGTCTCCTCTTTTTTTACCGTACGCAGGAAAGCTCACGCGCGCGCGTTGACGCCGCCCCTCCCGGACGTCCCGGAAGGGGCCGGCGTGCCGGCGAGGGTTACTCGCCCTTCCACTGGGGGGCGCGCTTCTCGGCGAAGGCCGCCGCGCCCTCCATCGCGTCCTTGGAGCCGAACACCGGGTTGATGATCGCGCCCTGCTTCTTGAACATCTCCTCCAGCGACCAGTCCTGGGACTCGATGATCACTTTCTTGGTCGCCGCGAGCGCCAGGGGCGCGTTGGCGGCGATCTTGCGGGCCAGCTCCAGCGCGCCCTCCAGGGCGGCCCCCGGCTCGGTGATCCGGTTGACCAGGCCCAGCTCGTACAGGCGGGAGGCCGGGTAGTGGTCGCCGGTCAGGGCGATCTCCATGGCCACGTGGTACGGGATGCGCCGCGGCAGCCGCATGATCCCGCCCGCGCCCGCCACCAGCCCGCGCTTCGGCTCGGGCAGCCCGAACGTGGACTCCGACGAGGCCACGATGACGTCGCAGGACAGGGCCAGCTCGAACCCGCCGGCCAGCGCGTACCCCTCGACCGCGGCCACCAGGGGCTTCTTGGGCGGCGCCTCGGCGATGCCGCCGAAGCCGCGGCCCTCGACCACCGGGAGGTCGCCGGTCAGGAACCCCTTGAGGTCCATGCCCGCGCAGAACGTGCCGCCGGCGCCGGTCAGCACGTACGCCGAGATCTCGGCGCGGGCGTCGAAGGTGTCCAGCGCCTCGGCGATCCCCCGGGCCACCGCGCCGTTGATCGCGTTACGCGCCTTCGGCCGGTTGATGGTGATGATCGCGACGTTTCCGGACTGCTCGACGAGCACTTCGTCAGACACGAGACCTCACTTGGGCTGGAAGCGGATGCCGCCGTCGAAGCGCACGACCTCGGCGTTCATGTAGTCGTTCTGGATGAGCGAGTGGACCAGGTGGGCGAACTCGTCGGCGCGGCCCATGCGCTTGGGGAAGACGACCGGGGCCACGAGCTTGGCCTTGAACTCCTCGGCGTTGCCGGAGAAGCCGTAGATGGGGGTGTCGATGATGCCGGGGCAGATCGTGTTGACGCGGACGCCGATGGCCGCCAGGTCGCGCGCGGCGGGGACCGTCATGCCCACGATGCCGCCCTTGGAGGCGGAGTAGGCGAGCTGGCCCGTCTGGCCCTCCAGGGCGGCCACGGAGGCGGTGTTGATCACGACGCCGCGCTGGCCGTCGGCGTCGACCGGCTCGGTGGCGGCGATGGCGGCCGCGGCGACGCGCATCAGGTTGAACGTGCCGATCAGGTTGACCTCGATCACCTTGCGGTACGTGGCCGGGTTGTGCGGCTTGCCCTCGCGGTTGACCGTGCGCTCGGCCCAGCCGATGCCCGCGCTGTTGACCACGACGCGCAGCGGCTTGCCCGTGGCCACGGCCGCGTCGACGGCCGCCTGCACCTGATCGTCGTCCGACACGTCCGTCCTGACGAAGACGCCGCCGAGCTCGTCGGCGACGGCCTTGCCGCGCTCCTCGTTGAGGTCGGCGATGACCACGGTGGCGCCCGCCCGGGCGAGCTCACGGGCCGAGGCCTCGCCAAGGCCGCTGGCACCGCCGGAGATGATTGCTGCAGATCCGTTGACGTCCATATCCCGGACCCTAACGCGCCAACCGAATGAAGTTCTACTCGGGGCGGGTTAAATCTCCCCCACGGCGCTGTCGACGTCGGCGTACACCTTGATCCGCCGGTCGAGCCCCGTGGTCCGCAGGATGCGGGCCACGGGCGCCTGGGGCGCGGCCAGGCACACCCCGCCGCCTTCTCCGGTGGCCAGCCGCCAGGCCTCGATCAGCACCGAAAGACCGCTGGAGTCCATGAACGACAGCTGCTGCAGGTCGAGCACGAGCCTGGCGCTGTCCTGCTTGATGGCGTCGCGTACCTCGTCGCGGAGGAACGGTGCGGTGAACAGATCGAGCTCTCCCTCAACGGCCACCACCACGGCGTCACCCAGGGCGTGTCGCGCAAGCCGCAGCTTCATTTGGCCCCTCCTCGATGAGCCACTGTACTTCGACATCCCCGGATAGCGGGCATGCACAAACTACGAAGAGCCGGATGTGGAAGGACCGGGCCGGATCGATCGCGCGCCGGAGGTCGCACCAAGGGTTCCCACCCGGCCCGCGACCTGGGCGCCAGGTCGCCTCACCCGGCCGGGACGGCGAAGCCGTAAGGGAGCTCCAGGCGGTGGTCGGCCAGCAGCCCGGGGTCGGCCAGCAGCTCGCGTGTCGGGCCGTCGGCGGCGATCACGCCTCCCGACAGGATCAGCGAGCGCTCGCACAACTCCAGCGCGTACGGCAGGTCGTGGGTGACCATGAGCACCGTCACGTCCAGCGACCGCAGGATCTCGGCCAGCTCCCTGCGCGCGGCCGGGTCGAGGTTGGAGGAGGGCTCGTCGAGCACCAGGATCTCCGGCCGCATCGCCAGCACCGTGGCCACCGCCACCCTGCGCCGCTGCCCGAACGACAGGTGGTGCGGCGGCCGGTCGGCGGCCTCCAGCATGCCGACCCGGTCGAGCGCGTCGCGGACCACCCGGTCGAGCTCGGCGCCCTTGAGTCCGGCGTTGGCCGGGCCGAAGGCGACGTCGTCCTTGACCGTGGGCATGAAGAGCTGGTCGTCGGGGTCCTGGAAGACCAGGCCGACGCGCTGCCTGATCTCCTTGAGCGTGTCCTTGCGCACCGGGACGCCGCCCACGGCCACATTGCCGTGCCCGGCGGTGAGAATGCCGTTGAGATGCATGACGAGGGTCGTCTTGCCGGCGCCATTGGGGCCGAGCAGCGCCACCCGCTCGCCGCGGCCGATCGCCAGGTTCACGCCGAACAGCGCCTGAGTGCCGTCGGGGTAGGCGTAGGCCAGGTCACTGACCTCCAGAGAGTTCACCATGAGAGCCCCAGAACCGCGAGTGCCGTGACGGGCAGGGCGAGCGCCGCCCCCCACTGCCCGATGGATGCCGAAATATCTTGAATTATCGGCATCCGTCCGGAGTAGCCGCGGCTCAGCATCGCCAGATGCACCCGCTCACCCCGCTCGTACGAACGGATGAACAGCGCCCCGGCCGAGCGCGCGATCACCGGGATCTGCCGGAAGTTGCGCGCCTCGAACCCGCGCGACTCCCGCGCCACCCGCATCCGCCGCATCTCCTCCACGATCACGTCCATGTACCTGAGCATGAACATGGCGATCTGCACCAGCAGGCTCGGCAGCCGCAGCCGCTGGGCCCCGACGAGGATGACCCGCGGCTCGGTGGTGGCCGCGAGCAGGATCGAGGCGATCACCCCGAGCGTGGCCTTGACCAGGATGTTCCAGGCCGCCCACAACCCCTGCACGCTCAGCGAGACCCCCAGCACCGTCGTGCGCTCCCCCATCCCGATCACCGGGATCAGGAACGCGAACAGCACGAACGGCACCTCGATCACCATCCGCCGCAGCACGTGCCCGAACGGCACCCGCGCGGCCAGCGCGACGCCCCCGAGCAGCACCGCGTAGACCGCGAACGCCCAGAAGCGCTCCCGCGGCGTGGCCACCACGACGACGGCGAAGGCGAAGACGGCGAGCAGCTTGCACTGCGGCGGCAACCGGTGGACCGGTGAGTCACCCGGCAGATAGAGATCGTGCCGATGCCCCGCGCCCACCGTCACTCACCGTCTCTCACAGATCAGACCCCCACGTTCGTACGGCTCCGCGCGGCGAACGCCACGCCACCGGCGATGAGCAGCACGAGCCCGACGCCGACGATCCCGGCCACGCCGACCGGGATGCCGCCCACCTCACCGTAGTCGGCCAGCGCCCACGACCCGAACGCGTGGTCGACCGCCTGGCCGCTGAAGCCCTTGTTCTCGGCCACGGCCTCCAGCCCGTCGGGGTCGGAGGCGGCGAAGAAGGAGACCACGCCGGCCAGCACCAGGGTCAGCCCGATCCCGCCCAGCAGGAACGGCCTGAGCGCGCCCGGCCGGGCCGCCGGCGCCTCCTCGCCCACGGTCGTGGTCGTGCCCTCGGCGCCCTTGAGCACCAGCGGCTTGGCCAGCCCGCGGGCGCCGTAGACCAGGTCGGGCCGGACGGCCAGCACGGCGGCGACGGTGGTGGCGGTGATCAGGGCCTCGCCGATGCCGATCAGCACGTGCACGCCGCCCATGGCCGCGGCCACGGCCGACACCTCGATGGGCGCGGTCCCGCCGATCCAGAACAGCAGCGAGAACACCAGCGCCGAGGCCGGCACCGAGATCAGCGCACCGAGGAACGCCCCGAGCGTCACCCCGCCCCTGCCCCTGGACAACCCGGTGACCAGCCGGAACACGCCCCAGCCGACCAGCACGGTGACGATGCCCATGATCGTGATGTTGACGCCCAGCGCGGTCAGCCCGCCGTCGGCGAAGAACACGGCCTGCACCAGGAGCACCACGGCCATGCAGAGCACCCCTGTGTAGGGCCCCACGAGTATCGCCGCCAATGCGCCGCCCAGCAGGTGGCCGCTGGTGCCCGCCGCGACGGGGAAGTTCAGCATCTGGACCGCGAAGATGAAGGCCGCCACGAGCCCCGCCATGGGCGCGGTCCGGTCGTCAAGTTCCCGGCGTGCGCCCCGCAGGCAGACCGCCACCCCGGCGGCCGCCACCGCTCCGGCGGAGACGGAAGTAGCTGCGTTGAAGAAGCCATCGGGTACGTGCACGGCAACGCCTCCAGAAGGACGAACAAATCCTTCTCACTTTAGAGCATTGCCTTGCACCTGCACATAGGTGGCAATTACTGAAGCATCCTCCTGAGGATCGTTCGCGGCGTCAGCCGGTGCACGACCGTGCTCAGCCGCCCCTTCCCCGAGGTCGCGTACGGCCGCACGCTGCGCAGCAACGCCGCACCCCACCACCTGCGCGGACCGGCGACCGTCTCGGCGTCGGTCTCGACCCTGAACCGCGCGGGCGGCCCGCCCAGGTCGAGCTCCAGGTAGGCGTCCCAGGTGCCGGGCGGGAGCCGGCCCACCGCCGGCCTGGCCGCGAACCCGCCCCCGGGCAGCGCCGTCACGCGCTCGGCGCGCTCGCGGCCGGTACGCCGCTCCCGCCAGACGATCTGCCTGACCGCCGTGCACTCGGGGACCGTCCCGGCCACGCTGACCTCGCCGTGCACGACGAGCCGGTGGCCCAGCGCCCACCGCGTCCTGTGCAGCCGGACCGTGCCGGGCACGGCGACCACGTGCCCGCCGACGTCGATGCTCAGGTTGCCGTTGTCCCGGGTGAAGTACGGCAGGGTCACCACCCCGCCGATCAGGTGGGCCGGCGGCCGGGTGACGCCGTTGTCCCGGTCGGCGCCCAGCCTGCCGTGGCGCACCACCCCCTCCAGCTCGACCGCCACCCGCAGGTCCCAGACGCCGGAGGAGAGCGCGGCGACGTCCACCCGGGCGGTGAACTCGGCGCCCCGCCGCTCGGCCGGGACGACGAGCTCGCCGTGCGGGTCGTTGCGGGCGCGCAGCACCAGGGCCACGCCGTCGTCCTGGCTGATGCCGTCCAGGCCGGCCGTGCCGGTGACCACCAGGTGGTCGCCCTCCCAGCGCAGCCCGGTCAGCCGCCGCCGCACGGTGGCGCTCTCGATGCGGGCCAGCCGCACCAGGCGGTCGACGTCGCCGAGCGCGGCCACGCGCTGCTTGTCGATGCTGTTGAGCCGGGCGTGCACGCCGGGGGTGAACCACTCGTCGCACAGTGCCGCGACCTCCTGCGCGATCTCCTTGCGGCGTACGTCGTCGCTCTCCAGGAACACCGCGCCGAGCTGGGCGAAGGCGTCAAGCCTGAAGTGCCGGCGCAGCAGGTGGTCGCGCAGCGGGCCGGGCTCGACGTGCCGGGCCATGAGCCGGATGGGCCGCCGGATCATGGACAGCCAGGCGACCGGGTCCCTGCTGCCCGCCCGCTGCATGATGCTGGTGCCGTCGGATCTGGAGACCAGGTGGTAGCAGTCGTAGTCGGCGACCACCGAGATCACGCCGGCGTGGCAGTAGGCGTGCACGGTGAACATGATGTCCTCGCCGACCAGCATGTCCTCGGCGAAGCGGATGCCGTGCCGCTCGACCATCTCCCGCCTGAACAGCTTGAAGCAGCTCAGGCTGTTGTAGACGTTGCTGTCGGCGAGGGTCAGGCGCTCGGCGTTCTGCTGGAACATCGAGGCGGGGGCCCGCCTGCCGTGGCCCACGATCTTGCCGAGCACGATGTCGGAGCCGTTCCTGTCGGCCATGGCGACCATGCGTTCGAGCGCCTCGGGGCCGAGGTGGTCGTCGGCGTCGCAGAAGAAGACGTACCGGCCGGTGGCGTGGCCGAGGCCGACGTTGCGCGGCCGGCCCGCGCCGCCCGAGCCCTCGATGTGCACGACCTTCACGCTGGTCTGGTGGTAGGTCGCGTAGAGGTCGAGGAGCTCGGCGCCGCCGTCGGTGGAGCCGTCGTCGACGACGATGATCTCCTTCTTCACCCGCTGCACGAGCGCCGAGGTGAGACACCTGTCCAGATAGGGACGGCAGTTGTGCACCGGGATGACGACGCTGACGTCGACCGTCTCGTCGTTGTTCCCCGCCACCGACATCGCCACCACTACCGCCACCTCAGAGTCACGTTGCGCTGCCATGTCGTTTCAGTATGTGACGAACGCCCGTCGCCGCGGGGGCCGATCGACCGTCTTCGAGCCACCTAATTTGCCCAGCACGGCGATTCGTTGCATTCCTCGGAAAAGACCCCAGACACGGCCCTAATCAGCACATTCAGCGGTGACCGAATGAGTTTCAGGGGAAAATCTTCGACCTGTGAGAGGAAGAAACTCTCCGCCGGGAGCATGGACCTACTCCTCGGGCTCGCGCGTCATCCTCCGGCGGGGTACAGACGTCTACAGTTAGGCAACCTTGACCGGGAAGGTGGCGGGAATGGCATCGAATCTTCGCTGGCATCGGGCGGGCGGCATGACGATGAGCAAGTCCGACTTCGCTCGTTCCTCAGCGCGTCTGACCGAGCTCTTCCAGTGCTCGGCGATGCTGCGACGTACGCGGATGCGGGCCGAGGAGATCGTCGACGAGGCCCGCGCGCTGCTGGCCGAGGCGGAGGCCGAGGAGCTCGCCGACCTCGACCGCATCGAACGGCTGCGCACCCAACTGGAGCAGGCGCGAGCCTCCTACTCCAAGGTTCTCACCGCATATGTGACGCTCTGCCGCAGGATCAACGAGGAGCGGCAGGAGATTCTGGCGATGCAGATGGAGATGGAGTTGAACCGCGATTCCGGCCTGCCAGGAGTGGCCTGATGATTTGCCCTGGACAATTGCCGCAACCCGCGCGGGAATGACCCCACCGGCCCCGGTCCGCGCCTCCCCTGAGAACGTCTCAGATAGATGTGAACCTATGTGACACCTGAGACGTCATTTGTGCAGGGAGGCCCACCATGCGCGTCCTTGACGGTCTGGCGACGCCGGACCTGGAGGAGCTCAACCTGGAGCTGATCCTGGTCGCGGCGCTGCACGAAGAGGCGGAAAGGCTGGCCGCCGACTGAACGGGCTCCAGCTCCCCGGCCCCGCCGGGGAGCTGGAGCAGGGGGCCGCGGCGTAGGATCACAGGTCATGCTGCGCTGCGCCGTCCTCGACGACTACCAGGGCGTGGCCCTCGGCCTGGCCGACTGGTCGCGGGTCCGGGCCACGAGCTTCCGGGGCCACTTCACCAGCCACGACGAGCTGGTCGCGGCCCTCGCCGACGTCGAGATCGTGGTCATCATGCGGGAGCGCACGCCGTTCACCGCGGAGGTGTTCGAGCGGCTGCCCCGGCTGCGCCTGCTGATCACCACGGGCATGCGCAACGCCTCCGTCGATCTCGACGCCGCCCGCGCCCGCGGCGTCACGGTGTGCGGCACGGGCGGCGCCTCCACCCCGCCGGCCGAGCTGACCTGGGCGCTGATCCTCGGCCTGGCCCGGCACCTGGTGCCCGAGGCCACGGCGATGCGCTCCGACGGCCCGTGGCAGAGCACCGTCGGCATGGATCTGCACGGCAGCACCCTCGGGCTGGTCGGCCTCGGCAAGATCGGGGCGCAGATGGCCCGGATCGGGCAGGCGTTCGGCATGGACGTCATCGCCTGGAGCCAGAACCTGACCGCGGCGCGCGCCGGCGAGCTGGGCGTGCGGGCGGTGGCCAAGGAGGAGCTGTTCGCCGAGTCGGACGTCGTCTCCGTGCATCTGGTGCTGAGCGAGCGCACCCGCGGGCTGGTCGGCGAGCGCGAGCTGTCGTTGATGCGGCCCAGCGCCTACCTGGTCAACACCTCGCGGGCGGCCATCGTCGACCAGGCCGCCCTGGCGTCGGCGCTGCGCGAGGGGCTGATCGCGGGGGCCGGGCTGGACGTCTTCGAGACCGAGCCCCTGCCCGCCGGGCACGAGCTGCGCAGACTGCCCAACGTGCTGGCCACCCCGCATCTGGGATACGTCACCGGCGGCAACTACGAGACCTTCTTCCGCGACGCCGTGCAGGACATCGACGCGTTCCTGGACGGCGCGCCGATCCGCGTCCTCAGCTGACCCGGCCCGGTTCACCTCCTGGCCGGTTCACTCGGTCCGTGTCCTGGCGCGGAAGGCCGCGGTCTTGACGCGGTTCTGGCAGGCGGTGGAGCAGAAGCGGCGGGTGCCGTTGCGGGAGACGTCCACGTAGACGCGGTCGCAGTGGGGGGCGGTGCAGACGCCGAGGCGGTCACTGAACTCGCTGCCGAGCACGATCGCGAGCCCGGTCGCGCAGCTCGCGGCCCAGTCGCCCGCCAGCGAGCCGCCGGGGCCGTGGAAGTGCAGGTGCCACGGCTCGCCGTCGTGGCGTTCGAGCATCGGCCTGGCCCTGCTCTCCTCCAGCAGCGCGTTGGTGGCCAGGGCGGCGGTGTCGGCGTCGCCGTCCGCCACCGCCCGGAACACCTCGCGCAACCGGGCCGCGACCTCGGCCAGCTCGGCGGCGTCGGCCGCGCCGAGTTCACGGTGGCCGGGATAGACGCTGTCCAGCGCCTCGGAGGCCGCCGCGACGAGGTCGCCGGGGGCGGGGAACTCACGCCCTCGCTGCTCGCCCGGGGTCAACCCGTTGACCAGCGCCACCGCGACCCGGATGATCGTATCCGTGTGACTGTTGTAATCCACTTGACCAGTTACACCTTCGCGCTCTAAGTTGTGACTGCCCAAATCTTAGACGACGGTTACAGGGAGATTGTGATGCTCACCCACGAAGTCGCACTGCACTGGATCGAGCGTTGGGACCGCCAGCAGGAGGGCTACCTGCCCGACCGGGAGGCCCGCTTCACCGCGCTGATCGACGCGGTCGAGGCCCTGGGACGACCCGATCCCGTGGTCATCGACCTGGGCTGCGGGCCGGGGTCGCTGTCCGCCCGGCTGCTCGAACGCCTTCCCCAAGCCACCGTGATCGCCGTCGACGCCGACCCGCTGCTCCTCGGTCTCGGCCGGGCCGCCTACCCGGGTCTTCGGTTCGTCTCCGCCGACCTGCGCACCGGTGGATGGACCGCGGCGCTCGGCCTCGACCGTCCCGCCGACGCCGCCGTCAGCACCACCGCGCTCCACTGGATCTCGCCGGAGGAGCTCCAGGAGACGTACGCCGAGCTGGCCGGCGTGCTGCGTCCCGGCGGGGTCCTGCTCAACGGCGACCACATGGACTCCTCCTCCCCCACCCTGGCCCGGCTGGAGCGCGCGGTGCACCAGCGCGAGACCGACCGGGTCTTCGGCGACCGCCTCCCCGAGGACTGGCGCTCCTGGTGGGACGCCATCTCCGCCGACCCCGCGTTCGCCGACCTCAGCCAGGAGCGCAGCACGGCCGGCGCCTCCCACGACGGCTCCGAGTCCCACTTGGTCGAGCACCACGTCAACGCGCTGACCAAGGCCGGGTTCGGCGAGATCGGCACGTTGTGGCAGCGGGGTAACAACCGTCTGCTGTGCGCCGTACGGAGCTGAGCCCCGACGCCATCCGGCGGGCACGAGCAGGCGAGACGTGGTTTCCTGTACGTCATGGACGAGTCGCAAGTCACCCGCTACTTGGACAGATTCGGAGCGTCCCGGCCGGTGCCCCCGGACGTCCACGGCCTGCGCGCCCTCCAGCTCGCGCACCTGAGGGCGGTGCCGTTCGAGAACCTGAGCATCCACCTCGGCGAACCCATCTCGCTCGCCACGGACGCCCTGTTCGACAAGCTGGTCACCCGCCGCCGCGGCGGATTCTGTTACGAGCAGAACGGCCTGTTCGCCGCGCTGCTCACCACACTCGGCTATCGGGTGACCATGCTCGCGGCGCGGGTGTTCGGGGGCGGCCGGCCCGGGCCGCTGTTCGACCACCTCGCGCTCCGCGTCGACCTCGACGAGTCGTGGCTGGTGGACGTCGGCTTCGGCGACTTCGCCGACGAGCCGCTGCGGCTGGACGAGCGCGGCGAGCAGAAGGACCCGGCCGGGACGTTCCGGATCGTCCCCGCTCCCGGGGAGCACGGCGATCTCGACGTGTCGCACAACGGTGAGATCGCCTACCGGCTCACGGGGCGGGCGTATGAACTGGCCGACTTCGTACCGACCTGCTGGTGGCAGGCGACCTCGCCGGACTCGCACTTCACCAGGTCGCCGGTCTGCTCGATCCGTACGGCGGAGGGGCGTACCACGGTCAGCGGGCGCAAGCTGATCGTCACCCGGCAGGGGGAACGGGCCGAACGCATCCTGAACGAGAACGAGCTGCTTCCGGCGTACCGGGAGCACTTCGGCGTGCTGCTGGACCGGGCACCGGCAGCCGGCGCCTGACTCCCCCTGTCCCTCTCCGGGCTCTTTCGGGCCCTTTGCGGCTCTTCCTAGCTCTCGGGCCCCTTTGGCTCTTCCTGGCTCTCGGGCCCTTTCGGCTCTTTCTGAGCGGCGGTGCCGAGGCGTCGTCAGCGCCTGATCGGCTCGCGCAACACCGGCAGCCCCGCCTCGGAGTCGAGCACGAGCCGGTTCCCCAGCGGCCGCGCGAGCGTGACGGTGGTCGTGGCCGTCTTCAGCATGGCCGGACACACCTGGACAACCCTGGCACTTCCCTCGTCCACATCGACCACCACCACCTGGTCCGTCTCGTAGACCCGAACCCCGTGCACGGTCTCGCAGGCGCCGTACCCGTACCGGAGCAGCAGCCCCTGCGACTCGCCCGCGACGAGGTCGTACGCCAGCACCTCCTCGACCTTCCCCGGCACCCGCTCGGGACGAGCGGTCACGGCCGACGGATCGACCGCCACATGCACCTTCTTCTGCTCGACCCCCTCAACGCTGAACACCCACGCGGGGACCCGGACCGTCCCCCGGCTGGTCTCCACCGGCACCCGGCCCAGCCGGACACCGACCACCCGAAGCGGACGGCAACCCTCGGCCGGGCACTCGTCCTCGATGAAGGGGGCCGGCCTGCCGAACTCCGCGTACGCCCTGGACGCCGACACGAGCGGCACACGCGAGACCTTCCCGTCCGGCCATCGCACGTCCGCGCTGGGCGGTGTGTCCGTGGGCAGTTCGACGTCCAGCCGCCACACACCGTTGTGCGCGCTCCTGTTCACCCAGGCCGGAATGTCGCCCACCCGCGCCCATCCCTGCGGATTCAACACCTCCAACGCCACGAACCCGTCGCGCCAGGCACGATCGTCCGCCGACCCCTGCCACCGCGCAGCCACCTCACGGGCCCGACCCTGGAACGTCCCCCGTCGCCCGGAATCATCCCCACCGCACACCAGCCCGATGAGCAGTGCCATGAAGAGCACCACGCCCACCCGCGCTCGTGAACCACCTGAACTACGGTGACCGGCCATGGCCGACTACATCTCCCCCGTCTTCTACGACTTGCTCGCAGTGAACAGCCACGTACCGGACGTCCGCAGGAAGTTGCCGCCCCTCCTGGCCGGAGTTCACCGCAGCATCCTGGAGATAGGCGCCGGAACCGGCCTGATCACCACATCCGTGGCCGAATGGACACCAGCCGAGATCTTCGCCCTGGAACCCTCGGCCGCGATGCGCGCGGTCCTACTGTCCCGCCTGGCCGAACGCCCGGACCTGCTCGAACGGATCACCGTACTCCCCCACGACGCCCTGAGCCTCGACCTCGACGACCCGCTCGAAGCCATGGTGATGATCAACGTGATGTACGCCCTGGAACCCGGCTACCGCAAGCGGCTCTGGCCCGTCCTGGCCGGCCAGTTGGAGCCCGGCGGTCTTCTGATCTTCACCTGGCGCGACGGCGGCCCGCCGAAACCCCGTCCCATGCGGCAACTCGACTCCCGCCAGGTGGGCCGCCACACGTACACGGTCTCGTCCGAGATCACAGAGTCGGATGACGAAGGCGCCACGTGCCGCTACCTCTACCGGATCACTCAGGGCGACAAACTGCTCAGCGAGGAAGAACTCGTCGGCCACGCCTACCGTCCTGCCTGGGAAACCCTCCGGGAAGAGCTCGCGAGCGCAGGCTTCGTTCAGGCCGACGCCCCCGACGGCCTCCTGGCCTGGCGACGCCCCTGAACCATCCTCGAACACCGGGCTGCCACACCGACCGCCATCGCCTCTCGACGTCCGGGCAAATCGACGGCTCCCTCAATATCCCGCACCACCACTGAAACTCAGAATTACCACTCGGCACAGGATCGTTACGAGATATCCCTCATCTCCCCAACACCATTCTCTTACTCTTTCCTCTGCTATATCTCACCCGATCAAGGACCCTGATGAAGCTCTTCTTCGCAAGCCTCGCGACCACGGCCGCAGTCGTGTGCGCGGCAGCCGTACCCGCTCAGGCCGCATCCCTGGCAACCGTGCAGGCCGCCCCCGCGGACCCGGTGAAAGCCCTGAAGGCCCAACTGCTCCCGGGCAAGGGAGTGAAGATCACCGAATTAAGCAGCATCACCCTCGATTTCACCGCCAACGACCAGGCCATGCAGGTGCAGGTGAACACCCGCACCGACGGCACCCTGGCGTTCGGGAAGGGCAACGTGGCGGCCGCCGACCTCCGCGTCCGCATGTCCTCCCGCCAGAAGGCCGCCAAGCCGCCCTACCGGGTCATCGCCGAAGGCAGAAACGCGTACGTGACGAACGCCGGAATCGCCAAGGCGCTGCCCGCCGGTCGTCCCTGGATCGGCGCGAGGACCGGCGACCACGAGAACTCCATCCTCGACACCGGCATCACGCCGGCCGACCTGAAATTTATGCTGGCCAACTCCTCCGAAGTGGCGACCGGCGAATACCAGGGCACCTCCACCCTCGCCGCCTACCGCCACAACAAGGCCGCCGGTGACGGCGACGTCGAATTCCACCTGTACTTCGACAAGAACAACCTGCTCACCCGCGCCGTCGTCGACAGCACATCCACTTCGGACAGCGACGCCTACGAGCAGATGGCCTTCCACACCGACACCAAGTTCTCAGGGTGGGGCGTCAAGACGAAGATCACCGCACCGGCGGCCACCAAGGTCATCAGCGAGAAGAAGCTCAACGCGAAGACCCGCCAGGCCGTCATCAAGGCCGGCTACCCCGAATTCGGCCCCTTCTGACCCCCACCACACTCCCGCCGGCACCACTGCTGTACGGCCCCGCCGTACAGCAGCCCCCAACCCTCACCCGGTGTGATCCTCGAACTCCCACGCCCCGATCCGGCCGATCCTCTCCGCCAGCTCGCCCCAAGTGGGCGCCTCCAGTACGGCGATCCGATCGCTCAGCCACTCGGTCACCTTGTCAGGATGAAGTTCGGCGACAAAGAGCCAGTGCCGACCGACGATAAAGGCCGCTGCCCAAGTTTCTCCACGAGCGCCGACGGAGTACAGACGGTGAGCTGAAATTGCTCCTCACCCACCCAACCTTGAGGACCGACATACATTTCCAGAAGCTCGCAGGCATGGGCGGGATCGTCGATCCTCCCAGCCTCAAGATCGACCCAGCGGAACGCTCCTCCTCGTGCCCTCACCACTCAATGATCGCTTCGGAATCACGTGGACCACGCCTTGTGTGAGGCGTGAGACGCGGAATCCGATTCCCCTCTCCGACGTCGCCGGCACTGTCCGGAACCAGGCGCTCCCGTCCTCACCCGGAACCGAGGCCCCGATGGAGGCATGAAGCCGGTGAGGGCGACGAAGGGCTCATTGCACGTGACCCTTCTCAGGCGGAAAATGCGTGATCGTGATCAGAGAGTCCCAGATCCTGGCCTGCTCCGGTGTGCTGTATCCGCCTGAGGGATTCAGGCACGTCGGCGTTCAGATATGGCAGGCGAGACAGTTGGCCGCTGTGCGCAAGCCGCGCATGTGCCTCATCGCGACGGCGGTGGGTGACTCGCGAGAGCACATCGACGGCTGGTCCGCGCGGGCCGCGTCCTTCGGCGACACGCACCTCTCCCATCTCCAGCTGTTCACCCAGCCGAACGTGGCCGACGTGCGGGCGCATCTCCTTGCCCAGGATGTGATCTTCGTATCCGGGGGCAGCGTGGTGAACCTGCTGGCGGTCTGGCGTGCGCACCGCCTCGATGAGATCTTGCGTGAGTGCTGGGAGAAGGGTGTCGTACTTGCCGGACAGAGCGCGGGCAGCCTGTGCTGGCACACGGGCGGCGTCACCGACTCCTTCGGCGACGAACTCGATCCCCTGGACGACGGATTGGGATTCCTGCCGTTCAGCAACGGCGTCCATGACGACTTACGCGATCAGCCCCGGCGGGCACGGTTCCGCGAACTCGTGGGCAGAGAGACGCTGCCTTCGGGGTACGCCACCGAAGACGGCGTCGCCCTGCACTACGTCGGCACCGAACTGCACGAGGTCGTGAGCGTCCTTCCGGACCGGAACGCATGGTTCGTCGAGGCGGACGGCGAGGGCGGGCACAGCGAGCAGGCCCTTCCCGCCCGCCATTGGGTCCCTTGAGAGGAACTGCGCTGCAGCTCCGCCCCCGCGGCCCCAACCCGTGACCCATCCGAGCTGCCGGCATCACGCACGTGCTCGATGCGCAACTCTCCGAAGTCCAGCTCGACGCCAGCCGGCGCCCCCATTCGCTCAAGCTCGGTGATCCGCTCTTCCACGGCTGTGACCACTCGCCGCCCGAAATCCTCGATCGCTTCGAGGTGGACAAGGACGATACGAGTGCTACGCGGACCGGCGCAAGCCACTTCACGACCACCTCGTCGCGGTCGTCCGTCCTGCGCCACATACGGATGAGCGGCGCCACGCGAGAGCGGCCCAGCACGCCTCTGGAAGATCATCAGAGTGTGATCCGCCAGGCGCTCGCCCTGCCCCTGTCAACAGAAGGTCAGGGGTTCGATTCCCCTCGTCGGCTCTGCAAGCGAAAGGCCCCTGAGCAGGCGTTACGCCGTCAGGGGCCTGCTGAATTCCGACCTTCAACCGGTGTCTTCGGCGCCTTTGGGAGCCACCGGGGCCTGTCCGCCCGGGAGGGCGTTGGAGATGGCTTCCGTGGCCGCCCCTCCAGCAGGTGGCCGTAGACGTCCTTCGCGATCAAAGCGGTGGCTGTGCCGTCGCAGCCCGCGCGAGCTGCGGTCCGGGGCGCCTTCCGCCTCGGCCCAATGGCCGGCTCGTTGTAGGGGGGAAGCCTGATCACCCCGTCCCCGTGGCCTTGGCCTTGGCCCGTTTCTTTCGGGCGGGACGATGGCATACGGGATGATCAGGCAGAGGTGGAACGCGCAAGTGCGCTACTCGACAGAGGACCCGTGGTGGCCGGTCAGGGCACGCGTCCGGCGAAGCCGCCGGAAGTCCGACCGGGCCAGGACGTAGTCGACGGCGATGGCCCTCAGCGGGGCCGGTCCAGGTCGAACGCCACACCGGCCAGGCGGATCGTCCGCACCCTCGGGTCCTTCAGCAGCTCCCGCAGCTCGCGGACCGAGCTGAGCTGGTCCACATAGCCGTAGGCGAGCCCGGCCTCGGCTGCCTTGCGCAGCCGATCCAAGGACAGGTCGAAGGATCGCAGGTTGGCGTTGTCGTGGTCACGCAGCAGGGCGACCCAGTCGCGGAACTGCGGCAGGTTGCCACCGCACATGTCCTCGGTCTTGTCGCCGCTCTTGCCGGGGTCCATCGCGTCGTTCCAGTAGTCGAAGCCCCAGGTGACAGGGAGGGAGCCGGGTCTGCGCTCGTACACGATCCGTTCGGCGCAGGTGCCGTACTGCTTCACGACCGACTTCATCTCGGCCTCGCCGAGCGGCTGCTCGAACTCCACAACCGCCAGCGAGCTGAGGTCGGCGGGCAGCCGGGCGAGCACCACGCGCACGTCGTCCTTGGGCGCCAGCGTGGTGCCGATGTCGAACAGAGACTGGGAAAGCCGGGTGTTGGCGGTGTGGCCCAACGGCAGGCGGCCCACGCGGCCGAAGAAGTCCTGACTGATCGCGTACGGCTCGCTCCCGGCCGGCCAGTCTCCGGTCGGCGCGATGGGACGCGCGGCCACCTCGAACGACATCGAGAGGGGCGTGGTCTGGCAACAGGAGCCGACCGTCACCGTGTACGCCGGGTTGTAGATCTTGAACGCGGTGCCGAGCACGGCCTGCATACGGCGTTCCCGGTCGCCGCGGGTCTGCACCAGGGACGAGCCCTCGGTCGCGGCCACCGCGAGCAGCGCCAGCACGGCCAGGACGAGGGCGACCGTCCTGAACAACCCCCGCCGAACCGCGCGCCGGGTGCGCTTGGGGTCGAAGTCCGGCAGGTCTGGCATTTCAGGCATGTCCATTGCTCTCCTCGTAAAGGTCGGCGAAGGCGGCCCTCGCCCGCCACACCGCGGTCTTGATCGAGTTGTGCGACCTACCGGTCATCGCGGCCACCTCCACCATCGAGAAGCCCTCGAAGTAGACCAGCGTGAGCAGCCGGCGTTGCTGCTCGGGCAACCGCTCGAGCGCGTCGCGCACGTCCAGCGAGTCCACGTGCAGCGGCGGTACACCCAACTCGTCAGGGTTCGGTAGGGCCATCTCGCGGCGGCTCCTACGTACGTGATCGACCAGGACGTTGCGCGCGATCGTAAGCAGCCACGCCGCCGCGTTATCACCCCGCCAACCGAGCAGCGCTCTGGTCGCCTTGACGAACGTCTCCTGCGCCAGGTCCTCGGCGAGATGCGGATCGCGGGTCCTGCGCAAGAGGAACCCGCACACGAGCGGCCAGTGCTCGCGATACAGCTCCTCGATGATGTCGCCCCCCGAACGGTTTCGATTGTCACGTCACATACAGACGCCACCGCGGCGAGGATGGTCACACGGGTTGCCGATCAATGTGCCGGAAGCATGACATCGCAGCAGAGCCAGGGCCGCCCCCTCGACCGAGTGCCGGCAAGAGCGCCGTCAACGGTGCATCAGGTGAACGGACATGCCGTGGGCGGATTCCAGGGCCCTTTCTCATCGCGTGCCATGCTGAGATGGCGGAATGAATGAAGCCGATCGCGCTGCGGTGCACGCCTTGCAGAATCTCTTCGCGACGCTGGGCGCCGATGACCCTCAGGAGTGGGCTGCCTCAGAGATCTCGGAGGACGTACCTCAGCTGGCCGGCTTCTTGGCGCTGCGGCGCATATGGCCAGACCTGATCAACGGCTGGGCTGCGCCGGGAGCGCTGGAAGGCATTCCCGCGGCTGCTCGACTGCTCGCCGACGGCGCGGACCCCACCGACCTTGCCCGGGTCGCCCAGGTGGCCGCCTACGAAACAGCGTTCGGTCTCCTTCACAGCCTCACCGCCCACGGCCGCGACGACGACGCACCCACCGACACCCCTGGCTGGCGTCTCATGGAAACCACACCGTCAGGCGAACTCACGGGCAGAGCTGTACAAGGTCTTCATGAGAGCCTGCTCACCATGGACCCCTCAGGCCGCGACGGGCAGGGCATCTTCGGCTAGAGACGGTTGCTGCACGAGATCGAAAAGGCCCTCTCCCGATCACGGGAAAGGGCCTTCTACGTGCAGAGCCGACGAGGGGAATCGAACCCCTGACCTTCTGTTTACAAGGTCCCCAAACGATCTCCAGTACTGTTCAGGGCCGTTCGCCCTACTCCTCATCGGGCTCCGGCCGTTCACATTCGTTCGGCCTAGTTCATGATCGTCCGTTCGAGTGGCTCCCAGGACGGCCTACTCGTACAGGTGGGCGGCGTGGATCTGGAGAGCGAGGGACTGCCACGTCGGCGGGTCAACATCGCCCTCGAACGGAGCTCCTTCACGGATACAACCGTCCTGGAGCCACGCCGCCCAAGTTCTGAGGAAGTCGCCAACGTACAAGGTGCTCCAGCGGCCATCGACGAACTGCTTACCTTTGCGGACTTGCCGTTCGCACTCGGCACGGTCGGCATCGAAGTCGTCCGCCATGATCTCCAGATAGCCGGCGAAGCCTCGCATGTCACGAACACACTCGACGTTCAGGGGAAGTTCACGCGGTGGCGTCATGAGGGCGAGGGTAAACATGGCCTGTCAGCTTGGGAAGTCCTTCAACATCATGCTTTCTGAGCTGCGAAAACCGACCTGGGGGTATGCAGATCCACTTACCGTGAGCCCCTGTGACTCTCCGATGGTCGCCGACCGTACGGGCACGCAACGGGCACGCGGCTTCGAATGGCGTCGGATTTGAAATGTGACCATCCTTTGGCGCATCACATGCCTGCTGGCCAGCTGACGTCCAGGAAGTTTCGGCAGTCGCTGTGTGGATCACGCCGCATATATCCCGGATCTTGGCCAAGGCGACGTGCCATGCTGATGGGCATGGAGGATGCTTCGCTGCGTAGGGTCGTGGCTGTCAAGCCTCAGGGTCCGTGGTTGGTGATTGCCAGGGGAGCTTGGACCGTCGAGTCACGTCCTGCGGACACGGACACTCCCTTTGAGATATCGCGGATAGGACTCCTCCCGCTGCTGGAGAGGCCACGGGAGGAGGTGGAGGGCCAGGCCAGAGAGTTGCTTCGTCCTGGTGATCCAGACCTAGCCGAGGCGCTACAGGCAGTTGTTCAATGCGGCCTGATGGTGACGCAGTCGGACTACTGGGTCACAAGGACACTGGCATGGATCACCCCCGAGGAGATCGAGCTCTTCACCGAACTACTCCGAGAGATCGCACTCGGCCGAGGGTCCCAAGCCAATCAGCACGCGGCGAAACGGCTCCTCAAGAAGAACGGCCTCTGGTCAACCAATCGCCGTCCGCCGTCGTAGCCGCCAGCATTCCAGCGGGCTGACGGCTCCGACGCTGAGTGCTCTACGACCTGCACTTCTGATCGACCACGGAACCGACAGTTCATCCCGCACGTCCCGAAACTTGGTCTTGGCCCTGTCCTGGTGCCCCGGGGGCGTTCGTGACCGCGTGAAAGTGGCGAGGCATCCTGAATTTAGGACATAAGGTGTCGCCGTGAATATGATCGAGTTCCGCGTTGCAGGGCCGGTCGCCCCCAGCGTCTATCCGCACATGGACATCCTGATCGACGGCATCAATCTCATCGAACTCGCGCGCGTCGTCGAACTACCATTGGCCTCCAGCCCAAGCATCGCGGGTGCCTATGCTGGGCTACTGGAGCGGGACTTGATCTGCTGGCCAAGCACTCATTTCCTCGGGGCACCCCATCTCCAGTGGTTTTCCGAAGGAGAGACGGTGCTGCTGGGCTGCGAATGCGGTGAGTGGGAATGCTGGCCGTTGACCGCGCAGGTCGAGGTAACCGAGCAGATCGTCACTTGGTCTGGGTTCCGTAACGGCCACCGCCGCAACTGGGATCTCGGGGCGCTTGGTCCTTTTGTCTTCGACAGACAGCAGTACGAGGTGGCTCTCCGCAGAACCGCTGCCTCACCGAAGCTGTCTTAACCGTCATCTCGTGGTGTAGCTCCCAGAACCTGGAGCACCCTCGGCATGGAGCTGGACCGCAAGGACCCTGCTCAGTGAGCCGTGCTGAGGAACGAAGCACGGATCGTCGATCGCCCCAGCAATCCGAGACGGCCGGCCACGCAGTGGCGATCGTAGGGCTGCATCTGTGCGGCGGCGTGGCAACCCCGGTCGGCGCGTTCGGCAAGTGCGGCGGGGCCGGCGTGCGATGCCCGGCCCGGTGCCCCGCCGCCGTCCGGGACCGGCCCCCGGGCCGCACGCCCGGACGGCGGCGGGCGGAGGGCCGGGGGTACGGCAGCGCGCCGCGCCGCCGCTTGATACCTAAAAGAACAACTCGGCAATTCGGCAGACGCGCAAATACGCCCTCGTTGCTCTCAATCGAGCACGTCAGGACGGCGGCTGGTCAAGGCTCTCCGGGCGGTTACGAAGCGTTCGTGGAACTCTTCGGCAAGTGCCTCGCGTCGGTAGCGTTGCCGTAGTACGCGATCGAGATCTCCGGCGCGGTTCACGAGGTCTGTGAGGGATCGGCGGTCGATGTCGAATGCGGCCAGGCCCTCGTCAACTGCTGCGTCGAGTTCTCCTCGGCGGGCGTGGACGATACCGAGATCGATGTGTGCGTCGGCGACCCGCATGGGGGCGTTTGAGGTGCCGTCTGGGCGGGTGTGCATCTGGATGGTTTCGCGGGCGTGTTCTTCGGCGCGGTCGTCGTCAGCGAGCCAGGTGTAGCAGGTGGCGGCGTAGAAGACCCACTTGGCGTGGTCGAAGACGAAATGGTGGTCTGGGTGGTCGGGCATGGGCAGGCTGCTGAGGACTTCGGCTCCGCGAGTCAGGGCGCGGTCGGCTTCCCGGCGCTCGCCGATGCGGGCCAAGCCGCGGGCCTCTTGGAGAGTGAGTTGGACCATGGCGCTGCTGGTGCCGGCGACGGCCTGGCCCATGCGGGCGGAGGTGACAACGTCTTCATAGCGGCCTTCAACGAGGGCGAACCACGCGGACATCTCGTGTGCCCAGCCCATGAGTTCGCCGTGTCCGACCTGGCGGCCCATCTCGAACGCGGCGCGTCGAGCCGTCTCGGCTTCTTCCCTCTCACCCAGGTCATAGTGAACGCATCCCAGTAGCGCGGTCAGCCATCCAGTGATCACGAGCAGTTCGCGATGCTGATCGAAGGTGAGGCGCCCAGACAGTAGGTGGTTGATCTGGGCGAGGCGCTTTTGTGTGCGGTCGCGGAGCGTGCCTGCGGGCACGACCGGATAGGCGCGGCACAACAGGTCGACGGCCTCGGCAAGGGCCTCCAGGGTGCCGGTTCCGACGTCGGATGCCTGGAGTTGCTGGGCGAGTTCCATCGTCCCGTAGAGATCGGCTTCGGCTCGCAGCGCGTCGGCTGGGATGACGCGAGCCTCGATGATGCGGCTGTCGTTCTGCCTTCCCTGGAAGAACCCGAGTGCTTCCGGTTCCAGTCCGGTCAGTTGCGTCAGTGCGAGCCGGTAGGGCGTGCGAGGCCATCGGACTTCGCCGGCCTCCCAGCGGCGGACCCGCTCTTCGTCACACGTCAGACGTTCGGCAATACCTACCTGCGTGGCATTGATGCGGTCGGCCATGTCCGCGCGGGTGAGCCGCTGCTCGTTGCGCCAGGCACGAAGCCGCACGTTCGGGATGTAGTCGGGCATCTGCGGGTCTTCCTCCCGGCTGGGGGCTCGAAAGGGGAAACAAGGGGGGCCGTTCAGGGGTCCTGCAGAAACGCGGTTGCCGGTGGACTTGTCATCAAGCAACCACGGTACGTCACGCGGCCTCCCGCCACAGGGAACGCCGGATGAACGAGGAGATGGCGACGGTGACCCGGCCAGACGAGACAAGCAAGACGTCGTGCTGCCCCGCCTGCCGGGGGCGCGGGATCAAGCTGCGTGACTCACGCCGTGCGCTCCTCATCGGCGACGACGACGGAGATCAGACCTTGAGTGGGGAGCAGGAGTGTCTCGACTGCCTCGGAAGCGGCCGGGCCGAAGGGAGCGTGAAATGAATTCGATCATTCAGGCGGTGAACGCGGGCTTGGCACAGAGCCAGGACGAGGGCATCATGCTCGTCCGGCTGCGTGACCGGCTTACCGGCCTCGGTGTGAATGCCGAGCTGCGCGACAACAACAGCGTGCTTCTGGTGCACAGGCCGGTGGAAGGGCTGCCGGTGTGGGTGTTCGTCGGGTACGGCGGCGCCTGTTACTCCTGGCAGAACGCCGAGAAGCGGCATCCGACCAGCGACCCGGAGGGTGCGGCGAACGTCCTGGCTGAGTACGTCGCCAGGTGATGACGGGCACGGCGAGGCAGGGTGACCCCTTCCAAAGGGGGGTGAGGGTCACCGTCCGGTCTCGCCGTGCCTTCCCCGGCAGGCAGTTGCAGTGGCGTCCCCCGCGGCACCCTTCCCAGCCCGGTCGCTGCGCTGCCTGCCGGTTCTTCATGTACGGCTTCCGCTTCGGCGAACCACGTGGACAGCCGGCGGCAAGCCAGTTACGCTCAAACTTGGTAAAACAACCTGTCGGCTGTTGGACGGTCATGATGTCGCTAGAGTCCGTGCCGCCTAAGTATGCGCAGCTTGTGCAGACTCTACAAAGGCGCATCGAGTCGGGAGAGTACCCGCCGGGCACGCTCCTGCCGAGCGAGAACCAGCTCATCCAAGAGTTCAGCGTCTCCCGTCCTACTGTGGTCGCCGCCCTGCGGGTGTTGCGCGAGCAGGGCTGGATCGAGTCCCAGCAGGGCAAGGGCCGCTTCGTGCGAGGCCGTCCGGCGATGGCCTCCGTCGAGCAGAAGCGGCCGGGACAGGCGTACCTGATCAAGCCGGAGACCGACTCCGCGGGTGAGGTCGTCGATGTGGGCGCGCTGACCGCGCCGAACCGGATCAGCGCTCTGCTCGACCTCCAGCCCAAGAGCAAGACGTTCGTACGGCGGCGTCTGATCACGCGCGATGGCGAGCCGACCGAGCTGGTGGCGCTCTGGCTGCCGTTGGAGCTCTCCGAAGGAACGGACCTCACCAGTGGGGATCCCCTCAGGCAGGGCTTCCGGGAACACCTCCAGGCTCGCAAGGGCGTCCGCTTCGATCACATCGTGGAGCAGATCACCGCTCGCATGCCCTCCGCTGACGAGGCCAAGCAGCTCGCGATGCCGAAGAACCAGCCACTCCTGGCTGTCTTCGGCGCGGTCCGCGACGCCTCCGGCCGGCCTCTCATCGTCGTGGAAGTCTTGCTTCCCGCCGACCGACACGAGCTGGAAGACGCCTACCCGATCGCCTGAGGGGACGCCTACCCGCCTGGGCAGTCATTGCCTCCACCGCTGCGCTCCATGCAATGGTTGGACGGCGAGGGAGACGGTACGGGGTGCAGCTTCGCCTCATGGGCCTGTACGGATCCCAGGACGAAGATCACGCATGCTGCTGCGATGACGCCGAAGATCCATGCACCGACGCGCCTGTCAGTGAACAGGCAGATTCCCGTGGCGAGAACCGGCGCCGCAGCGAAGATCCATGCGGCTGCGGTCAGCCATCCGCTCACACTTGCCTGATCAACTTCGGGAAACGTCATGCTGGCCTCAAGCGCCTGCATGAGGCAGAGCGGTACCCCGAAAACCCAGATGAGCGCTAACAGCCCGAGGGCGATGCCGCTAATGGCGCCGGACTCCGTTTCTACGGTCTCCACAATTGTGACTATTTCGTCCGATTTGGCGTGAATAAAGCACAGGGGATTCACGATTCCGCGCCAGAATTTCTCTTAGGCACTTGACCTAGCAAGTTTGAGCTGCGTAATCTCAGAGCGGAACGTCGCGGCCCTGTCCATGCCTCCACGCGTCCCGGTCGAGGAGGGCCGGACGCTCACGGTGGAGGAGGGCAAGCTGCTCCTCAGCACAGCAGCCGATCACCGCATGGGCGTCCTCGTCCTCCTGGCCCTCGTCTTCGGACTGCGTCGCGGCGAAGCACTCGGACTCATGCGGAACGCCTTCGACCCGGACGCCCGCACCCTCCGCGTCACCCACTCCGTCAAGCGACTCAAGAACCAGGACCCGAACGCCACGACCAGGACCCGCATCGTGATCAGTGAGCTCAAGACCAAGCGATCACGCCGCGTCCTCTGCCTCACTCCCGAGCTGATCGACGCGATCAAACGGCACAAGGCCACGCACAACCAGGAACGTCTCAAGGCCGGCGAGGACTGGACGGAGCACGGACTGATGTTCCCGACGACTTTCGGCAATCCGTCCGACCCGGACACCTTCTCGCACCTGTTCTCCCGCCTGGCCAAGAAGGCGGGCCTCGGCCACTGGCATCCCCATAAGCTTCGCCACTCCGGCGCATCGCTCATGCTGGCCCAGGGCACGCCGCTGCACGTCGTGTCCGAAGTCCTCGGCCACGCCAGCATCTCGATCACAAAGGACGTCTACGGCCATCTGCTGGAGGGCGACCGGCGCGCGGCTACGGAAGCCATCTCCAGCGCTCTCCTGGGCGGACAGACCCCGGTGGCTCCCAAGGTGGCTCCCAAAGGCGCCGAAGACACCGGTTGAAGGTCGGAATACAGAAGGCCCCTGACGGCGTAATGCCTGCTCAGGGGCCTTTCGCTTGCAGAGCCGACGAGGGGAATCGAACCCCTGACCTTCTGTTTACAAGACAGATGCTCTGCCGATTGAGCTACGTCGGCACGGCCTACCAGTGTAGACGCTAGCGGCGCCTGTGACGAGCGACCTCGTACAGTGCCACACCGGCGGCGACTCCCGCGTTGAGGGATTCAGCCGCGGCCTGCATCGGGATGCGGACGACCACGTCGCACTGCTCTCGTACCAGCCGCCCGAGGCCCTTGCCCTCGGAGCCCACCACGACCACGAGCGGCTCGGCGAGGAGGTCGGCGTCGCCGATGTCGATCTTTCCGGCGCCGTCGAGGCCGACGATGAAGAGCCCGGCTTCGCGGTATTCGCGGAGGGCGGCCGTCAGGTTGGAGGCGCGGGCGACGCGGAGCGTGGCGAGGGTGCCAGCTGAGGTCTTCCAGGCGCCACCCGTCACACCGGCCGAGCGCCGGGACGGGATGAGCAGGCCATGCGCGCCGAAAGCGGTCGCGGAGCGGGCGATGGCGCCCAGGTTGCGCGGGTCGGTGACCGAGTCGAGCGCCACGATCAGCGGGACCTCGGCCGCGTCCTGGGCGAGTTCGACCAGCTCGGACGGGTGGGCGTAGTCGTAGGCCGGGATCTGGAGCGCGATGCCCTGGTGGACGGCGCCCTCGGTCAGCCGGTCGAGCTTGTCGCGGGAAACTTCGAGCAGCGCGATGCCGCGCTCCGCCGCGATCTTGATGGAGTCGCGGACGCGGTCGTCGTTCTCGACGCGCTGGGCGACGTAGAGGGCGTTGGCGGGCACGCCGGCCTGCAGCGCCTCCAGCACCGGGTTGCGGCCGCCGACGTATTCGGGGGCGTCCTCGGAACGCTTCTGCCGGACCGGGCCGCTGCCCGGACGGCGCGTGTCGCCGCGCTCTTCCCTGGCGATGCGCTCGGCCCTGGCCTTGTCCTTGAACCAGTGGCGCGCCTCGGCAGGCGGCGTCGCACCCCTGCCCTCGAGCGACCGGCGCTTCTGGCCCCCGGTGCCCTTGGAGGGGCCCTTCTTCTTCGCGGGCCTGCCCGATGCCCTACCGCCTGCTGCCATGCCATCAAGGGTATCGGCCCGCCGACCCACCCGATCCCGCCGACCATGGCCCGCCCGAGTCCGACGCGCTTCCTGCCGCGAACCGCCACGAATCACCATGACCCCCGCAAGCACCACCACCCGTCCCGAACGCGAGTTATCGTCCTTGGCCATGACTGAGTCCGCCTACCTCCACACCACCCGGACGGCCTATGACACCGTCGCCCCCGAATACGCCGAACTGCTCAGGAACGAACTCGACGGCAAGCCCCTCGACCGGGCCATGCTGGCGGCGTTCGCCGAGCACGTGCAGGGACCGGACGCCGGAGAGGTGGCGGACCTCGGCTGCGGTCCGGGCCGCGTCACCGCCCACCTCCATTCCCTCGGGGTGAACGCCTTCGGCATCGACCTGTCCCCGAGGATGATCGACGTCGCCCGCCGGAGCCACCCCGGCCTGCGCTTCGACGTGGGTTCCATGACCGCGCTGGACCTGGCGGACGCGTCCTTGGCCGGCGCCGTCGCCTGGTACTCGACCGTCCACACCCCGCCGGAGCTGCTGCCGACGGTGTTCGCCGAGATCCACCGGGTCCTGGTCCCGGGCGGCCATCTGCTGATCGCGTTCAAGGTCGGCGACGAGCGCCGCCACCTCAGCCAGGGCTACGGGCACGAGCTGTCGCTGGACGTCTACTGGACGCCCCCCGAGCTCGTCGCCGACCTCCTCGCCAAGGCCGGACTGTCGCTGTACGCCCAGCTCATCCGCGAACCCGACGACAGCGAGAAGCCCCGCTCAGGCCGGCAGGCCTTCTTCCTGGCCCACAAGCCCGAAAACTCCCCTGGCCACAAGCCCGAAGCCTCCGAACCCCGCTCCTAGCGGAAGACCTTCGTCCACGCCGTCGAACACTGACAGAAGGTGTCAGCGGCCGCGGGTAGCGTGCCAGCCGTCCTCCCGCATGCATACCGACCGTCGCCCTCGAAGGAACAGCAGACATGATCCTGGAGATCCGCACCTATCGCCTCAAGCCCGGCACACGCGAAGAATTCCTCCGGGTCATGCGCGACGAAGCGCTCCCGCTCCTGGCGAAGGCCGGTATCGACGTGGTGGCCCACGGCGCCTCCCTCGTGGACGAGGACGGCCACGAGGAGGCGTACCTGATCCGCGCGTTCCCCACGAAAGAGGCCCGCGACGAGCAGGAGGACGCCTTCTACGGCAGCCCCGAATGGCATCAGGGCCCGCGTGAGGGCATCGTCTCGCGCATCGACGGCTATCACACGATCGTGATCGAGGCGACCGACGCCGCCATCACGGCCCTGCGCCGCTGACGGCCCCGGATCGACGGCGGGCGCGAAAGGAGCCCGCCGTCGAGAACCGGCGGAAGGTCAGCGGGCCAGCTCCCAGCGGGCCCCGTGCGGCGTGTCCTCGACCGTGATGCCCGCGTCGGTGAGCTGGTCGCGGATCGCGTCGGCAGCCGCGTAGTCCTTACGGGCCCGCGCGGCCTTGCGCTGCTCCAGGGCCACCGCGACCAGCGCGTCGACCACCGGCGACAGGTCGGAGCCGGCCCCGCGCCACTGCGGCGAGCGAGGGTCGAGGCCGAGCACGTCGAGCATGTTCTGGGTCTCGGCGAGGAGCCGGGCGATGGCTTCCTTGTCGCCCCGCGCCAGCGCCACGTTGCCCTCGCGCACCACCTCGTGCACCACGGCGAGCGCCTGCGGCGTGCCGAGGTCGTCGTCGAGCGCGTCGGCGAACGCCTGCGGAAGGGGCGCGTCGGCGTCGACGTCGTGGATCACCTCGGCGGCGCGGGTGACGAAGCCCTCGATCCGCTGGTACGCCGCCGCGGCCTCCAGCAACGCCTCCTCGGAGTACTCGATCGAGGAACGGTAGTGCGGCGCGGCCAGGTAGTAGCGCAGCTCCACCGGACGCACCTTCTGCACCATCTCGGGGATCAGCAGCGAGTTGCCGAGCGACTTGCTCATCTTCTCGGCGCCGATCTTGAGCATGCCGTTGTGCATCCAGTAGCGGGCGAAGCCGTCGCCGGCCGCCTGCGACTGGGCGATCTCGTTCTCGTGGTGCGGGAAGATCAGGTCGATGCCGCCGCCGTGGATGTCGAACGTCGGCCCGAGGTACTTGGTGGCCATCGCCGAGCACTCCAGGTGCCAGCCGGGACGCCCGAGCCCCCACGGCGTGGGCCAGGTCGGCTCGCCCGGCTTGGCACCCTTCCACAGGGCGAAGTCGCGCGGGTCGCGCTTGCACGTCTCGTCGTCGGTGTCGGCCGCGGCCCGCATGTTCTCCAGCTTCTGGTTGGAGAGCTTGCCGTAGTGGTCGGCGTAGGACTGGACGCTGAAGTAGACGTCGCCGCCCGAGGCGTAGGCGTGGCCGCGCTCGATCAGCCGCTCCATCAGCGTGATCATCTCGGGCACGTGACCGGTCGCCCGCGGCTCGACGGTGGGCGGCAGGCAGCCGAGCGTGTCGTAGGCCCAGGTGAAGGCCCGCTGGTTGCGCTCGGCGACCACGAACCAGGGCACGGACTCCGAAGCCGACACCCTGATGATCTTGTCATCGATGTCGGTGACGTTGCGGCAGAACGTGACGTCGTATCCGGAGCGGGTGAGCCAGCGCCTGAGCACGTCGAAGTTCACGCCCGAGCGGATGTGCCCGATGTGCGGAGGAGCCTGCACGGTCGCCCCACACAGGTAAATCGACGCCCGGCCGGCTTCGACCGGAACGAATTCACGGATGGCGCGCGTGCTGGTGTCGTAGATGTGCAGGCTCACAAAAGAAAGGCTAACGCCTCGGAGGCCCTTGTAGGCCGATTACTCAGCCTCGCAGCGTGACCTTGTCCGGACGGATCCGGATGATCAGCCGCTCGGTGCCCGGCTTGTCCGTCCAGGGGCCGCCTGTGTACTTCTGGGCCAGCTCCTGGATCAGCGCGCCCTCGGGGTCCTCCTCGATCGTCACCCGGCCGCGCACCTCCAGGTAGCGGTAGGGGTTGCCGGGGTCGATGACCAGCAGGCTCGTACGCGGGTCGCGCTCGAAGTTGCGCGGCTTCACCCGCCCCCGGACGGTCGAGAACAGCACCTCGTCGCCGTCCGTGCGCACCCACACCACGGTCGACTGCGGCCCGCCGTCGGGGTTGATACTGGTCACCGTCGCATGGTTCGGGGCATCAAGGAGTTCGCGCGCTTCTTCCGGCAGCTCGGGCATGTGTCTCCCTCGATCGGTCTTGATCCCCATTCTTCTGTAGTCTCGAAGGCGCCATGGACGTGACTCCCCCCTCTACGCTCCGTCGCCTGGGCATCGCCCTGGCGGGGCTCGCGGTGGCCGCTCTCACCGGAGCCGCCTGCGCGCTGTCCTTCGACGATCTGCGTGCGCTGGCCATCACCGGCGAGGCGCGGCAGGACCTCGCCTTCCTCTATCCGGCCGCCTTCGACGCGCTGCTCGTGGTCGCGCTGCTCGGCGTGCTGCTGCTGCGGCCCGCCCGGCCGCTGGTGCGGGCGCAGGCCGCCACCGTGCTGGTCCTGCTCATCGTGGCCGCCGCGGCGGCCAACGTGGCGACCGCGCTGCGGTTCACCTTCGACGCGCGCCAGGTGGCCGTGGGCGTGGCCCTGGCCCCCTGGGTCATGCTGGCCCTGGCCCTGTGGCTCTGGCTGCTGCTGATCAAGCACGTCCAGGCGCACCGGGGTGCGGCGCGCGAGGAGGACGAGGACGACCTCGTGCCCTTCCATCCGGGCCGGGCGGCCGACACGCCGCCGCCGCTCGTGACGGAGGCGCCTCCGCCCGTGCTGGAGCCCACGCCGCTGGTCGGGCCCACGGCCGCGCCGGAGACGCCGCCGGTCCCGGCCCAGGTGTCCGAGTGGCGGGCCTTACCGCAAGAACCGGAGCCCGAGCCCGAGCCCGAACCCGAGCCGGAGCCGGAACCCACGCCTGAGCCGGAACCCACGCCTGAGCCCGAGCCCGAGCCGCTGAAGCGGCCGGTCCGGTGGGGCGACCGGGTCAAGCCGACCGACGTCCTGGTCCACCCGCGTACCGACACGCGCGACGTCGACACCCGTGACGTCGACACCCAGCCCGTCCCCGTGATCGAGGACGACCTCGGCGACCGTCCGGCCGACGACGGGCCTCAGACGCGCCACAGCGACTCTGAGGACACCGCGCCGCACCCGGTGGTCCACGAGGACACCCGGGCCCCGTCCGGCCGCCTGCGCAGCACTCCGCGCCCGCCGGACCCCGAGGAATGAGCCGGGGCGCCGACCGACGCCCCGAAAACTGAGAGGCCCGTCCGGGATCATCCCGGACGGGCCGTTTCGTGTACGTCTATCTCGTCTGCTCCGCGCCTGCGCTAGACCCTGGAGCCGCGCCGCAGTCCGGCGACCAGGCCGACACCGACGACCGCCAGGACGACCTGCATCACCAGCTCGATCCAGTCGATGCCGGGGGTCGTCTCGACGCCGAGGACCTGGGCGATGAGCGTGCCCAGCAGGGCGGCGACGATGCCGACGACGATGGTGAGGATCCACCCGATGGCCTGCCTGCCGGGAAGCAGCAGGCGACCGATTGCGCCGATGACGGCGCCAATCACGATGGCGCCAAGGATGGACTGAATGGTCATGACACGAAACCTCCCCGTGAGGGTGAGCCGTTCACTCTCACGGGGTGCTTCGCTACCCGATCGCCGGCGATTATGCGCCGGCTTTACGAATGACCAGGTCAGGTCGTGGTTCGCCCGCTGCGTCCGCCGCGTCCGATGCCCAGCCGCGTCACCAGGAGCACGCCGACCACCGCCAGCACGAGCTGGAGTATGTGTTCGAGCCAGTCGATGCCCTTGGTGTCGGCCCAGCCGAACGCCTGTGCGATCAGCGTGCCGATCAGCGCGGCCACGATACCCACGATGAGCGTCAGGCCGATGGACATGTTCTGCCTGCCGGGCACTATCAGCCGGGCCAGTGCACCGACGATTGCGCCGATGACTACTGCGGAAACGATCGCGCCGATCATGTGTAGCTCCCCCCGAGACGTTCACATGTCTTAGAGGTGGACATACCCGACACCTGGGAAAACTACCCCCGGAAGGCGGCGGTCCGTACCGCGCCAGTGACGAACCGCCGCCCCCACAGTTGGCGGGTTCGGCGACGACCCGCCGGGACACCCTCACGTATCCCACACATATGACGCGGAACGCCTAGGAAAGGTTGGCCACGACAGCCGTCGCGATGGCGGCGATCCCCTCGCCGCGCCCGGTGAGCCCGAGCCCGTCGGTAGTGGTGGCCGAGACGCTCACAGGCGCCCCCACGGCGCCGCTGAGCGCCAGCTCGGCCTCGGTACGCCGAGGAGCCATCTTGGGACGGTTGCCGATCACCTGGACGGCCACGTTGCCGATCTCGAAGCCCGCCGCGCGCACCTGGCGGGCGGTCTCCTCCAGCAGCGTGACCCCTGAAGCGCCCGCCCAGCGAGGGTCGGACGTGCCGAACAGCCCGCCCAGGTCGCCCAGGCCGGCCGCGGACAGCAGCGCGTCGCAGGCGGCATGCGCGGCGACGTCGCCGTCGGAATGGCCGTCGAGCCCGATCTCCGTCGGCCAGTGAAGGCCGGCGAGGCTGAGCTCACGCCCCGAGTCGGCAGAAGCGAACGGGTGGACGTCGACTCCGACGCCCACCCGTGGAAGATTCGTGTTCAGGAGTTGAGAACCTCGTCGAGCAGGGCCTCAGCCTTGTCCTCGTTGGTCTTCTCGGCGAGCGCGAGCTCGCTGACCAGAATCTGACGAGCCTTCGCGAGCATGCGCTTCTCACCCGCTGACAGGCCGCGCTCGCGGTCGCGACGCCACAGGTCGCGAACCACCTCCGCAACCTTGTTCACATCGCCGGACGCGAGCTTCTCCAGGTTCGCCTTGTAACGGCGCGACCAGTTGGTCGGCTCTTCCGTGTGCGGCATCCGAAGAACATCGAAAACCCGCTCAAGGCCTTCCTGGCCGACGACGTCGCGCACACCGACGAGTTCCGCGTTTTCTGCTGGCACCTGGACGGTAAGGTCGCCCTTGTCGACCTTGAGCACCAGGTAGGTCTTTTCCTCACCCTTGATGGATCGCGTCGTGATTGCTTCGATCCGAGCAGCCCCATGGTGGGGGTAGACGACAGTGTCGCCGACCTGGAAAGTCATGTGACAAGTACCCCTTCCGCTGTACTCCAGGGTACCACGCGTCCACAGGCTCCCGGAACAGTGAAATCCTCATAACTGCAGGTCAAAGCCGCATATTGGGGCTTGACAAGTCCTCGACTGTATGAATCGCATTTCCGGACATAGCGAATGACCTGCAGGGGTGCGGATATGACCATGGATTCAGGTGGATATGGTAGGCGCTGCCCAACACGCATGCGCCTTACCGCGCAAGACCAAGGAGAACCCGCACGTGACCAGCCGTCGCTGGATTGTCGTAGCCGCCGCGTTCTTGGCAGCCCCCGTGCTCGCGGGCTGCGGGGCAGGATTCGACGCCAACACCAACAAGCCGTACGCCCCTAACGAGGCGGTCGCACTCATCGACCAGGGTGCTTATGGCACGCGCGGCATTCACATCCCGCAGGCGTTCATCCTCGGCCCCGACTCCGGCGCCCAGCTCGCCTGGCGTGGTTCGGCCCCGATCTACCTGAACATCCTCAACACCGCGAACGCCGCCGACACCCTCCAGGCCGTCTCCGCGGGCTCGGTCGGGGCCGTGAAGGTCGCCACGCCGATCCAGCTTCCCCCGAACCAGCTCGTCAACACCGGCAAGCCGCAGCCGCAGCTGATGCTGGAGGGCATCTCCACGAGCCTCAGAGGCGGCGAGAGCATCCGCCTGGACCTCCAGTTCGCCAACGCCGGGACAGTGTCCCTGACCGTCCCTGTGGTCACGCGCAGCCGTGAGTTCAAGGACTACCCCGCCGCCCCCAACGCCACCCCGGCTCCGACGCCCTCGGCGTCCGCCACTCCCGAGGCCACCGAAGAGGCCCACTGACGGCATGAAAAAACCCTTGTTCTGGTACGAACCCACGTACCAGAACAAGGGTCGTTCATTCCTCGGCGGCGTCGAACTTGTAGCCCAGACCGCGCACGGTGAGGATGCAGCGCGGGTTGGACGGGTCCGCCTCGATCTTGGCGCGCAGGCGCTTGACGTGGACGTCGAGGGTCTTGGTGTCGCCCACGTAGTCGGCGCCCCAGACGCGGTCGATGAGCTGGCCGCGGGTGAGCACCCGGCCGGCGTTGCGCAGCAGCACCTCCAGCAGCTCGAACTCCTTCAGCGGCAGCTGCACCTGCTCGCCGCGGACCGCGACGACGTGCCGGTCGACGTCCATACGCACCGGGCCGACGGCCAGGACGGCCGTCTCCAGCTCCTCCACCACGTCGCCCTGACGGCGCAGCACCGCGCGGATGCGCGCCACCAGCTCCCGCGAGGAGAACGGCTTCGTGACGTAGTCGTCGGCGCCCAGCTCCAGGCCCACGACCTTGTCGATCTCGCTGTCCTTGGCGGTCAGCATGATGACCGGCACCTTCGAGCGCTGCCGCAGCGAGCGGCACACCTCGGTGCCCGGCAGGCCGGGCAGCATCAGGTCGAGCAGGACGAGGTCGGCGCCGTTGCGGTCGAAGGTGTCGAGCGCCTCGGGCCCGGTCGCCGCGACCGACACCTCGAAGCCCTCCTTGCGCAGCATGTAGGACAAGGCGTCGGAGAAGGACTCCTCATCCTCAACCACTAGGACTCTGGTCATTTTGCGGCCTCCAGGGGAATCGAGGGTGGTACTGCCACCGCCGTGCCGCCGAAGGCGGGCAGACGGAGGGTGAAGGTGGAGCCGGAGCCTTCCTTGCTCCAGACGGACACCTCGCCCGCGTGGGCCGCGGCGACGTGCTTGACGATGGCCAGGCCGAGCCCGGTGCCGCCGGTCGCCCGTGATCTGGCCGCGTCTACGCGGAAGAAGCGCTCGAAGATGCGCTCCAGAGACTCCTCGGGGATGCCGATGCCCTGGTCGCTGACGCTGATCTCGACCGAGTCGCCGGCCGGACGGACGCTGACCACGACCCGCGTGTGCTCGGGACTGTAGGCGACGGCGTTGTCGATGAGGTTGCGCAGGGCGGTGACGAGCAGCTCGTCGTCCCCCCAGATGCGCAGCCCCTCGGTGCCGCCGGTGACCAGCGTGATGTCCTTGGCCACCGCCTTGGTGTTGCAGTGGTCTATGGCGTCGTGGATGGCCTCGTCGATGGCGACCTGGCCCGGGGTGGGGATGGGTTCGGCGCCCTGGATCCTGCTCAGCGTGATCAGGTCCTGGACCAGGTAGGTGAGCCGGGCGGCCTCGTGCTGCATGCGCCCGGCGAAGCGGGTGACCGCCTCGGGGTCGTCGGCGGCGTCCTGGATGGTCTCGGCCAGCAGGCTCAGCGCGCCCACGGGCGTCTTCAGCTCGTGGCTGACGTTGGCGACGAAGTCGCGGCGCACGGCCTCGACCCTGCGCCGTTCGGTCTGGTCCTCGGCCAGCACCAGCACCTGGCCGTAGGAGCCGAGGGGGGCGACGCGGACGGCGAAGTTCGTCGTCTCCTGGCCGAACTTGTGACCGGCGACGTCGATCTCGCTCTCGCGGATCTCGCCGTCGCGGCGTACCTGTCTCGCCAGTGCGAGCAGCTCCGCGGCCATCAGCCTGTCGCCCTTGACCAGCCCGAACGCGCGCGCGGCCGAGCTGGCGCGCAGCACGCGGTCGTGCGCGTCGAGCACGACGGCGGACGAGGGGAGCACGGCGAGCACGGAGGCCACGCCCTGCGGCAGCGCCGCTCCGGTCTCGACGCCGTCGGCTGGATCGGTCCTCTTCGGAGCCTCGATCTGGTTCCTGTAGAACAGGACCGCCAGGGCTCCCACGACGAACCCGGCCAGGGCCGCGAAGCTCATGGCCATCTCACTCATGCCTCCGATGGTAGGTGGCGAAGTCCAAGGGACAGACCTCTCACCTGCGGATGAACGGCCCTTTCCTGGAAAGTTCATCTCGCAGTAGAGGTTCGTTCATCAAGCGCCACGTACGGTGACGACATGCGCGACGCGTACCATGAAGAACTTGATCTCCTGACGGGCAAGCTGGTCGAGATGACGAGGCTGGTCCGCTCAGCCATCTCCCGTGCCACCACGGCCCTCCTCGACGCCGACCTCCAGCTCGCCGAGAGCGTCATCTCCCGCGACCAGGAGGTGAACGCCATCTTCGCCGACATCGAGACGTCGATCTTCGAGCTGATGGCCAGGCAGCAGCCGGTGGCGGTGGACCTGCGAATGGTCATCACGGCGCTGCGCATGGGCACCGACCTCGAACGCATGGGCGACCTCGCCGTCCATGTGGCCAAGGTGGCCCGGCTGCGGCACCCCGACTCGGCGATTCCGCCCGAGACGCGCTCGACCATCGTGGAAATGGGGCAGATCGCCGAGAACCTGGTCACCAAGGCCGGCAGCTGCGTGGCGTCCAGGGACGTCGAGTCGGCCCTTGAGCTGGAGCAGGACGACGACGCGATGGACCGGCTGCACCGGCGGCTGTTCCGCAACATCCTGGCCAAGGACTGGCAGCACGGGGTGGAGCCCGCGATCGACATCACGCTGATCGGCCGGTACTACGAGCGGTACGCCGACCACGCGGTGCGCGTGGCGGGGGACGTCGTCTACATGGTCACCGGCGCCCGTCCCAGCTAGCCGCTTCCCGAAGCCGGGCGGCACCATCCGGGGGGGTGCCGCCCGGCTTCGCCTGCCCTTCGGCGTGGGAGTCACGGGACGCGCGATCCGGCTGGACAAACAGCGGCGAGCGCGCTCAGATACCTGTGAAACGCCCCGCGTCCTGGGGAAAAGCGGGTGCGGCGTGGTCTCCGCCTGTGGCAGGCTCCGCCGGTGAATCGTGAACAGATCTCCCGACTCGCCCATGCGGATCATCCGATCGCGGCTCCGCTCGACGACGACTCGGTGCGCCGCCTTCTGGACCGCGCCCTCCCCCAGGGCGACTCACGCGTGCTCGACCTCGGCTGCGGCGGCGGCGAGTGGCTGCTGCGCGCGCTGGGGGCGTACCCCAAACTGCAGGCGGAGGGCGTGGACGTCGCCGAGGGCGCGCTGGCCCACGCCGCGGAGAGCGCGGAGGCGCTCGGCGTCCGGGACCGTCTCGTCCTCCATCGTGAAGACGCCGCCGAGTTCAGCTCCCCGCACGCGTTCGACCTGGTGATCAGCGTCGGGGCGACGCACGCGTTCGGCGGCCTGCTGCCCACGCTCGCGGCGGCGCGCGAGCACCTGGCTCCCGGCGGACGCGTCCTGGTCGGGGACGGTTTCTGGGCCCGTGAGCCCTCGCCCGAGGCGGTGGAGATGCTGGGCGAGCTCACCGACCTGCCGACCCTGATGGACCGCGTCACCGCCGACGGCTGGATGCCGGTGCACGGCCACATCAGCACGCGCCAGGAGCTCGACGACTACGAATGGGCCTGGACGGGGTCGCTGGCTTCATGGGCTCTGGACAATCCCGACCATCCAGACCGGTGCGAGGCGATCACAACGGCCAACACCCACCGCGCCGAATGGCTGCGCGTCTACCGGGACGTCTTCGGGTTCGTCAGCCTGGTCCTGCGCCCGACGTTCTGATCCCGCGTCCGACGTTCTGGTTGACGAGCGTCTCGCCCTGATCACGTCACGAGACCGCCTGCCCGGCTCCTGCACACATGCCGCCGCGCCAGTTCACCCCAAACCGCGGCGGCCCGGGCGTACGGCCCCCTGGCGGTCTCCTCGTAATCCCCTCGCTCGGCGACCCGCCGTACGAAGAACTGCGCCGCTTCGAAGCACAGGACGTACTCCTCACAACAGGACGCTTCGACCACGCGTACGAGTCCGCGCGAGACGTGGGGCTCCCACATGGGCACGGTCAGACCGTCCCGCCTGGAACGCCGGCTTCACCGGGGGAAGGAAGAGGGCAGGAGCGCTCAGCCCTGGCAGAGGTGCTCACATCCCCGAAAGCATAGGCACCTTGGCGCAGAACGTCCCACACATTTCACTGTCCGGCATCAGTGACATAGCTTCCCGCTCCGACGGCCCACTCGCCCACAGCTTCGAGCCCTGCCCTGGATCGGACGTCCGGGCACGTCAAGCCGGCCGTGGCAGCCTGATCCGTCCTGACCCGGCCGACGGGCGCACCCAGGCCAACGCCGGGGAACGCGAGGGGACGGGAGTCCCCTCGCACGGGGGTGCGGGGCTTGCCCTCGTAGAAGAGTGCCGCGCAGCGCCCCAGGGCGAAGCCCCTGGCTTGAGGGCCGGGGGCTTGCCCTCGGGACGTGTCAGCGGCCTTGGTTGGCGACTGCTTCGATGGCGGACTTGGCGGCCTCCGGGTCGAGGTAGCGGCCGCCCCGCACCTTCGGCCGGAAGTCGGCGTCCAGCTCGTACGCCAGCGGAATCCCCGTAGGGATGTTGAGCCCCGCGATCTCCTCGTCGCCGATGCCGTCGAGGTGCTTGACCAGCGCCCTGAGGGAGTTGCCGTGCGCGGCCACCAGCACGGTGCGCCCGGCCGCCAGATCGGGCACGATCTCGTCGTACCAGTACGGGAGCATGCGGTCGACGACGTCCTTCAGGCACTCCGTGCGCGGCATGAGCTCCGGCGGAAGGAGGGCGTAGCGGGGGTCGCCGACCTGGGAGTATTCGTCGTCGTCCGCGATGGGCGGCGGCGGCACGTCGTACGAGCGGCGCCAGAGCATGAACTGCTCGTCGCCGAACTCCTCGCGCGTCTGGGCCTTGTTCTTGCCCTGCAGGGCCCCGTAGTGGCGTTCGTTCAGCCGCCAGCTGCGCTTGACCGGGAGCCAGAGCAGGTCGGCCTCGCCGAGGGCGAGCTGGGCCGTCTGGATGGCCCGGGTCATGAGGCTGGTGTGCAGGACGTCCGGCCGCAGACCGGCCTCCTGCAGGAGCCGGCCGCCGCGCCGGGCCTCGTCCTCGCCCTTGGCCGACAGGCTGACGTCCACCCAACCGGTGAACAGGCCCTTCGCGTTCCAGTCGCTCTCACCATGCCGTAGCAGCACCAAAGTCGCCATGCGGCAATCCTATGGCCGCCGTGCCGGGCGGCAGGAGGTCACCGTCCGGGGTCGGCGAAACGGGCGAAGGCCTGCAGGTTGGCCAGGGATTCGCCGCGTTTGGCGCGCCACTCCCACTCCCGCCTGATGGACGAGGCGAAACCCAGCTCCAGCGCCCGGTCGAACCAGTCGTCGGAGTACGTCAGCACGCAGCCGAGCAGCCGGTCGACCTCCTCCTCGCTGACGGCGGCCAGCGGCACCCGGCCGACGAGGTAGACGTCGCCGACGGGGTCGAGGGAGAAGTGCACGCCGTACATGCCGCCGTTCTTGCCTAGGAGCCAGCGGTAGAACTCCTCGTGGTTCTCGTCCGGCTGGCGGCAGAAGAACGCCTCGACGTGCAGCACCCGCTCGCCGACGATCAGCCAGGTCATGGTGGCGAGCTTGTGCTGTCCGGGCAGTTTGACCAGGAACGCCCCAGGCCGCGGCTCGTCGTAGGAGACGTCCGCGGCCTTGAGCGCGGCTTCGACGACATCGCGCATGGGATACAGCTTAGGAGCGCGCGCCGTACGGCCATGAGGCCCGCTAGAAGTTGAGCGCCACGGGCACCTTGTGCAGATTCGCGACGGCGCCCGCGTACACCTCCATGAGCCGTCCCGCCGTCGCCTGCCAGCCGAAGGCGGCCGCGTGCGTACGGGCCCCCCTCGACAACTGCTCCCGCCATTCCGGCGTGGTGACCAGACGATGCAGGACACGGGCCCATTCGTCCGGATCGTGCCCGTCCACCAGCACCCCGGAGACACCGTCGTCCACCGCGGTGCGCAGTCCGCCCACCGCCGCCGCGGCGACCGGCGTCCCGCACGCCTGCGACTCCAGGGCCACCAGCCCGAACGACTCGCTGTACGACGGCACCACGGTCACGTCCGCCGCCCGGTACCAGTCGGCCAGTTCCTCCTGCGGAGCCGGCGGCACGAGCCGGACGACGTCGGAGATGCCCAGCTCGCCGGCCAGTTCCGTGAGGATGGACGGCCGGGCGAGCCCGTTGCCGGACGGCCCGCCGACGCACGCCACGACCAGGCGGCCGCGCAGCGAGGGGTCGTCGATGAGCATGCGCGAGGCCGCGCGCAGCAGCACGTCGGGGGCCTTGAGCGGCTGGATGCGGCCCACGAACAGCAGGACGCGGGCGTCCTGCGGCAGGTCCAGCCGCTGCCGGGCGGCGCCCTGTGAGGCGGGCTGGAAGACGGTGAGGTTGACGCCGGGGTTCACGACGGCCACGCGCTGCTTGGAGGCGCCGTACAGGTCCATGAGCTCGCGGGCCTCGTCGGCGGTGTTGGCCACGAGGCGGTCGGCGATCTCGACGACCTGTTCCTCGCCCACCACGCGGGCCTGGGGCTCCGGCTTGTCGTCCTGGGCGAGCAGCAGGTTCTTGACCTTGGCCATGGTGTGCATGGTGTGCACGAGCGGCACGCCCCAGCGCTCCTTGGCCAGCCAGCCGACCTGCCCGGACAGCCAGTAGTGGGAGTGGATGACGTCGTAGCGGCCGGGGTCGTACATGGCCTCGGTGCGCAGCACCTCGGACAGGAACGCGCAGAGCTGCCCGGGCAGGTCGGCGCGGTCCATCTCCTCGTACGGCCCGGCCGTCAGGTGGCGCACCAGCACGCCGGGGGCGAGTTCGGCCACGGGCGGCTGGTCGCGGGCGGTGGCCCTGGTGAAGATCTCCACCTCCACGCCGAGTTGCGCCAGTCTCCTGGCCGACTCGACGATGTACACGTTCATGCCACCGGCGTCGCCCGTGCCGGGCTGGTCCAATGGCGATGTGTGCATGCTGATGGTCGCGACCCGGCTGACCCGTCGTCGCCTCACTCGACATCACCTCCAAGCGGAATACAACTATCCAGATTTTTTCGACATTCCCTGCCGCGGTTCGCACCGCGTTCGCCCTGGCAGGATGAGGGCATGCAGAGAACGGCAGTGGTGACCGGGGCGAGCGGCGGGATCGGCGAGGCGACCGCGCGGCGGCTCGCCGCTGAAGGCTATGCGGTGGTGGCGGGCGCACGGCGCCGCGACCGGCTGGACAAGCTGGCCGCGGAGGTGCCCTCGATCAGGCCGGTGACGCTTGACGTGACCTCTCAGGAGTCGGTTGACGCGCTGGTCGGCTCGCTCGACCGCTGCGACGTGCTGGTCAACAACGCCGGTGGCGCGCTCGGCATGGAATCGGTCACGGACGGCCTTCTCGACGACTGGCAGCAGATGTACGACACGAACGTACTCGGCTCCCTACGCATGACCCAGGCGCTGATCCCCAAACTCGTGGCGTCCGGCGACGGCGTCCTGGTGATGCTGACCTCGACCGCGGCCCTGGTCTCGTACGAGGGCGGCGGCGGCTATGTCGCGGCCAAGCACGCCCAGTCCGCGATGGCCGAGACGCTCCGCCTTGAGCTGGTCGGGCAGCCGGTCCGGGTGGTCGAGATCGCGCCGGGCATGGTGAGGAGCGAGGGCTTCGCGGTCACCCGCTTCCGCGGCGACGAGACGGCCGCCGCCCGCGTGTACGAGGGCGTCCCCGGCCCGCTGACCTCCGAGGACGTGGCCGATGCCATCGCCTGGTGCGTGACGCGCCCGTCCCACGTCAACATCGACCGCCTGGTGATCAGGCCGCGCGCCCAGGCCGCCCAGCACAAGGTGCACCGCGTCAGCGGTGGCTGAGCCGGATGGCCAGACCGGTCGGCGCGATCACGCGCGGCACGACGTGGCACAACCGGCTGCGCCGGGTCGACCGCTGGACGGCCGCCGTGCACGGCCCGGCCCTGCGCGCCGCCGTCCGCCCGCTCGTCGTCGACCTCGGCTACGGCGCCTCGCACACGACCACGCTTGAGCTGTTCACCCGGCTGCGCGCGGTCGCGCCCGACGTCGAGGTGGTCGGCATCGAGATCGACCCGGCCAGGGTGGCCCTGGCCAAGCCGTACGAGCGGGAGGGGCTGAGCTTCGCGCTCGGCGGCTTCGAGCTGCCCGTCCCCCGCCCGCCGACGCTGGTACGCGCCTTCAACGTGCTGCGCCAGTACGGCGAGGCGGAGGCGTGGCACTACTGGGACGTGCTCTGCGGCAGGCTGGCCCCCGGCGGCGTCCTGGTCGAGGGCACCTCCTCCGAGACCGGACGGCGGGCGATCTGGGTGGGCCTGTCCCCCGACGGCCCGCACACCCTGACGTTCTCCGCCCGTTTCGACGCCTTCGAGCGGCCTTCGGACCTGGCCGACCGCCTGCCGAAGACGCTCATCCACCGGAACGTGCCGGGTGAGCGCATCCATGCGTTCCTGCGCGACTTCGACCACGCGTGGGCGGTCAGCGCCCCTTATGGGGTGCACGGGCTGCGGCAGCGCTGGCTGGCGTCCGTACGGCTGCTGGCCGGGCAGTGGCCGGTGGCGGTGCGCCCGCCGCTCGGCGGCCCAGCGAGGTGGCGGCTCGGCGAGCTCACCCTGCCCTGGTCGGCGGTGGACCCGCGCTAAGAGGAGAGCTGCCCGCGGCGGACCCGCGCTGAAGACGGAGAGCCGGGCGCGGAACACCTCGGCTATGAGGAGAGCTCCCCGCGGAACACTTCGTAGGCCGCGGCGTCGAACAGCACGAACCTGACCTCCTCGACCGACGTCCCGGCCGCGCGCACGGCGGTCACGGCGATGCGCGCGGCGTCGGCGAGCGGCCAGCCGTAGATGCCGGTGGAGATCGCGGGGAAGGCCACCGTCCTGGCGCCCAGCGCGTCCGCCACCCGCAGCGACTCGCGGTGGCAGGAGGCCAGCAGCTCGGAGCGGTCCTGCGACCTGGAGTAGACCGGCCCCACCGTGTGGATCACCCAGTGGGCCGGCAGCAGCCCGGCGGTGGTGGCGACGGCCTGGCCGGTCGGCAGGCCCCCGCCGAGGTGCCCGGCGCGCAACTGCCTGCACTCCGCCAGGATCTCCGGCCCGCCGCGCCGGTGGATGGCGCCGTCGACGCCTCCGCCGCCGAGCAGGGAGGAGTTGGCCGCGTTCACAATCGCGTCGGTCCGCTGCTCGGTGATGTCTCCCTGCACCAACGTGACATTCATCTCACCCAGCCTGCCAGCCGCGGTTCCGCGTCGCCACTTGCCGCTCCCGGATGCCAGCTCGACGCTTTGTAGAGCTACCCTGAAGGGCGTGAAGGGTCTTGGCGAGCTTGAGCGCAGCATCATGGACATCCTCTGGGCGGAGCACAGCGCGTTGACCGCCCGCGAGGTCGGCAGGCTCATTGCCGATCGCGACCTCGCCCCCACGACGGTGATGACCGTACTCGACCGCCTCACGCGCAAGGGCTTCCTGGATCGGACCAGGGACGGCCGCGCGTGGCGTTACGAACCGGCCGCGAGCCGTGACGCCTACATCGCCGAGCTTATGCTTGAGGCGTTGGACCTGACGGGCGACCGCTCGGCCGCCCTGACCCGCTTCGCCCAGGCCGTGTCGGGCCCGGAGGCGGAGATCCTGCGGAGAGCTCTCACGGAGCTGGAGGAAGAGTGATCACGGCAGCGGTGCTAGCGGCGCTCGCCACGGCGTGCGCGCTCGGCTCCTGGCGTTTCACGACGGCCCGGTGGACCTCCCGCGCCCCGAAACTCGCCATCATCGTCTGGCAGTCCCTGGGCGTGGCCTGGGGCCTGGCCACCACCGGCGCCATGCTGGCCTACGCGGTCACGCCCTACGACGTGGGCGTGCTGCCGGGGCTGATCGCCTTCGCGCGCGGGGAGACGCCGTCCGAGGCGTGGGACCCGCTGCACGTGCTGGCCATGATCGCCGGTCTCACCTCGCTGGCGGTGCTGGTCGTGGTGCTGCTGACGGCCGGCGTGCAGGCGTTGCGCGCGCGGCGGCGGCATCGTGTGCTGCTCGCGCTCATCTCCCGCGACGATCCCGGCGTTCCCGGGGTGCGGGTGCTCGACCATCCGAGCGCGGCGGCGTACTGCGTGCCGGGGTTGCGCTCGCAGGTCGTGGTCAGCGCGGGCGCGCTGGAGCTGCTGTCGTCTGACGAGATGGCGGCCGTGCTGGCGCACGAGGCCGCCCACGTGCGCGAGCGGCACGACCTGGTGCTGCTGCCGTTCGCCGCGCTGCGCCGGGCGCTGCCCTGGTCGAAGGTGGTGGCCGACGCGCAGGCGCAGGTGGAGCTGCTGATCGAGATGGCCGCCGACGACCGTGCCCGCCGCTACTGCTCACCGCGCAGGCTGGCCACGGCGCTGCTCAGGTTCGGTACGGCCGGCGCCATGCCGACCCCGCAGGGCATGCTCGGCGTGCACGCGCACCACGTCATGGCCCGGGTGGACCGCCTGATCAAGCCGGCGCCGGAATTGTCAGCATCTGTCCGGTACGGCTACCTCGCCCTCTCTGTGAGCTTGCTCACCGCCACACCCTTCCTGTGGGTCTACCAGCTCTGACTGCTTGCTGGTGTTAGCCATTCCGTTTGCAATTGCAAGCACGGGACGGCAGACTGTCGGTATGGCACTACCGAAGGTCGGCTCGATCGGCGAATACATCCGCGAGCAACGGCAACAGGCGAAGATCTCGCTTCGCCAGCTCGCGCAGGCGGCAGGGGTCTCCAACCCCTACCTCAGCCAGATCGAGCGCGGGCTGCGCAAGCCGAGCGCGGAGATCCTCAACCAGATCGCCAAGGGTCTGCGGATCTCCTCGCAGGCGCTCTACGTGCAGGCCGGCCTCATCGAGGACCGGGAGCCGCCGAGCGACGTGATCACCGCGATCAACGCCGACACCTTGCTCACCGAGCGCCAGCGCCAGGTGCTGATCGACATCTATGAATCGTTCCGCAAGGAGAACCGCACCGAGGGCGAGCAGACCTCCCAGAACGCCCGCCCTCAGCACGACTCCACCGCGGACGACGAGCCGCCGCTGCCCGAGGAGTATCTCGCCGCGCTTGAGCCCTACGCGGCCTCCCCCGGCAACGGGACCGTCACCCAGGAAACCAAGGAAGGTTAACCCATGACGCTCGCCACCGAGGTCAAGAAGCTCACCGACTCCAAGCCCTTCTACGCGTTCGCGGGCGCCGGCGACTTCGCCGTGGAGAAGCTGCGCGAGCTGCCCGAGCAGCTCCGCCAGCTCCAGTCCCGCCGCTCGGAGCTGGCCAAGGACCTGCCGGAGAAGACCCGCGCGTACGCCGACAAGGCCGAGGGCTTCGTCCGCGAGTTCCCCGAGAAGGCCCGCGAGTACGCCGACCAGCTGAGCAACAAGGCCACCGAGGTCTACGAGGACTTCGCCAGCCGTGGCCGCAAGGTCGTCAGCAAGACGACCGGCGAGGCCGCCCTTGAGCTGGAGGAGGTGTCGGAGGCCGCCGAGCCGCCCGTCGCCGAGCCCGTCAAGAAGACGACCCGCGCCCCTCGGGCCAAGGCCTGACCGAGCGAAAGGGCCCGCCTCCCCGGAGGCGGGCCCTTTTCTCTTCCGGTGCCCGATTGTCGGGGACGCCTATTAGGCTGGGGCCGATTTCTTCGCGGCGTTGGGTGGAGCCAGCAACATGAATATGATCAACGGCGTTTTCAACTTCCTCTTCTTGGTGCTCGCCGCCGTCATCTTCGGCATGTCGGTCTACGCGCTGGTCCACGCGGCGCGGGTGCCGACCAACGCGTTCGTCTCGGCGGGCAAGCTGCAGAAGAAGATCTGGCTGCTCATCCTCGCGCTGGCGACGTTGCTCTCCGGCGGCGGCGCGCTGGGTTACTTCAACGACTTCATGCTGGTCGGCGGCTTCAGGTTCATCGGGCTCAACGGCATCGGCCTGTTCTCCATCCTGGCCGTCATCGCCGCCACCATCTACATCGTCGACGTGAAGCCCGCCGTCAAGGGCATGGGCCGCGGCAACAGCGGCCCCTACGGCCCCTGGTAGATCAGGCCAGCTCGCCCGCCAGCCACGCGGCGATGCGCTCGTGCCCGGCGAACGTGGGATGCACGCCGTCGGGCAACACCGTCTCCGACGGCCTGCCGGTCACCCATTTGCGGCGCATCGGGTCGAGGAACGGCACCCCCGCGGCGTCCGCCACCTCCGCCAGGGCGTCGCGCACGCGATAGGCCTTGGCCGGGGTGTCCTCCAGCCAGATAGGGCCGACCATGACGACCTTGGTGACCGGCCAGCGGCGGCGCACCTCGGCGAGCAGGCCGGCGGCCGCCTCGCGCACCTGCCCGGTGCTCCAGCGCTGGTCGTTGTGGCCGCCGGAGATGACCAGCACGTCGGGGGCCGGCCGCCAGGCCAGTTCCTCCTCGAACGACCGCCGGAACGTGCGGCCCACCTTGCCCTCGTTGAGGTAGCCGGTGCCACCGGCGCCGGCGATCACCGGCTGCCAGCCGAGCAGGCGCGCCGACTCCGAGGCGTAGGTCCGCCAGGGCGGCACGGGCCCTGAGCCGACCGTGAAGCTGTCACCCACGAACATCATCACCGGGACCGCCGGGCGGGCCGGAGGGACGGCCTCGGGCGCCCGCTGCGGCGGCGTACCGGCCACTGCACTACTACATGCCGAAACTCCAGCAAAAATCCCCATTATCGCGACGACCGGGGCGATTCTTCCTCGAAGCATCAGGCCACGCATTATCACCCCGGGGCACTAGGCTGCCGATATGACCGCCGACCTCCACGGACGCACGCAGCGGCTCGAACTGTCCGACCAGAGCCTGCGGGACTTCGAAGCCGTCGTGCTGGACGCGACGCCTGAGGGGATCGTGCTGAGCAGGTCGGCATTCTATCCAGGCGGGGGCGGCCAGCCGGCCGATCACGGAGTTCTGGTCTGGCAGGGTGTGGAGACGCGCATCGTCGGGGTGCGCAAAGGCGACGACCTCTTCCTGATCCCCGCCGAGGGCGACCCGATCCCGCCCGCCGGCACGGTGGTGGAGGCGGCCGTGGCCGACGCCCGCCGGTCGGCGCTCATGCGTACGCACTCGGGGCTCCACGTGCTGTGCGGCGTGGTGTTCAGGGACTACGGCTGCCTGGTCACCGGCGGCAACATGGACGAGCTGAGCGCCCGCATGGACTTCAACCTGCCCGAGGTGCCGCCCGGCTTCAAGGAGGCCGTCGAGGACGCCTGCAACGCCGAGATCGTCGCCGACCGGCGCATCGACGTGCGCGTGCTGCCCAGGCGGGAGGCGTTCGAGATCCCCGACATCATCCGCACGGCCACGAACCTGGTGCCCGAGGCCGTCCAGGACGTGCGCATCGTCGACATCGTGGGCCTCGACACGCAGGCCGACGGCGGCACCCACGTGGCCTCGACCAAGCAGATCGGCCGCATCAAGGTGGCCAAGATCGAGAGCAAGGGGCGCGGCTTCCGCCGGCTGCGCATCGCGATCTCCGACTAGCGCCCTTCGACCAGCCCGGCGAGCCCGTCGAGCAGCGCGTCGAGGCCGAAGGCGAAGAGCCGGTCGAGGTCGAGGTCGAACTCGCCGCCCAGCTCCTCGACGACGCCGGTGAAGGCGGTCAGCCGCCCCGACTCCGCCAGCGCCTGGAGCTCCCCTTCCCTGCTGGTCATCCATTCGTCGGCGGTCAGGCCGGTCGCGGCCTGGGCCTGCTGCTCCATCTCGATGTTGGCGGCCAGGCCCTGGACGAAGCTGAACAGCAGGGTGTGCACGTGCATCTTGCTCATGGGGTCGAGGGGCGAGCCCTCCAGCGTGCGCATGACCCACTCGGTGTGGGCGATCAGGCTGGCCGAGGGCAGCGGCCTGGTCAGTGACGTGACCCTGGCCATCCACGGGTGGGTGCGGTAGCCCGCCCACTGCACCCGGGCGGCGGTCTCCAGCCTGGCCCGCCATCCGTCGGGCGGCGGGTCGGGCAGCGGGAACTCGCGGATCACGTAGTCGATCATGAGCATGACCAGGTCGTCCTTGCCGCCGACGTGCCGGTAGAGGGACATGGTGGCCACGCCGAGCCGGCCCGCCACGCCGCGCATGGTCAGCTCGGCGAGCCCGTCGGCGTCGGCGATCTCGACGGCGGCGGCCACGATGCGGTCGCGGGTCAGGTCGTCGCCGGACGGGACGGGGGCCCGCCGCGCCCCGCCGCCGCGGATCTCGGCCACGACCGTGCCGACGCGCGGCTCGGCCACCACCACGCCCTGCTGGGCCAGCACCGTCAGCGCCTTGGCCGCCGTGGCGAGCGCGACCTCCCAGTCGCGGGCGAGCTGCCTGGTGGAGGGCACCCGGTCGCCGGGCCGCAGGCGGCCGTCGGCGATGCGCCGCCTGATGTCCTCGACGATGCGCGCGTAAGGCGGAGCGGTCATCTCGTCCCTCTCTCTGTACTAGTACAGATCTTATCAGCGCAGTCTTGTGAGCTGCTGTATGTACGTCGTACATTCAGTTCTGCGTACAACGTCAACAGCAAGGAGCGCATCATGAAGGTTCTCGTCTCGGGGGCGAGCGTCGGGGGTCCCGCCCTGGCCCACTGGCTGCGGCGGCGCGGCTTCGAGGTCACGCTCGTCGAGCGCGCCCCGCGCCCGCGCAAGGGCGGCCAGGCCGTCGACCTCCGGGGCGCCGCCCTGGTCGTGGCCGACCGCATGGGCATCCTGGAGCAGGTCAGGGCGGCCCGGACGACCATGCGCGGCATGTCCATGTACGACGGCGACGGCAACGAGATCATGCGCAGCACCGAGGAGACCGTCAGCGGCGGCCGGCTCGACAGCCCGGACGTCGAGATCGCCCGCGACGACCTCACCGCCATCCTCGACGCCGTCACCGACGCCCCCTGCCGGTACGGCGACTCCGTCGCCACCCTCAACCAGGACGACGAAGGCGTGGACGTGACCTTCGACAGCGGCGTCCGGGAACGCTACGACTACGTGATCGGCGCCGACGGCCTGCACTCCAACGTCAGGAAGCTGACCTTCGGCCCGGAGCAGCCCTTCCTCAAGCACCTCGGCATGTACGTCTCCATCTACACCGCCGACAACTTCCTCGGCCTGGACCACTGGCAGGTCTGGCACCGGGAGGGCGAGGCCGGGTTCGGCCTGTTCAGCGACCGGGACACGGCGGTGATGAAGGTCAACATGGGCTTCGCCGCGGGCCCGCTCGACTACGACCACCGCGACGTCGAGCAGCAGAGGCGCCTGGTCCAGGAGCACTGCTCGGGGCTGCGCTGGCAGGCGCCCAAGCTGCTGGAGGCCATGTGGCGGGCCGACGACTTCTACTTCGACGCCATGGCCCAGGTCGAGATGGACCGCTGGTCGAAGGGCAGGGTTGCGCTGATCGGCGACGCCGGCTACTGCCCCTCACCGCTGTCGGGGCAGGGCACCAGTCTGGCCCTGGTGGGGGCGTACGTGCTGGCCGAGGAGCTGGGCCGGGCCCCCGAGGGGGCGTTCGACCGGTACGAGCGGCGCATGCGGCCCTACGTCGCCCTCAACCAGGCTCTCGCCCTGGAGAACCCCGGCATGGCCGCCTCGCCCGAGAGCGTGCGCCGGGCGGCCGACGGCATCACCCTGGATTGACACCCGCAACCGCTACGATGTCCCGCCATGACGGGTTTCAGACTCACGTTGGCCGCCCTGGGAGCCACCGCGCTGACGTTGCTGGCCACCCCCGCCCTGGCGGAGGCCGGGATCACGGACCAGGTGACGATGACGCTCGCCAAGGACGGCACGCTCCACGTGGTCGAGAAGATCACCGGAGGGTCCGGCGGCCTCAAGCGCACCCTCCTCACCAGGACCCGCTACGACGACGGCAACGACCGCGTCTACCAGGTCGCCAACGTCAAGGGCGGCAAGCTCGACGGCGACGTCCTGACGGTGACGGGCCAGACCGTCGAGTACGACGTCAAGGGCGCGGTGACCACCTCCGGCGGCGTCGAGGAGCTGCGCTGGTTCGCCGTCAGCGGCTGGAACGTCGCCGTGGCCAAGGCGACCGTCCAGGTCCACGGGCCCGGCCAGGTGCAGAACCTGTCGTGCTTCGCCGGCGACCTGACCTCGGCCATCGGCTGCACCGCGGCCACGATGGACCACACCGGCACGCAGGCCGACTTCGAGCAGGAGAACCTCGCGCCGGGCCAGGCCCTGACGGTGGTCGTCGGCTACCCCAAGGGCTCCAGCTCCGGGGCGCCCATCCTGGAGAGGCGCTTCTCGCTGGCCTCGGCGTTCACCCTCGACCTGGTCACCGGCGGCGCCCTGGCCGGCCTGCTGGTGCTGCTGCTCGGCGGCGTCGGCCTGCTCTACTGGACGCGCGGCCGGGACGCCCGGGTCGCGGGCCACGAGAAGGGCACGGTCGATCCCATCCAGAACGGGCACTTCACCCCGCCGGACGGCGTGCGTCCCGGCCAGATCGGCACGCTGGTGGACGAGCAGGCCGACGTGGTCGACGTCACCGCCACCATCGTCGACCTGGCCGTCCGCGGCTACCTGCGGATCGACGAGCAGCCCCGCCAGGCCTACGACGCTCCCGACTGGATGCTGGTCAGGCTGCCGAACGCGCCGGTCAACGCGCTGCTGCCGTACGAGCGGGCCCTGTACGACGCCGTCTTCGACGGGCGCGACACGGTGCTGCTGTCACAGCTGTCCGGCTCGTTCACCGGCCATCTGGGCAAGGTGCGCGACGCGCTCTACACCGACGTGGTCGCGCAGGGCTGGTTCGCCCGCCGTCCCGACACCGAGCGCACCCGGTGGACGACGATCGGCGTCGTGCTGATCGGGCTGGGCCTGCTGGCCACGGTCGGGCTGGCCTGGTTCACCACGTACGGGCTGCTGGGGCTGGCCCTGGTCATCGCGGGCGGCGCGCTGGCCGTCGGCGGCCAGTACATGCCGGCCAAGACCGCCAAGGGCTCGGCCGCGCTCGCGCACACGATGGGCTTCCGCGAGTACCTGTTCTCCGGCGACCTGGGCGAGGTGCCCGAGCAGCACCGGGTGGAGCTGTTCTCGCGCTACCTGCCGTACGCGGTGATCTTCGACGGGGTCGAGCACTGGGCGCGGGTGGTGGCCTCGGTGACCGGCAACGGCCACCAGGCCGACAACCTCTACTGGTACCACGGGCCGGCGGAGTGGGACCTGTCCAAGTTCGCCGGGTCGATGCGCACGTTCACCACGACGACCTCGGGGGCCATCTCCGCCAGCCGCCAGTTCCGCAGCCTCTAGCGGATCCGCAGCTCGCCCACCGGCCGGCCGCCGCCCAGCAGCGCCGGCCGGGCCAGCTCGGCCAGCTCGGGGGCGTCCAGGCCGAGCGAGCGCAGGGCCGCCACGGTGACGGGCACGCGGGCCCGCGTGGAGCCGTCCTCGACCTTGATCGTGCCGGCCCGGCCGTCCTCGAACGCGAACGCGTCGAACGCCTCCGCGCCCGCCTTCAGCATCAGCCCGGGGATCGCCCGCATGATCCTGGCCTCGGGCCGGTCGGTGCCGGACGTCCACTCGGGGTAGGTCCGCATGGCGTCGAAGATCCGCCGCTCGTGCGAGCCCTCCGCGGCCAGCGGGAACGCCCTGAACGCCTTGGTGACGCCGAGCATCGACACGAAGAACAGCGGCGCGCCGCAGCCGTCCACGCCGGAGGCGGCCACGCGCTCTCCGGTCAGGTCCTCGACCGTCGCGCGGATCGCACGCTGGAGCGGGTGCGCGGGCTCCAGGTACGTCGTGAGCGGCCAGTCGTTGAGCACACAGGTGGCCAGCATGGCGGCGTGCTTGCCGGAGCAGTTCATGTAGACCCTGCCGAACTCGATCGAGGTGCGCTCGAACGGGTGGTCCTCCGGACACAGCAGGGCGGACTCATCCAGGCCCGCTCCGGCCAGGATGTTCCGCACGCCGTCCACGTGGAACGCCTCACCGGAGTGCGAGGCGCAGGCCAGCGCCAGCAGCTCCCCCTCCAGCTGGAGGCCGTTGCGCATCATGCCGAGCGCCTGCAGCGGCTTCATCGACGATCGCGGCGAGGCCGGCACGTGCACCGCTCCCCGCGTCTCCACGGGCACGCCTCGCGCGTCCACGGTCAACATGCGGGCCTGATGCGTGGACTCCACGAACCCCGACCGGACAACCTCGACAATCAGCGACATAACGCGCCCCCTTTCGGCACGAGTCTACGAACAGTTCTTTCTGCGCCAGAATGGGATGCCATGCGAGCAGTCGTACAACGAGTGAGCTCGGCCTCCGTCGAGGTCGAGGGGCAGACGGTCGGCGCGGTCGACGAGCCTGGGCTGCTGGTCCTGGTCGGCGTGACGCACACCGACACCCGCGCCGAGGCCGCCAAACTCGCCGCCAAGCTGTGGGGCCTGCGCGTCCTGCACGGCGAGAAGTCCTGCTCCGACGTCTCCGCCCCACTCCTGGTGATCAGCCAGTTCACCCTCTACGGCGACGCGCGCAAGGGCAGGCGCCCCACCTGGCAGGCCGCGGCCCCTGGGCCGGTCGCCGAGCCGCTGGTGGAGGCCGTGGTCGAGGAGCTGAGGACGCTCGGCGCCCATGTGGAGACCGGCCGTTTCGGCGCCGACATGAAGGTCTCGCTGGTCAACGACGGGCCGATCACGCTCGTCCTCGACATCGACGCCTGACGGGTCAGCGGATGCGGCGGCGCAGCGAGGGGTCGATGGCGACGTTGCGGCCGGCGTCGGGGGGCACGACGACTTCCTGGGCGGCGGCCACGCCACCGGCCAGCAGCGGCGCGTCGACCGGAACCGTGCGCTTGACCACGGCCAGCGCGATCGGGCCCAGCTCGTGGTGGCGGGCGGCCGAACCGACGACGCCGACCTCCTGGCTCTCGAAGATCACCGGGTCGCCGTGCACCGGCAGGGTGTCGACGCTGCCGTCGAGGTGCAGGAACACCAGGCGGCGCGGCGGGTGGCCCAGGTTGTGGACGCGGGCGACCGTCTCCTGGCCCCGGTAGCAGCCCTTGCTCAGGTGGACCGCCGAGCCGATCCAGTCGACCTCGTGGGGGATCGTCTTGTGGTCGGTCTCGAAGCCGAGCCGCGGCCGGTGCGCCTCGATGCGCAGCGCCTCGTACGCCCACAGCCCCGCCAGGGGCCGGCCCAGATGGTCGGCCAGCTCCGCGCGCGGCACCAGGAAGTCTTCGGTGGCCGTGGAGAGCACCGCCAGGTCGTCGGCCCGCGACACCTCCACGCGCAGCATGAACCGCATGCGGTCGAGGTAGTCGATCAGGCTCTGGGCCGTGCCGGGCTCGACGTGCGCCAGCACGCTCTCGCCGTCGTCGACCAGCGTGAGGTGGTGCAGCACGCGGCCCTGGAGGTCGAGGTCGAGCGTCTGCGTCCACTGGCCGGGCGGCAGCGCGTCGAGCTTCTGCGAGGTCAGGTCGTTGAGCCATTTCAGCCGGTCGACGCCGGAGATGCGGACCACCTCGCGGTTGCTGCGGTCGACGACCGCCTCACCCTTGGCCAGCGCGCGCTGTTCGGCGAACAGGTCGCCATAGTGCGCGGCTACGTCGGCGTCCGGCCCGTCGGCCGCGACGGCGCCGGGGAGATCGAGCAGAGGGCTACGCATGCCCTCAAGGCTATCCGCCCGCGCGACGGCGCCCGACGCCGGTGCCGCGGGTCAGCGGCAGTTGCTGCACCGGCCGAACACCGTGAGGTGATGGACGTCGGCCGCGAACCCCAGCTCCTCGTCGAGCCCCTTCACCAGCCCCTCGGCCAGCTCGGGACGCACCTCGAAGACCTCGTCGCACCCCCGGCACACCAGATGGACGTGGTCGGCCTCGGCCGCCAGGTGGTAGGTCGGCGCGCCGTGGCCGAGATGGGTGTGGGTGACCATGCCGAGCTCTTCGAGCAGCTCCAGCGTGCGGTAGACGGTCGAGATGTTGACCCCGCGCGCCGTCTCGCGGACCTTGGTGCAGATCTCCTCGGGCGTCGCGTGCTCCAGATCCTTGACCGCTTCGAGCACGAGCTGCCGCTGCGGGGTGACCCGGTAGCCCTTGGCGCGGAGTTCCTCGTGCCACTGCGTCTCGGTCATGCCCCGAGTGTAAAGCGCACGATCGCCTGTTCGCGGCCGTCCGATAATTACTTGCCCCCGGCGCGCGCGACCGCATAGCTTCATGAGTACGCGGAAAGGAGGTGGTCCGAATAATGGATAGTCATAGTCGGGCTAGCGAGGTGGTTGTCCGCTAGCGCTGCGGACTGTTGTCTCGTGTCGCAAGCGAATCCGAGGCAACCACCGGGGCCCCTGGCAGCCGGAGGGCGGGATGACGCATCCCGGCCATGGTCCATCCGGCCCGTCTGCTCGGCAGGCGGAGTGTTGCCCGGGGCCCTCTTTGTTTCTCCGATCGATTCTTCCCTCAGTGTTCGCCGTGCGGCTCGATGCCCAGCTCGGCGCAGGCCGCCCGGTAGAGGCGCACCACCGCCTTGCGCACCTGGGCGCGCTCGGTCAGCGTCTCGCCCCACGGCACGCGCACCCGCTCGCCGCCGTCGACCGTGAACTCCATCGCCTCGGCGTCGACGTCGCTGGTCACCGCCGAGGTGGCCCCCGGCCGGCCGCCGAGCCCTCGGACGATGACCAGGGCGTCGCCGGTGTGGTCGTCGTTCATGTGGCGCTTGATCGCCTCGACGGCCTCGGGGGGAAAGGGCGAGGTCATGCTCAGGACACCTTCTTCAGCTCGGCCGACATGTGGTCGGTGAGCGGGTGGCCCATGGCCGCCATCTCGTAGGCCCACATCAGGTTGCCGTTGACCAGGCCGTAGAGGCGGTGGCCCGCGGTGTACTCCTTGGACGTGGAGGTGCGGGCCACGACGTCGGTGCGCAGCTCGATCTTGTGGAAGACGACCTCGCCGATGTAGATCTCGACGATGCCGGTCGGGTGCGCGAGCACCACCTCGATCTGCCGGTCGGGCTGCGCCCGCCAGTAGCCGGACTCGGTGGCCAGCGGCCTGACCCGGTTGCCGTCGTTGTCGAGCAGCCAGGTGCGGCTGACGTACGTCAGGAACGGCTTGCCGTTGTGGCCGAACTCGATCTCCTGGCCGAAGTTGAAGCTCTCGATCGTCGGATAGCCGCCCACGCCGGCGCCCTCCCAGCGGCCGAGCAGGAACGCGATCTGCTCCAGAGCGGGATGCACCTCAGGTTCTTCCATGCTCACCAAGCCTAGCGCCGGTGGCTAACCTTCTGGATCGGGGAGACGTTCCGTCGGGGGGAGCCGCGATGCTGGATGCCTGGGCCGTGCCGCCGCACGTCGACGTGCTGTTCGTGGGCGCCCATCCGGACGACGAGTACCAGTCGCTGTCCACGTTCGGGCAGTGGCGCGAACGCCTGGGGCTGACCACCGGCGTCGTGACGGTCACCCGCGGCGAGGGCGGCGGCAACGCCGCCGGGCCGGAGAAGGGCGCGGCGCTCGGCCGGATCAGGGAGGCCGAGGAGCGCGAGGCGGTCGCGCACGCGGGCATCCGCGACGTCTTCTACCTGGACAGACCGGACTTCTGGTACACGCTGTCGGCGCCCCTGACCGCCCGCGCGTGGGGGCCGGACACCCTCAGGCGCATGGTCGAGACGATCAGAGCCACCACGCCCACGACCGTCGTCACGATGGACCCGCGGCCCTTCAACCAGCACGGCGGGCACCAGCTCGCCGCCCGGCTGGCCGTCGAGGCGTTCCGGCTGGCCGCCGACCCCGCCGCGTTCCCGGGGACGGGCGCGCCCTGGCGGGCCTCCCGGCTGCTGACCCAGAACTGGGGGCTGCGCGGCCCCGTGGGCCCCGGCTGCGCGACGGCCGGCCTCCGCGACCTGGCCACCGGGCTGCCGCAGCTCGGCGTCTGGGAGGGCGTCCGATCGCCGCGCCACCGCGGCACGTGGGCCCAGCGGGAGCGCGACGCCGAGCGCGCGTACCGCACGCAGGGGTTCGCCTCCCGGCCGGCGAAAGTGGCCGGGCCGTTCGGGTGCGACTGGTTCTCGGTCGTCTTCGACGGCGGGCGGCCGGTGCCCGCCCCCGTCGTCGAGCAGGCCGGTCTTCGCCCCCTGTACGCCGAGTTCCGCGACTGGGCGCGCGCGGTCGGCCTGCCCTGGCTGGCCAACAGGGCACAGCCGGACTATCCCGAGCCGCCCGCCACCACGCTGCCGGTCGCCGGGCGCGCTCCCGTGCTCGACGGCGTCGCCTCCCCCGGCGAGTACGCCGGCCCCGCCCTGCGCCTGGCGCACTGGGAGGGCGAACGCTGCGCGGCGGCCGACTGCGCCGCGACCGCCCGGCTGGCCCGCCACGGCGACGACCTCTACGTCCAGGTCGAGGTCACCGACGAGGCCCGCGGCGCCGCCCTCGGGGAGTGCGAGCGCCACTGGCGCACCGACGCGGTCGAGATCGCCCTCGACCCGCGCGGCGACTCCGACGACACCTCGACCACGTTCAAGCTGGGCGTCCTGCCCTACACCGCCCGGGGCGGGCCGTGCGCCGCCCGCGACGCCGACGCCCGCCAGGGCCCCGCCCCGCGGGTACGCGTGGCCGCGGCGGCCCACCACGGCGGCTACGGCGTCGAGGTGCGCATCCCGCTCGCGCTGCTGCCCGCCCCGCCCACCGCGCTGAGAGCGAACGTGCTCGTCTACGACTCCGACACCAAGGACAGGACCGGGCAGACGCGGCTCGCCTGGTCGCCGTTCGGCAGCGCCCAGGCCGATCCGTACGTGTGGGGTCAGGTGCGGCGGGGTTAGGGTGACGGCATGGCACGTTCATTGGTGATCAAGGTGACCGCGGGGGCGGACGCCCCTGAGCGATGTAACCAGGCCTTCACGGTGGCGGCGGCCGCGCTGGCGAGCGGCGTGCCGGTCTCGCTCTGGTTGACCGGCGAGTCGTCCTGGTTCGCCCTGCCGGGCCGGGCCAAGGAGTTCAGCCTGCCGCACGCCGCGCCGCTGGCCGACCTGCTGGAAGCCGTCCTGGCGGCGGGCCGGGTGACGCTGTGCACGCAGTGCGCCGCCCGCCGGGACATCACGGTCGACGACGTGATCGAGGGCGTGCGCATCGCCGGCGCGCCCGCGTTCGTCGAGGAGGCGGTCAGCGAAGGCGCCCAGGCCCTGATCTACTAGGCCGTCAGCCGGACAGCACGGTGTTGAGCCGCTCCTGGCGCAGGGCCTCGTAGCGGGAGTCGTCGAGGGGCGTCAGGTCGCCCACGCGCCACGACAGCAGCAGGTCGGCCAGGGCGGGGTTGCGCGCCAGCGCGGGGCCGTGCAGGTACGTGCCCACCACGTGGCCCGCGTAGCAGCCCTCGAAGCCGTCGCCGTTGCCCACCCCGGCGACCGTCTTGGACAGCGGCCGCACGCCCTGGCCCAGGTGCGTGACGCCCATGTGGTTCTCGAAGCCGGTCAGCGTGGGCAGGTTGAGCGCGGCGTCGACCTCGGCGACCAGCTCGCCCACGGCCCGCGCCGGGCCGCGCGAGCTGGCGATGTCGAGCAGGCCGATGCCGTCGACCGGCTGGCCCTCCTCGCCGCCGAACGTGCTGCCCATGATCTGGTAGCCGGCGCACACCGCCAGCATCGCCGCGCCCCGGGCGATGGCCCGCTGGAGCCCGCCGTCGCGGCGCAGGCGCTGGGCGGCCAGGATCTGCGGGCGGTCCTCGCCGCCGCCGATGAGGTAGATGTCGCCGCTCTCCGGCACGGGGTCGGCCGAGCGGACGTAGACGGTCTCGACCTCGATGCCCCTGCGCTGCGCACGCTGCTCCAGGACGAGCACGTTGCCCTGGTCGCCGTACGTGCTCAGCAGGTCGGGGTAGATCCAGACGATGCTGAGGGCGCTGTCAGAGGGCACGTCCGAACTCCGATCGGATCAGCTGGAAGGCGGTGTAGTTGGCGATCACGTCGACCCGGCCGGGCGGCTGCATGGCCAGCGCCTCGGAGAACGAGCTGCACAACGTGAACGGCACGTCGGCCACGTCGAGCCGGAGCGCCAGGTCGAGCCGTCGCTCACCGGTGACGAAGACCGGACGGCCGCGCAGAATGCGGTAGTCGACGTCCCACAACCACGAGGTGTCGCGGCCGTCGGGGCCCTGCGCGTTGACCGAGAGGATGATCGGCAGCTGCGGGTCGGCGACGTCGAACGCCTCCAGCCAGCCCGCCGGGTTCTTGGCCAGCAGCAGCCGCGCGTGGCGGCCGTCGCGCTCGACCGTGGTGTAGCGGCCGGCCACCGAGGTGACCTCGCGCAGCCGGGGCAGCGCCCGGTCGACCGGCAGCCCGAACGCGTCGGCCACGGCCAGCGCCATCACCGCGTTGGAGCGGTTGGCCAGGCCGGGAAGCTGGATGTCGAGCAGCCAGCGCTGCCCGCGCGGGTCGACGGCGACGTCGTCGTCGAGCATCCACTGCGGCTCGGGACGGTGGAAGGTGCACTCACGGCAGGACCAGTCGGCGTCTTTGCGGTCGAGGGGGCCGCCGCACTCGGGGCAGCACCAGGAGTCCTCCTTCCAGCGCTGCCCGCCCGCGACCCAGGTGACCTTGGCGGCCGTGGAGGCCCCCCAGGTGACGAGGGGGTCGTCGCAGTTGGCGATGACGTGGGTGGGCCTGCCGGACAGCGCCCTGCGCCACTTCTGCGCGAGCAGCCAGATCTCGGCCGCGCGGTCCATCTGGTCGCGGCTGAGGTTCATCAGGCAGACGACGCCCGCGCCGGTGGTGTCGAGCACCTCCGGCAGGTACTTCTCGTCGACCTCCAGCACGCCGTAGGGGGCGCCCTTTTGCTGGGAGAGCGCCGAGACGTGGCCCGCCGGCATGTTGGCGCCGAAGGCGTTGGTGGCCACCTCGCCCATCTCCAGCAGCGCGGAGGTGATCAGCCTGGTCGTGGTGGTCTTGCCGTTGGTGGCGCTGACCAGGGCCAGCTTGCGGTCGCGGGCCAGCTTGCGCAGGAGGTCGGGCTCAAGCAGCAGGCCGACCCTGCCGCCGATCACCGAGCCGTCACCGCGCCCGGTCATCCGCGAGAGCGTGGCGGCGCTGCGTCCCAGGGCGCTGGCGAGCTGAGCCCGCAGAGGAAGCTGGGTCATGCCCAAGGATCCTAGTCGCCGTTGAGTCGTACTCTGGAGTTGCACACGAAAACGCGGCCCGGTTGGTAGCCCGGGCGAAGCCTCACGTATCCGCCCTTCCAGGGATGTCCGGTGTGCCGGAAGCGGCCTGTCCAGGTCGTTTTCCCGGCATGTCTGGATGAAGGGCGGAGAAGATGGTCACGTTGTCGGTCTACCTGGACGGCCCGTTCTGGGTCGGGGTGCTGGAGGTCGCCGAAGGCGGGCGGCTGCGGGCGACCCGGTTCACCCTCGGGTCCGAGCCCACCGATCCCGAGCTGCACGCGTTCCTGATGCGCCATGGCGTCCCCCTGCTGGAGCAGGCCCATGCCGCGCCCGCCGTGGCCGCCGGGGAGCGGGTGCGGCGGGTCAACCCCAAGCGGGCGGCCAAGCTGGCGGCGCGGGCCGCGGCGCAGGTGTCCGTGCGGAGCACGACCTCCCAGGAGGCGATGCGGCTGGAGCTGGAGAGCCGCAGGCAGGAGGCCGCGCAGGGGCGGCGGGAACGGCGGCGCGAGCTGGCCGGGCACAAGCGCGAGGTGGCCCGGCGCAAACGCCTCGAACGCCGCCGCGACCGCTAGCCGTGGCGCCCCGGGGCGTCAGGACGAGGGCGCCTCGACGAAGGCGATCTCCGGGGCTCCCCCGTGCTCGAACGGCAGGACGAACCGCTGCGGCCACGACAGCACGCCCTCCAGCCAGCCCGCGCCCATCGTCTGGCCCACGTGCCTGATCCTGGCCGACGCCTCGATGCCGATCGCCACGTTCGTGATGTCGCGCTGCACGTTCTCGTTCTCGTCGTCGCCCAGGATCACCCGCCAGGCCAGGGCCCGGTTGTGGTCCACCTCCATGGACAGCGGGTGGTGGCGCAGGGCCTTGGCGCGGTGGCCGAGCAGCTCGGCGTGCACCAGGTCGGCGCCGCCGTTGCCGTTGGCCCCGCGGAACAGGGCGTACTCCATGGGCGGGGCCGGGCTGCGCAGGTTGGGGGCGGGCTGGCCGTACGGGAAGAGCCGGTCGACCTCGTGCAGCCAGCGCACCTGCGGGATCACCCACGACGCCCCGGGACGGTCGCCGCCGGCCTCGGCCCCGGACAGCAGCCGCGCGGCGACCTCGGCGGCCTTCTCGGTGAGCAGCGCCGGGTCGAACCAGCTCCGCAGCGACCAGGCCCGCCGCTGGACGGCGCGTTCGACCAGGGTGGCGAGCAGGCACTCGCGGCGGCGGGCGGGCAGCTCGGCCCAGGACGCCGACAGGGCGCGCGGCACGCCGGGCAGCGGCCGGTTGCTGACGAAGGCGAGCACGACCGTGTCGCACCAGATGCGCAGCCACGCCCAGTCCGGCCCGTCGGCGAGGACGTCGGCCTCCCTCAGCTCCACCAGGGTGCACGCCTGGCCGGTACGGCACTGCGCCCCGCAGGCGGCCGACCTGCGCCCGCGGATGGGCGGCTGTGGGCCCGGCAGCGGCTTCTCCCGCGACTCGCCCAGCGGGACGCGCACACGCAGCGGCCGGTCCATGCCGTCGGCGAACACCGCGGCCGAGCCCGGCTGGAGCGACACGACGTGCCTGGACTGCTCGTCGCTGAGGTTCATGGCCGCGCCGACGAGCTTCCTGTCGTCCTCGGCGGGCAGCCGGTGGACGACCTTCAGCGCGGTGTTCTTCACGACGTCGGAGACGAGTTTGGTCGGGATCTGCTCGGCCACCACGATGCCCTCGCCGTACGCCCTGATCTCGGCGAGCAGGCCGGCCAGCAGCTCCACGGCGTGGGTGGAGGCCCGCCCGTGGCCGCGGTCGCGCAGCAGCCGGTGGGCCTCCTCGATCACGATGACGTGCCGCAGCCCGGCCGACTTCTCCTTCCTGGCCCGCATGCGCAGGTGCTCGACGATCCGGATGATCAGCGTGCCCATGAGGAACGCCTTGTCCTCGTCGTTGGCGACGTCCTCGATGGCGAGGACGACGTTGCGCTCCAGCAGGCCGCCGATGTCGGCCGGGTGGCCGCCCTCGAAGAAGCGCCCGGCCGAGCCGACCCGCAACGACCGCAGCCTGAGCGAGATGAAGCCCTCGACGTCGGCCTGGACCTCGCGGCCGTAGCCGATCTCCTTGATGACGTCCATGGCGTGCTGCTGAAGCTGTTCGAGCGTCGGCACGCTGGGCGGGACGTTCGAGCCGGGCACGGCGCCGCCGGTGACGACGTCCCAGCCGGTGGCCTCGTAGACCCGTTGCAGGGACAGCGACATGATCTGCGGGAACGGCTCCTCGGCGTCGAACGCCGCCATGAACAGCGCCCTGATCATGTCGATGTGCGCCTGGACGGGATAACCGGGCTCGGGTTCGAGCGGGTTGACGCTGAGCGGCACGCCCTCGGGCGCCGAGGGATTGATCACCGTCACCGGATCGGCGATGCGGCCGGCCATGGCCGCGTACTCGGACTTGGCCGGCTCGATGGCCAGCCAGGGGATGCGCGCCTCGCTGAGCTGCTCCAGCAGGTGCCGGACGGTCTGGGACTTGCCCGAGCCGGTCGCGCCGGTGACGAACGCGTGCCTGTTGAGCGTGGCCAGGGGCACCCGGAAGCTGCCCACCCCCCTGTCCTGGCCGTCGAGGATCTCGCCCAGCTCCAGCTCGCCGCCGTCGGCCTCGGAGGTCACGTCGAAGAAGCCGGAGTCGAGCACGCGTACGCCGGGGACCTCGCGCCGGGGCAGCCCGGCCAGCGCGGCGAGCGCGCCCGCGGTGGCGGCGAAGGGCGCGGCGGCGCTGTCGGCCGGGTCCTGCATGGTGATGGCCAGGGCCTCCGACAGCGCGTAGACCGCGCCGTGCGCGCTGCGCAGCCGGTAGGGGTGGTGGCTCATCTCGACGGACCCGACGAGCACGGGCGCGATCTGCCGCAGCTCCTCGGCGGTGGCGCCGCCGGCCAGCACCCGCACGTTCCACAGGCCGGCCTCGCGGAAGGCGTCGAGCTCCTGCATGCGGCGCTCGGCCCGTTCGGCGTCGAACCGGGAGCGCTCGGAGGCGTCGCCGTACTGCCGCAGGACGTTGAGCTGGGTGCGCAGGTGCGCCACCTCGGCGTCGAGCAGGTCGGTCGGCTCGGCCACGACCAGCCAGGCGAACGGCCGCGACATGAGCGTGACCAGCGTCGACTCGAACAGCGTGGGCCGCCTCAGCTCGTCGGGGTCGGACCCGGCGAACTCGCGTCCCCGCCCGCCCAATGGCGGCGCCTGGCGGCCGGGGCACGGCGTCCAGACCAGGTCGGCCAGGTCGGCCAGGTACTCCTCGTCCAGCTCGATGCCCCGCGCGCCGCCGGGGAACAGCAGTGGCTGCGGCCCGGTCGGCAGGCCGGGCACGTCGGTCGCCCGGCGTGGCTGGCGCGGCGGCGAGAGCGGGCCGGCGTTGGTGATCAGTTCGAGCGGCGCGCCGGAACCTCGCGACAGCCACCCGATGACGAACGGCCGGTCACGCTGCGCCGCCGACAGCACGGCGGGCAGCACCGTGACGAAATCCCATTCCGCCGACGAGCTTCGCGAGGGTGCGGCGATCGACTGGATCCGATACCAGGGCCCGCTCAGCGAGACACTCGGCTGCATCTTTCAATTCCCCCACAGTCGGTTCTCAGTAAAGTCCCGCCGATCGTCAGCTCCTCACCACGCCCTTGACCAGGTCATTGCCTGCCCTTGCGCCAGTCAAGGCGTGGCGGTGGTGGCCCGAGGTTGGGTGGCGGCTCTCCGTCGGCGCCCTCGTCGCCCGCCTCAAGGGCCAGCACGGCCTCGCGCACCTCCTCCAGATCGCCCAGCGTGGTCTTGGGGAAGGTCAGGATGGCCGGGTTGGCGTCGGCCAGCCGCACCCGCCGGCCCTCGGCGGTCGCGTCGGTGACGATCACGGACGTCGTGGGGAGCTGCTGGAGCTGGTGCGGCTCGACCAGGAACTCGCGCGAACGGTGCAGCACGCGCTCGGTCTCGGAGATCTTGTCCGCGGTCCTGCCCCACTCGGTGGACTCGGTGATGTCCTCGACCAGGTCGGCGTGGCCGTCGCCGCGGTCGTGCCGGTCGTCGTCGACCTGGGAGATGGTGGAGGTGTAGCCGCCGTCGAGGCCCGGCAGGGCGTCGCTGATCGTCTCGGTGAGCTGGGCCAGCTCCAGCCGGTGCTCGGTGCCGACGTGCTCGCTGGCGACCCGGGCGTCCTCGGCGTTGCCGAGGCGCATGAACGCCACCGCCGCGTGGCCGCGCCCCAGGCGCTCCTTCACGGTGGGGGTCAGGCTCCGGTACGTCAGCACCAGCCCCGTACGGGAGGTCTCGCACGCGTCCATGAGCCGGTCGAGCACGTCGCCGCGGAGCTTGTCGGCGCCCGCCACGATGATCGTGTGGTACCAGGGCCGGTCGGAGGCGGGCGACTGGCGCAGGATGTGGGTGAGCGCGGTGGCCACGTACGTGCCGAGCACGCGGTTGCCGAACACGCCGGCCTGCCGGTCCATGCTCACCACCCGCAGCCGGGCGGGCGGCAGGCGCACGGCCTGGGTACCGAGCGTCTCCAGCTTGCGCAGCTGCGACTCCAGGGCCCAGGCGCGCTCGATCACCACCCGGTCGCTCACGCCGCGGCCGAACAGCGTGCCGATGCGTTCGAGCTGGGTCGCGGTGATCAGGCCGAAGCGCAGGTCGTCCCGCGGGTCGCCGACCTGCGCCAGGGCCCGCAGGGCGGCGGTGACCTGGCTGATGGTGGCGTTCTCGCCGAGCACTTCGAGCACCCGCTCCAGGATGGCGTTGTCGAAGCTGAGGTCGCGCGTGGTGCGCTGCTCCTCGCTCACGCTGACCACGTGGGCCAGCACGTCGGCGAACGCCTCCGGCTTCAGCGTGGCCCCGAGGTCGAGCTTGGGCAGGTCGACCGGCAGCACCCAGACCAGCGGGTCGTCGCCGCCCTTGCGGGCCAGCTCGATCAGGTCCTTGGCGATCGCGCCCTCCGACAGGTCGAGCACGGTGAGGTGGCCGCCGCTGTAGAGCCGGGTGGCGCCGAGCAGCGTGATCAGCGCGGACCAGCCCGGCAGCGTGCCGCCGGCCACGTCGATGCGGTCGATCTCGTCGGGGACGGCGACGGCGTACCAGGTGAGCTGGCGTTCGTGGCGCTCCTTGGACTCCTGCCACTCGCGGTAGCGCCGGGCGTGCTCCTCCTGGGCACGGAACAGTTCTTTGTCACGTTCCTGACGTTGCCGGTCGTCCCTGGCCTGCTGTTCGAGCACCCTGAAGCGCACCGCCCGGTCACCCTGGAGCAGGGCGTAGGTGCAGATGCCCGCCACGCCTCCGGCCGCGACCAGCCCGAGGATCGCGAACGACCACCCCAGGTAGCCGCTGAACGCGGCCACGAGGATCAGCACGGACACGGTCAGGCTGATGGCCCGGATGACGCGTACGGGCCGGTTGAGCATGTCCTCCTGGAGCCGCTCGCGGCGCAGCGCCTCGGCCGCCGCGCGCTCGGACGACTCCGCGGCCGGCGCGGGCTCCTGGACCGGCGAGGGCCGCTTGGGCGGCGGTCCGGGGTCGGGATGCAGCAGCATGTACTGCCACCCCAGGTAGATGCGGTCCGCCTGGAGCTGGGCATGCTCGGGATGCACGTCCGCCACGTGACCCTCCGGCCGCGATATGTCGTTAGTTGCAGGGGCCAGCCCTTTTCCGCTCCGTGACAGCGTATGAGCTTCCACCCCCGTAGCGGCAGGGTTCGCGGCAATTCCACCCACCAGAAGGGAGCATTGCGGCAGATGGGGCAAGCGTGACCTATTACCATCCATACCCATGACGGAACCCTCCGGCGACACGAGGCCCAGACGCCCGGTGGCGGTGCCCATCGTGGCTCTCGTGGCGGTCACGGCCGTCGGCATCACCGCCTTGCTGGGCGGGCTGAACGAGGCCCCCGACAAGGGCCCGGACCTGCTCGCCCAGGGCGCGACCCTGGACCAGGGCCGTTACTCCACGCGCTTCGTCGAGTCGCGGGTCAAGGTGGAGAAGGCCGAGACCCAGTTCGACGAGGACAAGCGGTTCGTGGAGCTGGTCTTCGAGGTCACCAACAAGGGGGACGAGACGTCCAGCGTCGGCCTGCCTCCCGACCCCGCCAAGCCGGAACAGGCGTGGCTCGGCGAGTCCTTCGCCGACTCGCTCGTGGCCATCAGCCCCAAGTTCCCCAAGGAGTCGGGGCCCTTCGTCTACGCGGTGAACAAGGGCGACGAGACCCGGCAGCTCCATCCGGGCGTGACCAGCCAGGTCCTCGTCCGCTACCGGCTCGGCGCGACCGAACGGCCGCCGGACAAGGTCACCGTCGACGTGGCCACCTTCGAGTACGTCCCCGGCTTCGAGGACCAGCGGCTGCGCTGGCAGATGATCGCCGAGGAGAAGGACGACAAGTTCTTCCCCGAGGTGAAGGCCCGCGTGACGATGCCGGTCAAGGCGGGTGAGGGGGCATGACCGCCACCCAGCCGCGTTCCTCCGCCGTCCCGGACCGCCCCGGCCGTCCCGACCGCCACGCCGGACACGGGCGCAAGCGGGGCTCGACGCTGCTCAACGCGTGCGCCGGGCTGCTGCTGGCGGCCGCCGCCGTCGGGCTCCAGACGTTCCACCTGTCCGCCAACGAGGCGAGCGCCAAGGTGACGTACAAGGGCGTCAAGGGCGAGAGCGTGGACGCCCGGCGGTTCACCGTACGGCTCGACTCGTTCGTGGCCGCCAAGACGATCCAGAACAGCGACCAGACCATCGCGACGGACAACCTGTTCCTGGTGGTCACCGCCTCGGCCAAGTCGAGTCTCAAGCCGTACCACCTGGGCCAGCCGGAGCTGCTGACCACGGACGGCAAGAAGTTCGACGCCACCGACCGCGTGGCGAGCCCTCTGACGCTGGCCAACACGTGGGTGCAGCCCGACATCTGGGTCAGCGGGCGGTTCTTCTTCGAGGTTCCTCCATCGGCGTTGCCGGGGGCGCGGGTGGTCTTCGGGCTGCCGGCCGAGGTGGTGGTGGAGCCGTTCCAGCCGGAGGTCGAGGTCGACCTCGGGCTCGACGAGGAGGCCGCGCGCAAGCTCGCGGCCTCGCCGCAGGCCGTCTACTCCACCGTCAAGAAGTGATCGCACTGTGAGCACGAACGAGCGCGACTGGTTCGCCCCCAGGAACGACCAGCAGGCCGAGGACCCTTCTCCTTCGGCCTTCCCGCCTCCTCCGCCGCCACCGGGCCCGGCGACGCCTCCGGGACCGCCTGCGGCTCCGGCGTCCCCGGCGTTCCCCGCGCCCGGGCAGGCGTCCGCGCCGGAGCCGCAGGCGCCCCTGCCGGCCAGGCCGCCCAGGCCCCGCCGCCGCCGTACGGCCTCGCCGCCCCCGAACCACCCCACGCCGCCCCCTGGGTACGGCATGTCCGGCGCGGGAGCGCCCGGTGGCCCCCGGATGCCCGAAGCACCGCAGAACCCCGCACAGGGGCCTTTCGGGCAGGGCACGCCCGCGGCGGGTGCCGGGTTCGGGCAAGGGGCGTCAGGGGCCGGGTTCGGGGGGCAGCCGTCCGCCGGGCACGGGTTCGGGCAGCAGGGGCCGGAACGCGGCCGGTACGTGCACCCCGATCAGCAGGTCTGGCCGCCCGCCCCCCGGGAGTCCTCCGGAGGCCGCAGCACGCAGCCGTTGCCCGCCATCCGCCCCGGCATGACCATGCCGTCCCCGCAGCGGGCCCCCGGCGCGGCTCCCGGCCCGGCTCCCGGCGCGGGCTCCGTGCCGCCGGAGCAGCCGCCGGCGCCGCAGGAGCCCCCGCAGCCCAGCCGCGGCCGGCTGGTCCTGGTCGCCGTGGGCGCCGTCGTGGCGTCCGTCGTCGCCATGGGCCTCACCACGTACGACGGTTACGTCTTCTACGACACGACCATCACCGACGGCATCACGGTCAGGGAGATCTCCGTCGCCCCCGGCCAGTCGGGCAAGCTCCACGACATCGAGTGGAAGGCCGCGCTGAGCACCGTCCCGGCCCCTCAGGGCAGCAAGCACGGCCCCGAGGTCACCTGGCTGAAGGTGGACATCACCCAGAAGCTGCTCGACGAGGGCAGCGCGACCATGACCGCCGCGCCGGGCAAGGTCAAGCTGGAGGACCGCGCCGGCCGGAGCTGGACGGTGGAGTTCGAGCCGGGCGATCGCCCGACGGACCGGCTGGAGCTGGGCAAGGAGTACAAGATCGAAGGCATGGCCATCGTCCCGACGCCGGTCGCGAACGAGGTCGAGCTCTCCTTCACGCCCAGCGACTACCGCTCCGACACCCCCACGGCGGACTTCTTCAAGCGCGAGAAGGCGGGCAAGCCGGAAGCGGACGTGCTGCGGTTCAGACGTCGGTGAGCGGCTCGCCCTTGAGCCTGGCCCGCGTGGCGGCCAGGTCGTACGTGGCCGCCAGCAGCGCCATGGTGAGCACGGTGACGACCATCTCGCGCACGAACGTCACCGGCCCCTGCTTGTACGTCCAGGCCCACTCGGCCTGCGAGCCGACGAGCGTCACCACGGCGCGCTCGGCGTACTCGGCGCCCACGGTGAGGATGACGTAGCACAGGCACATCATGCCGAACAGCGGCGCGCCACCCTTGATGATCATCCGCAGGGAGTTGGCCAGCGGCAGCCAGCGGTCCCGGAAGCCGCCGGTGAGCTGGTCGAACGACCTCTTGGTGAGGTCGTGGCTGCCCTCCAGCCGGTCCACGCCCCGTTCGAACCGGGTGCCCTTGAGCAGGCTGCGGGTCTCGTCGGAGTAGGCGCCGAACACGAGCATCGCGATGGTCAGCCAGGCCAGCGGGACGGCGACGCCGTCGATGAAGTACGGCCAGAAGTCGCCCACCGCGTCCGTGACCGTCTTCCACAGCGGCACGCTCTTCTCCGCCTGCTCCACCAGGTCCTCGGTGCCGGCGACCACGCTGCGGTGCTCCACCCAGTCCGAGCGCAGCCCGGCGATGGCGACGGTGGCGTTCAGGCCGTAGAAGACGAAGGCGAACTCGGAGAAGGCGGCGCCGAAGCCGAACAGTTTGCCCTTGCCCTGCTCCACGAACTTGGCGAACAGCCACTTCAGGCCGAACAGCACGACCATCGCGCCCAGCGACACCCGCCAGTCGAGGTCGGTCAGCCCCTTGCCGACCTGGGTCTTCTCACCGAACCAGGCCGCCGACGTCATGTCGTAGAAGTGGTGGTTCAGGTCCATCCGCTGGAGGGCGCGCGCGTCCTCCACGTGCCAGCCCCATGAGAGGTAGAGCACCGCGAAGGCGGGGGCCACCCGGTCGAGCACCCTGAAGAAGCGCTCGTCCTCGACGCCCTCGCTCCTCCGGGCACGCATCTCCCACAGCGCGCCGCGCAGGGTGTAGAGCATGCCCGTGGTGACCGTCATCACCGCGAGGACGATCATGGTCAGGAACGTGACCGTGCCCACCAGCCGGACCTGCCGGAAGTCGCCGTAGGCGAGCTCGGTGGCGGCGTACAGCAAGGCGAAGCGCACGACCTGGCCCGCCGCGTACCAGAGGATCAGCGGCAGCGCGCATCTCCCCGCGAGGCGCAGCGCGTGCAGGGGCAGCGAGTACGGCGACGGCATCCGCTGAGCCGGCGCTGACCCAGGTCGGGGCGGCGCCATCACACCTGTCGATCCGGACATCTGCTGAATCGTAGCGGTCTGTCCCTTACGCCGCAGCCGCAACTCGCGGACACCCGGTGACCAGCGTGTTCGCGGACCATTTCCGAGCAGTGACAAATCCGGGAGCCGAAGGATCGGCGGTCCACATCGGACGAACCGTGCGGCACGATGGCGTCATGGACCCGCTGCCCGCGTTCGACCAGGACCCCGCCGTCGTCGGTGATCGGCTGCGACGGCTGCGACAGGCGCGCGGAGTCTCGCTGTCCGAGCTCGCCAAACGGGCGGGCATCGGCAAGGCCACGCTGTCCGGCGTCGAGACCGGCACCCGCAACCCCACGCTGGAGACGCTCTGGGCGATCACCGCGCAGCTCGGCGTGCCCATCGGAGCGATACTCGACTCCCCGCCCGAACCGCGGACCATGCGCGGCGCCGCCATCGAGGCCGACCTGCTGGAGGTCTTCGAGGACGACAGCGTCACCTACGAGCTCTACCGCGTCCGCGTGCCGCCGGGCATCACCCAGACCTCCCCCGCCCACCACAAGGGCGTCAGCGAGCACGTCACGGTCTTCAGCGGCACGCTCAGCGCCGGCCCGATCCACGAACCGCTCACGGCCGGGCCCGGCGACCACATCTCCTGGCTGGCCGACGTCCCCCACGGCTACCGCGCGCACGGCCCCGACGTCGTGCGCGCGACCCTTCTGATGCGTTACCCGGCCAAGCCTTCCACCTGAGCGGGCCGGCAGGTGCGGCACGGCCGGTAGCCGGCCGCCCTGGCCTGGGCCAGGCTGCGGAAGCCGTGGCGGTGGGCGGGGGTGATCCGGCGGGCGTTGTGGCAGGTCGGGAAGCACACCACGCCGGTGGTGTCGCTGGCCAGGTAGAACACCCGCTCCCCGGCCAGCGAGCGCACCCGGTCGAGATCGACGCCCTCGGCCAGCAGCAGCCGTTCCTTGGCCGCCGGGCCGAACACGTAGTCGCCGGTCACACCGTCGGACCTGACGACCCGGTGGCAGGGCACGAGCAGCGGCACCGGGTTGGCGCCGAGCGCCGTCCCCACCGCCCGTACGGCCCGCGGCCGCCCGATCTGCGCGGCCACCCACGCGTACGGCCTGACCTCGCCCCTCGGGATCGTCCTGACCGCGTCGAGCACGTCGCGCTGGAAGCCGCTGACGCCGCGCAGGTCCAGCGGCAGCTTGCCCAGGCGGCCGGTGCGCAGCGCGGGCAGCAGCCCGGCGGGCGGCCGTTCGGCGGCCAGCAGCGGCCGGCCGAAGCGTTTCCTGAAGGAGGCGGCGAAGTCGTCGCCGGCGTGCACGTACGCCACGCCCTGGTCGGTGAAGGCCACGCGCAGCTCGCCGATCGGCGCGGGCACGCTCACCCAGCGGGCGGCGATCCGGTCGAGCAGCCCGTCGGGCGCGTCGGTGGCCAGCCCGGCCAGCCCGGCCAGTAGCGAATCGTTGTTCATCGGGCACCTCCCAGTTCACGGAGCCGCCGCAGCCCTCGCGACACGTGTGACTTGACCGTGCCCTGCGGAATCCTGAGCACGGTGGCGATCTCGCTGACCGGCAGGTCGACGACGTGCCGGAGCACCACCGCGGCCCGCTGCTCGTCGGGCAGCAGGCCGAGCAGCTCCGACAGCTCGTCGCCGGTCTCCTTGCGGACCGCCGCCTCCTCGACGTTCTGGGCGGGGTCGGGCTCGTCCACGGGTTCGTCACGCAGGTCGGGCGGCGGTTTGCGGGATTTGGCCCTGGCGCAGTTGCGCCAGATGTTCATGAGGATCGTCATCAGCCAGGCCCGCGGCTGCAACGCGGCCACGCGGTCGGGCCCGTAACCCGCCAGCGCCCGGTACGCCCGCAGGAACGCCTCGGCGGTGAGATCCTCGGCGTCGGCCCAGCGCCCGCTCAGCCGCAGCGCGGTCGAGAAGACCAGGCCGCGGTGGGCGGCGTACAGCTCGGCGAAGCCCTCGTCGAGGTCGTCGAGGAGCGCCTTGCGCACCGGGTCGAGGCAGTCGGTTCCACTCACAATCTCTCCAACACCGCCGCGCCGGTTTCGGTTGCGTCCGCCCGGAACGGGGACGGGGCCCGTGTCCGATGTGGACACGGGCCCCGCCTTGACGCTGTCGGGCTCAGACGGCGACCGCGAGCTGGGAGACCTCACCCAGCCTGGCCTCCACCTGAACGTCCCGGGTGACGCCGCCGCCCGCGATGATGCGGACGGTCCAGTCGCCGGGAGCGGCGAAGAAGCGGAAGACGCCGTCGTCGGAGACGACGACCTCACCGGTGAACTCGCCGGAGTGGTCGAGCAGCCGCGCGTAGGCGGTGGTGGCGCCCGTCACCACGCCCTGGATGACGGCCTGGTTGGACAGATCGATCCCGGCCGGCAGCGCGATGGTCTGCTCCGGCGCTCCGCAACCCTGTGCAGTGGTCATCAGCGGGCCTCTCCCAGCTCGATCGGCACGCCCACGAGCGAGCCGTACTCGGTCCACGAACCGTCGTAGTTCTTCACGTTGGCCTGGTCGAGGAGCTCGTGCAGCACGAACCAGGTGTGCGCCGAACGCTCGCCGATGCGGCAGTAGGCGATGGTGTCCTTGCCGAAGTCGACGCCGGCCTCGCCGTAGAGGGCGCGCAGCGCGTCGTCGGACTTGAAGGTGCCGTCGTCGTTGGCGGCCTTGGACCACGGGATGTTGCGGGCCGTGGGCACGTGGCCGCCGCGCTGGGCCTGCTCCTGCGGGAGGTGGGCCGGGGCGAGCAGCTTGCCGGTGAACTCGTCGGGCGAGCGCACGTCGACCAGGTTGAGCTTGCCGATCGCGGAGACCACGTCGTCGCGGAAGGCGCGGATCGCGGAGTCCTGCTCCTGGGCGACGTACTGGGTCTTGGCGCGCTCGGGCACGTCGCGGACCAGCTCGCGGGAGTCGAGCTCCCACTTCTTGCGCCCGCCGTCGAGCAGCTTGACGTCCTGGTGGCCGTAGAGCTTGAAGTACCAGTAGGCGTAGGACGCGAACCAGTTGTTGTTGCCGCCGTAGAGCACGACGGTGTCATCGTTGGAAATGCCGCGGTCCGACAGCAGGGCCTCGAAACCGGTCTTGTCCACGAAGTCGCGGCGGACCGGGTCCTGCAGGTCCTGCCGCCAGTCGACCTTCACGGCGCCACGGATGTGGCCCTTGTCATAGGCGCTGACGTCTTCGTCGACCTCGACGAGTACGACGCCAGGGGTGTCGAGGTTGGCCTCGACCCAGTCGGCGTCCACCAGGGCGGCGGAGCGGCTCATTCGGAAACCTCCATGTTGGCGGCGGGCAGTAGACGGCGGGTGAGCAGGTACGTTTCGCAGCCGAGGCAGAATCCGAAGGCTGCGTTGAGGAAGGCGGCGAGGAGAGCCGCGGCCGTGGCCCCGAGGGCCAGCGATGTGATCCCGGCGGCGAACCCGGCCAGCCCCACGACCGCGAAGAGCAGCCCGACCCCCTGCGCGAACCGCGGCGGGCGAGCGTCCTCCGTCTCCTTCGGGGCGCTTTTGACGAGCGCCTTGAAGAGCATCGTGTACGGCGAGAGCCGCGCGACTCCGAGTGCGAAGACCACAGCCTGGGCGGCAAGCAGCCACGCGCTGCCCGTCACGAGGACGAGAGCGAGGACCAGGGTGGTGATGGCCGCGGCGAAGCGCAGGGCTCTGGGATCAGCACGCATCACAGGATGCTCCTGAAGGGGGCGATGGGGCGGACCAGATGTCCGCGGTGACCGTCCTCAGGCAGCGCGACAGAGCGCGGTGGCGACGCGGCAGAAATCAACTGCGCGCCGCTTCGTGAGCAGCTCTGTCGACGGGTTCATGGCGTCGACACTACTCGTCGTCTCGCCATCTGTCACATCTCGTCCGAGTTCTGAGACAGTTCGTGAGACGGCGATGACTCCCCGGAGGGGATCGCGGCCCCCAGCGCGGCCAGCACGTCGGCCTTCCGCGGCAGGCCAGACGCCTTCTTGACGACGTTCCCTGACGGATCCAGCACAAGCACTGTGGGCGTGCGCATGATGTCGAGCCGGCGCACCAGGTCGAGCCGGGACTCGGCGTCGATCTCGACGTGCGCCACCCCGGGCACGAGCGCGCTCACGTCGGCCAGCACCCGCCTGGTCGCCCGGCAGGGCTGGCAGAACGCGGTCGAGAACTGCACCAGCGTGGCCCGCTCGCCCATGGCGGCGCCCAGCATGTCCGCGGTCAGCCGTTCTCCGGCCGCCGCGCGCACCCGTCCGTCGCGGCGCAGACGTACCACCCCGATCACCGTACCGAGCGCCAGCGTCGCCAGCGCGATCCACAGGCCCGTCACCTCAGGCTGCAACCATGACGGCCCGCGATTACTTCCGCGCCGGGCCGGCGACCTCGACCAGGACGCGTCCTGCCTGGTCGACGACCTCGAAGCGGGTGATGTTCCGCATGAGGACCGGCGTCTCCATCTGGAAGACGGTCTCCTTGCGATAGCTCTCGCGGCTGACGGTCCAGCTCCCGGCGATCTCGCGCCGCCCTCCGTCGTCGTAGACGGCCAGGCTGCACTCGGTGCCGACCGGCACGTTCCGCACGGTCACCAGCAGCTCGGTGGTCGCGCCGCCGGGCAGGGCGTAGACCGTGGCGTAGTAGTCCTTGGCCGGGTTCTCGCCCTTGAACGCCCGGCCATCGGCGGTTCTCCCCGTTTTCGTGGGCATCGTGCTCGGTGACGGGACGGCCTTCTTGAGCCGGGTGTCGGGGGCGGCGTCACTGGCGACGTAGGACTCGCTCTTCAGCGAGTCGTCGGCCGCCGAGGACCCGGAGGCGGCCGCGGGCGCGGCGGCCGACTGCTGCGCGGTGTCCTGGCGGGTGACGGTCCAGACCGTGCCGCCGACGGCGATCACCGCGACGGAGGCGGCCACGGCCAGCACGAGCCGCCCGCGCCGGTACCGCCGGGCGCGGGCGTTGAGCAGCCGGTCGAGCACCTGGCGCGGCGGGCTGGCCACCAGCTCGACGTCGCGCTCGGACACCTTGCCGAGGAAGGCGGCGACGCCTTCGAGTTCGAGCAGCTCGGCGCCGCAGGTCTCGCAGGTGGCCAGGTGGTTGTCGATCTCCAGCGCCTCGTCGGGTTCGAGCGCGCCCAAGGCGTGCGCGCCCATCGCGATGCGCACTTCTTCACAGGTCATCACGGCGCCAGCCCCCGCTCCTCAAGTGCCAGCTTGAGCGCGCGCAGCGCGTAGTAGGTGCGCGACTTGACCGTGCCCGGCGGAATGCCCAGCGTCGCCGACGCCTCCTTCACCGATCGCCCCCGGTAGTAGACCTCCAGCAGCACCTCGCGGTGCTCGGGCCGCAGCGCGGCCAGCGCCTCGGCCACGGCCCACGACTCGACCGCCCGTTCCAGCTCGTCGTCGGCCGGCAGGACCGCGAGCGCCTCGTCGCCGGTCTCCTGCGGCCTCGCCTTCTTGGCGCGGTGCTGGTCGACCACGAGGTTACGCGCCACCGTGAACAACCACGCCCGGATGGGACGGCCGGAGAGGGCGTCGGGGTGCCGCCAGGCCCGCAGCAGCGTCTCCTGCACCACGTCCTCCGCACGTCCGGAATCACCCGTGAGTCGCAGCACGTACCCGTAGAGTGGCCCGGCGTGCTCGTCGAAGAGGGTGCGTACGAGCTCCTCGTCCGCGGTGCCTGCTGCGCTCACGCCCTCATCACGTACGGGGGGCCGCAGCGGTTCAGGCTCATCCACGGATGGGCACGTCAGACGCTTCGGCCGAGAACTCCAATCCGTCGGCCACGCTCTTGACCCCGGTGACCTTCACGTCGAAGGGCAGCCCGCCCTTGAACGGGATCGTGTAGGTCACGAAGTGGGCGAGCTGGTCGGGCAGGCCCTGGATCTTCTCCGCCTGGAGCCGGATGCCGCCGTCGGCCACGTCGACCCGCATCTCCGCGTTGAACCGCATCTTCTGCGCCCCCACCGTCACCTCTCCCGACGCCACGAGCCGCCTCCCGTTGCCGCTGATCTTGATGCCCCGGGGCGCGTACTTGTCGATCGTGGCCCGGGTGAGCGTGCCGCTCACGGTGACGCGCCCGGCCCGGACGTCGGCTCGGTTCTGCAGCACGTCGGACAGGGGGGCGGTCACGTCGTAGGCGGCGCCGCGCAGGTTCTGCACCGGCACGCCTCCGTAGGTGAGGGTGCCGAGATCGAACCGTACCTCGGGATAGTGCCCCGAGACGGCCTGAGTGAGAAACGGGATGCCCTCGATGCTCACCTTCGGGGTGTCACCGAGGTCGGAGGCGGCGGCGATGCGGTTGGCGAGGTCGCGCTCCACACCGGCCACGGCGACGCGGTCGACGACGACGAGGAGGACGGCCAGCACGAGCAGAAACATGATCAGCTTGCGCATGGGGCTCCCTGTCGTCGGCGGGGGTTCGAGCCTATCGATCCGGCGGTTCTCCTTCCCCGCCGGAGCCGCGGATCACCCGCCGGCGAAGGGCGGCAGCACCTCGACCGTGACGCCCTCGCCGAGCACGACCGTGTCGTGGGCGCGCCTGCCCACGGGAGCGCCGTCGACGAGGAAGGACGAGCGGCCGACCACCCGGGCGAGCTCGGCCCGGTTTTCTGTGATTTTCGTCATCAGTTCTTCAAGAGTTGTCGCGTCGAACGACTCTTCCGCGACTCCGGCGGCCTCCTTGGCCGCCGCCCAATAACGTACTTTTCCAGTGGCCATGCGCTGCCTCACAATCGACTCGGCTCTATTGTGCGCCGTTCTTAACACGCGTGTTTCAAAGGATCCGCTGTTCACCTGGTGGACGCGCAATGGACGCGACCAGGCCGTGGGATATCCTCGCGTACAGGACCTGGGCGACGTCGCCCCCGGGTCCTTGCGTGTTTGAGGAGGCTGTAATGAGCAACCTGCTGATGCTGACCAACGCCCTCGAGCCGTCCTCCGAGGTGCTGCCGGCGCTCGGGTTGCTGCTCCACTCCGTCCGGGTCTCGCCGGCCGAGGTGTCGGCGCTCATCGACACGCCGCCCGCCGACGCCGTCGTGGTCGACGCGCGCAAGGAGCTCGTCCAGGCGAAGAGCCTGTGCCGGTTGATCCGCACCACGGGCATCGACTGCCCGCTGCTGGTGGTGGTGACCGAGGGGGGTCTGGCCGCCATGACCGCCGAGTGGGGGGTCGACGACGTGCTGCTCGAATCGGCGGGGCCCGCCGAGGTGGAGGCGCGGCTGCGGATGGCGACCGGGCGCAGGTCGCAGGTGTCCGCCGAGGACGTCCCCGACGAGATCCGCAGCGGCGACCTGTCGATCGACGAGGCCACCTACACCGCGCGGCTGCGCGGGAACGTGCTCGACCTGACGTTCAAGGAGTTCGAGCTGCTGAAGTACCTCGCCCAGCATCCCGGCCGGGTCTTCACCCGCGCCCAGCTGCTGCAGGAGGTCTGGGGCTACGACTACTTCGGCGGCACCAGGACGGTCGACGTGCACGTCCGGCGGCTGCGCGCCAAGCTCGGCACCGAGAACGAGTCGCTGATCGGGACCGTGCGCAACGTCGGCTACCGGTTCGTGCCCGACCGGAGCGATTCCGCGCACGTGTGATCCGTTGACCCGTGTTCGCCCGATGTGACACTTTGTCGTTGGGACTGTTTCCAACCTGTCAGGTCGAGGACACCGCCGTCCCCAGATTGGTGGTGGCGGCGTGGGTCTGTTCAGGTCACTCGTGGACGAGGGCGCGAGCCCCCGCCTCTTCCGCCGCGGCGAGCTGATCTGCTCGCCGGTCCGGCCGGTCAGCCGCGTCCACCTGATCGACCACGGGTATGCCCGCGAGCACGTGCCCGGCGGTGACCGGGAGGTCGTGCACGACCTGCGCGGCCCCGGCGACCTCGTGGGCGAGCTGGCCTTCTGGAGCCCGGGGGAACGCGTCAAGGTGGACGCCCTGACCGAGGTCCGGGCCTGGCCGATCGACCTGCGGCGGTTACGCGAGCACGCCTCGGCGGGCCCGGCCGTGGCGACGGCGCTCGTCCAGGAGCTGTTCGCCAGGAACCTGGCGGCCCGCAGGCACGAGGCGCTGGCCCGCGCGCCGGTCGCGGCCCGGCTGGCGGTGTGGCTGCTGCACCTGGAGGAGCGGTACGGGCTGGCCTCCGCCGCGGCGCCGCCGCTGTCCATGGAGACGCTGGCCGACCTCGTGGGCAGCGCGCCGGACGTCGTGCAGCGGCAGCTCGCGCAATGGGTCAGGCGCGGCTGGCTGGTGCGGCCGGCGTACCGGAGGCTGCGGATCGCCGACCCGGTGGCGCTGCGCGAGGCCGCGGGGGCCTGGGAGCACCTGGCGGAGCCTTGGCGCGGCCGGGTGACGCCGTTCCTCACGCGGCCGGGCGCGCAGGCCGGGCCGCTGCCGGTCGGCGAGCTGCCCAAGCCGCGCCAGCTTCCCTCCGACGTGTCCGACTTCACCGGACGGCAGCAGAGCCTCGACCTGCTCACCGCCTGGCTGGACCGGCCACGCCGGACGAACACCATGGTCGTGCAGGGCCTGACCGGCGTGGGCAAGACCGCGCTGGTGACGCACTGGGGCCACCTGCACGCCGACCGGTTCCCCGACGGGCAGATCATGATCGACCTGCGCGGCCAGTCGCCGACCCAGCCGCCGATGAGCTCGGCCGAGGCGCTCGGGCAAATCCTGCGCTCGCTGGGCGTGGGCGAGCACATGCCGGCCGCCGACGAGGCCGAGCTGATGCTGCTGTACCGCAGCAGGATCGCCGGGCGCAGGCTGCTGCTCATCCTGGACAACGCGGCCGACCCGGCCCAGGTGCGGGCGCTGCTGCCGGGCGGCAAGGACTGCGTGGTGCTGGTGACCAGCCGGACGCGGATGGCGCCGCTGCGGGCCACCGGGCACGCCGACCTCATGGACCTGTCGGTGCTCGACCCGGGCAACGCGGTGGCGCTGCTGGTGTCGGTGCTCGGGGCGGGCTCGCCGCGGGCCGCCGACCGGGACGCGCTGGCCGAGCTGGCCCGGGTGTGCTCGTACCATCCGTACGCGTTGCGGATCTCGGCGGCCAAGCTGGCCGAGGATCCGGGGCTGAGCGTGCGGTCGCGGGCGGCGGAGCTGCGTACGCCGGACCGGCCGCTGGCCGGGGACCCGGAGGAGGCGTTCAGGTCGGCCCTGGACCTGGCGTACGAGTCGCTGAGCCACGCGCAGCGGCGGGCCTTCCGGCACGTCGGGCTGCTTCCCGGGCGGGACTTCGCGCCGGAGGTGCTGGCGGCGGCGCTGGGCGTGCCGGTGGGCGAGGCGGTGGCGGCGGTGGAGGGGCTGCACCGGGCGTACCTGGTCGAGCCGCTGCCCGGGTCGCGGTACCGGGTGCACGACCTGGTCAAGTGGCAGGCCAGGGAGCTGGGCCGGCACGCCGAGGCCGGGGTGCGCGAGGCCAGGGTGCGGCTGCTCGACCACTACCTGGCGGTCGCGACCGATCCGGAAACGCCGCGCGAGTGGTTCGAGGCCGAACGGCGTTCGCTGGTCTCGGCGGTGCGGCTGGCCGAGGAGAGCGGCGCGTACGGGATGGCCTGGCAGCTGGCCGAGGCCGTGTTCGAGCCGTTCAGGAGGCTGCGGTACTACGAGAACAATCTGGAGGTCCAGCAGGCCGGGCTGACCTCGGCCATCCAGGTGGGCAACCGGCGGGCCGTCGCGCTCATGCGCAGCCACCTCGGCTCGATCCACCGCGACATCGGGCCCTCCACGCTGGCGGCCAGGTTCATCGGCGAGGCACTGGCCGACTTCACCTCGCTCGGCGACCGCGAGGGGCTGGCCCGCGCGCTCAACGACCTGGCCGAGGTGCACGGCATCGCGGGCAACAGGGACGAGGCCCTGCGCCGCGCGGGCGAGGCGCTGGAGGCGTACCGGGAGATCGGCGACCTGGCCGGCGTGGCCGAGTGCCTGCACACGCTCGCCCTGCTGCACCTGTCGCAGGAACGGCACGACCTGGCCCTCCGGTACGCCGGCCAGGCGCTGCGCGTACGGGTGGAGCTGGGCGACCGCAGGGGCACCGCGCAGAGCCTGATCGTCTCGGCCCGGGTGCGGCAGAGCCTGGGCGAGCCGGACGCGGCGCTGTCGGAGGGCCTGGAGGCGCTGTCGATCTGCCACGAGCTGGGCGACGAGCACGCCGAGTCCGAGACGCTGCTCTGCCTGGCCGAGATCTACGACCGGCTCCGGCTGCAGCAGGACGCCCGGCGCGACGCCGAACGCGCCCTGGCCGGGTACACGGCCACCGGCGACCAGCACGGGTGCGGGCGCGCCCTGGGCGCCCTGGGCCGGATCGCGCGCAACGGCTCGCGCTACGACGAGGCGCTGGCCTGCTACGAGCAGGCGCTCGCGGTGCAGGTCGAGCTCCACCACGAGCAGGGCAAGGCCGAGACGCTGGGCGACATCGGGCTGGTGCACTGGCGGCTGTCGGACTACCTGCGCGCCGACGACTACCTGAACCAGGCGCTCGGCATCAGCAGGGTGATCCGCGACGAGCCCGTCGAGGCCCGCATGCTCAACCGGCTGGCCCGGGTACGACGCCGCCAGGGCCTCCCCCAGGTGGCCTTCGTGTACGCGCTGGAGGCGCTGGACCTGGTGCAGGGGCTGGGCAACCGGCGGGCGGAGGCGGACGTCCAGGAGACGCTGGCGTACACGTACCTGTCGCTGGGGTGGCACGAGCAGGCGCTGTGGGCGGCACGGGCCTCGCTGGCGCTCCGGGAGGAGACGGGCGACGACAGGGCCAGCGCGCTGCTGTCGATCGCGCAGGCGCTGCACACGGGTGGCGAGCCCGCGGCGGCCCTGAAGTACGCCAGGGAGACCGTCGAGCTGCAGAAGGAGAGGGGCACCAGGGACCGGTGGGCGTCGGCGCTGACGACGCTGGCCATGGTGCTGCTCGACCTGGACCGGGCCGAGGAGGCGCTGGCCCACGCCGAGCAGGCCAGGGACGTGCACCTGGAGTGCGGGACGCGGCGCGACCTGGGCTGCGCGCTGCGGGCGCTCGGCCTGATCACCGCCAGGCTCGGGGACCGCGCGGCGGCGGTGGCCCACCTGGCCGAGGCGGTGCGCACGCTGGAGGAGGTGGGGGACGTCTTCGAGAGCCGGCGGGCGGCGCTGGAGCTGCGGGAGCTCTCCTGAAACACCGCTAAAAGTCGGGAAATCTCGGAAGTGAGGTCGCAGATCTGCTCCGGACCTTCTCGTTAGCTGGTGCCACCAGCGACGACACGGAGGTGATCCGGATGCTCAAGAACCATGTGCGTCGAGACCTGCAGTCACTCAAGCGACAGGCGCGCAGGGACCGGCGGGTGACGCTCGGCCTGCTGGCCGGGATGCTGGCCGCCTGGACCCGCCAGCTCTCCCCCGGTGACCCGCCGCCGGGGCCGGGGGTGCTGCTCGCCCTCTCGGTCGGGCTGATCACCGCGTCGGGGGCGGCCTGGCTGATGGCGGCGTACTTCGCGGTGCGGGCGGTCAAGCCGCGGTCCGAACCGGTGGAGGTGCTGGTCTGGGTGGCTCGGGTGGGCAGGAGCAAGGAGTGGGCGTTCTGCTCGCTGGCCGCGTACGTGGCCTGGCACCTGCTCCAGTTCGTCACCGCGCTGCTTCTGGCCTGAGCGGGGGCGCGGCGGGCCGTCACCTGCGCGGTGGCGTCCCGCCGTCTTCGCGCCACGCCCTGACGGCCGCCCGGATCAGCGGCGCGTAACCGGCTTCGAGGTCGCCGGGCAGCCGGTCCACGGGGAAGAAGCGCAGGTCGCTGTGCTCCTCGCTGACACGCGGCTCGACCGGCCCGGCGGGGGTGGCGAGCAGGGCGACGACCAGGACCTTGCCGCCGCGATGAAGTACCGGCCGGTCTCCGCGTCGATCACCAGGGGATCATGACACGGTTCGCGGGCCCTTGGGGGTCAGGGGAAGGCGGATCGGTGGGGGCCGGTGTCGGGGTCGAACTCGTGGCGGATTCTGGCGCAGTCGTCGAGCAGGGCGCCGTACAGGGGCCAGAGGGGGCCCTTGGGGCGGGAGTCGGCCAGCTCGGCGGTCAGGTGGCGCTGCTGGTGCTCGCCCTCGCGCAGGGCTGCGCACAGGTCCGCCATGTCCCTGGACGCGGCCTTGCCCACCTGGATCAGCCCGAAGTTCCGGAAGATGCGCGACAGCGCGCGCAGCTCGTCGGCCAGAGGTTCGGGCAGGTCGGCGGCCTTCTCACCGGGCAGGCCGCGGGCGCCGGCGATCAGGTCCACCAGCCCGCGGGCGATGCTCCTGAGCTGGTGACCGGCGTGGTCGAGGCAGGTCGCCGCCTCGGCCGACTGGCGCAGGCGGCGGTCGTAGCGGCGCCTGCGGCGGAAGGTCAGGCGCAGGGACTCGGCCGCCTGGTCGGCGGTGTCCTTGGTGTTCTCCAGGCGCTGGGACAGCTCGCGAGAGCGGTCCAGCCAGTCGCGGGCCATGTCCTCGGTCCAGTGACCGCTCAGCCCGTCGGCCATGTCCTGGGTCAGGTCGGCCAGCTCGGCCGACATGTCGCACAACTCCCTGGCCGCGTGCTCGACGAAGCGCGGCGGCAGGATGAGCAGGTTCGCCGCGATGCCGATGGCCGCGCCGAGCAGGACGTCGGCCAGGCGCGCGAAGCCGTACAGGCGGCCGAGGGAGAGCACCAGCAGGGCGGTGATCGGGATCTGGACGTTCTGGGCCGGCAGGTTGAGCAGGCGGGTCAGCACGAGCCCGGCCGCGACCAGCACGCCCAGCGTCAGCGCGTTGACGCCCATCAGCCAGATCAGCCCCGTCGCCGCCGCCACCCCGACCACGACCGCCCCGACCTGCTGGAGCCCGCGTACGACCGTGCTGTAGGCGGTCGCCGAGACCGTGAGCAGCACCCCGATCGGCACCAGCACGGGCAGCGGCACCTTCAGCGCGAACGTGGCGAGCCACCACCCGAACACGCAGGCCAGCGTCACCTTGACCGTCTGGGCGAACGCCTCCCGCTCGGCCCCCAGCCACTCGCGGAACCCCTGGGCGCGCAGACGTGCCAGCCCGGCCGCCGCGCCCGAGACGATCCGCCCGAGCGGCGCGCCGGCGCTCTGCTGCTCGCGCCCCGGCTCTTTGCTCATACTCCCAGGTCAATGCCCATTCCGGCGGTGGATAGAGGTCGCCGTGCCTGGGTAGCGGCAAGGTTGTGGCGCAGCGGGGCAGCGCGCCGTCGGAGGTGAAGCATGACCGGCGACCTGGTCGTCCCTGACGCCGCCCGGGGAGTGGTGGTGTTCGCGCACGGCAGCGGCAGCAGCCGGCTCAGCCCGCGCAACCGGTACGTGGCCGAGGTGCTGAACAGAGCCGGCCTCGGGACGTTGCTGTTCGACCTGCTCACACCGGAGGAGGAGGCCGACCGCGCGAACGTCTTCGACATCGCGCTGCTGGCCGGGCGGCTGCTGCGGCGTACCGAGGAGCTGCGCGGGCAGGAGGAGGCGGCGGGGCTGCCGATCGGCTACTTCGGCGCGAGCACGGGCGCGGCGGCGGCGCTGTGGGCGGCGGCCGAGCCGGACAACGCGATCGCCGCGATCGTCTCGCGCGGCGGACGGCCCGACCTGGCCGGCGGGCGGCTGGCCGCGGTACGCGCCCCCACGCTGCTCATCGTCGGCGGCCGGGACCCGATCGTGGTGGACCTGAACGAGGAGGCTCAGCGGCACCTGCGCGCCGACACCCGCCTGACGGTCGTGCCCGGCGCGACCCACCTGTTCGAGGAGCCCGGCGCGCTGGAGAGCGTCGCCGAGCACGCCCGCGACTGGTTCACCACCTACTTCACGGCGCCGTGACGGGCACGGCCCCCTTCACCGCGCCGTGACGGGCACGGCGCCCTTCGCCTGGCCGACCAGGCGTTCGTAGACCTCCTGGGCGGTCGTCTCGCAGCCCAGCCGGTGGCCGGTCAGCTCGCCGTGGTCGTCGCTCGACCCGGTGACCTCCAGCCCGAGCCCGGCGGCGAGGCGGCGCAGGTGGGCGCGGGCCTCGTCGTCGTGGTCGAGGTGGTCGGCCTCCACGCCGAAGAGCCCGGTCTCGGCCAGCTCGGCGATCCACTCGTCGGGCACGGCCTCGCCGCGCCTGACCGCCTTCGGGTGGGCCAGCACGGGCACCCCGCCGGCGGCGCGCACCAGACGGACCGCGCGTACCGGGTCGAGGGCGTAGCGGGTGACGTGCGCGCGGCCGCCCGTGCCGATCCACTCGGCCGTGAACGCCTCCTCGGGCGCGGCCACGGCCCCGGCGGCGACCATGGCGCGGGCGATGTGTGGCCGTCCGACCGGGCTGCCGCCGGCCAGCGTGGACACCTGCTCCCAGGTGATCGGCACGCCCAGCTCGACCAGGCGCTCGACGGTCAGCCTGCCGCGTTCCTCGCGGGCCTGCCGGATGAGCTCGCACTCGGCCAGCAGCTCGGGGTCGGCGGGGTCGAAGAGGTAGGCGAGCAGGTGGATGCTCTGCCCGGCCCGCCGGCACGACAGCTCCATGCCCGGCACCAGCGTCAGGCCCTCGGGCAGTGCCTCGACGGCCGCGCGGTGCCCGGCGACGGTGTCGTGGTCGGTCAGCGCGAGCACGTCGAGGCCACGCTCGCGGGCGCGGCGCACCACGTCGGCCGGCGGCTGCGTGCCGTCGGAGGCGGTGCTGTGGCTGTGCAGGTCGATGCGCATCGCTCGATGGTAGGCGGTCACACCTGGACGGTCGCGAGGATCCGGCCGTCCAGGGTCTCGATGGTGAAGTGGTTCAGGTCGTCCTGGGTCAGGCTGGTGCCGCCGTGCAGCAGCAGGGCGTCGGGGGCGCCGGCGACGCCGTACCCCTTGTCGGGCACGCCCCAGCTCGCCACGGTCTCCGAGCGGCCGTCGTCGCCGAAGGCCACCAGGCGGCACTTCAGCGGCCCCTTGACGCCCTTGAGCTCCAGCGCCACGTGGGTGCCCCAGCCCTTGTCCTCGACGCCGACGACGCCGGACACGCCGGTCGCGGGGTCGCTGACCGGGTAGGTGCGGCCGGTCATGAGCAGCGCGCGGGCGGGGCTGTGCACGCTGTCGGGGTCGGGGCCCGAGGCCGCCGCGTTGACGGCCAGGAAGACGCCGGTCGCGACGAGGAAGCACGCGGCGGCCGCCATGATCCCCCGGTGGAGGGTCCGGCGGCGGCGTTCCACGGCGGCCCGGCGGACGATCAGCGACTCGACCGGGGACTCGTCCGGCTCGGCGCGCAGGTCGTCGGGGTCGACGCCGCGCATCAGCTCCCCCATGGCCGCGAACGCGCCGACCTCGCCGGCGCAGCTCGGGCAGCCGTGCAGGTGGCGCTCGAAGGCGTTGCGCTCGTCGTCGTCCAGGAGGCCCAGCGCGTACGCCGCGACGTCCTCGTGGTGCACCTCGTTCATGGGAGCCCCACGCCCCTTTCCTCCAATGCGATGCGTAACGCCCGCATCGCGTAGTACACGCGGGACTTCACCGTGCCCACGGGCACGCCGATCGTCTCCGCGGCCTCCTGCAACGTGCGATCACGCAGGAAGGTCTCCGTGAGCACCTGGCGGTGCGCCGGCGAGAGCGAGAGCATGGCGTCGGTCACCACGATCTCGCGCAGCAGGCGGTCGTCCTCGGCGGCCACGGCGTTCGCGCGTTCGGGGACCTCCTCCACGGTGTCGAGGGGACGCGTGCCGGCCCGGCGCCGGTCATCGATCACGACCCGGCGGGCCACGGTGGCCAGCCAGGGCATCAACGAGCCGTTGTCGGTCCGCAGGTCCCCGAGGTTGCGCCAGGCGCGCACCAGCGTCTCCTGGACGACGTCCTCCGCCCAGCGCCGGTCGCCGCCCGTCAGCCGGACGGCGAAGGCCATCAATGGGGACCCGTATTCGCGGTACAGGGCCCGGACCATGGCTTCGTCGGTCACACGATGATTCACGCGGCGACTCCTCGCGCTGCGTACATCATGAAATGTCGCCCAGACAACTACTGATATTGAATTATTGCCCTAGTCACGGGCGAGGAACAAGATACGGGATTTGCATAAATCACCAGGTTTGCCGATTCGGCAGTAAAAGATGATCATTCAGCTGATGACACGCGGCCGTGCCGGCCCGCCGCTCGCGGCCGGGCCTCCGGACGCGCCGGCTCGTACGGACCGGCCCACGCCTCGGCCTCGCGCAGCAGCTCGCGCACCGAGGCGTGCCGGGCGGAGGCCGAATGCCCGAGCAGCACGCGCACCAGCTCCATCGCCGCCGGCCGGGCGGCGGGGTCCGGGGCGCGGCACTGGTCGACCAGAGCGCGCAACACGGGCGGCAACCGGTCGAGGCCGGTTCCGCCCTCCATGTGCCCGGCGGCGGCGAAGACGATCACGTCGGCCCACTCGCGCACGTCGGCCGGCGGCAGCTCGCTGCTCCTCGGGCCGGGTGCGAACGACGCCTCGCCGAGCGGTCCGACCAGCACGTTGTGCGGCCCGAGCCGCAGCCCCGCGATCCCGGTCAGATGCAGCCTGGCCATGGTCGCGGCCGTGCCGAGGGCGAGCCGGTGCAGCTCCTCGCCCTCGTACGGCCCCGCCGCCGCGACCACGTCGGCCAGCGGCTCACCCATCCCCAGGTAGTCGCGCGGCCGGAGGGCCAGCCCGCCGCCCCATCCCTGACTGTCCATCGCCGTCCTCTGGCTCGGTTCTCGTCGTCAGGGTGTACGCCGGTCCGCGCGGACAGGGTTCAACGGCTCCCATGCGGAAAACTCATGGGACGACGACCGCCGCCGGGCCGCGCCCCGGATCATCGCCTGCCTCCGCCACCTGGCCGCCTGGCATTTCGGTCGCGAATTTAGATGAGATCAGCTCATGTTCGGTCTTGCCGGGGGCCCTCCGGCGGTGGATGCTTGCGGCGACCCCGGTACCGCAGCCTGGGAGGTGGTCCCGTGTTCCACCGTCTCACCCGCCGGGCGGCCGCAGCCGTCCTTCTCCTGACCGGCGCGCTGGTCGCGCCGTCCGTCCCCACCGCCGCCGCGCACGCCGCCGCCGCTGTAAGCGGCTTCGTGGACGGCCACAGCCACCTGTTCTCGTACGAGGCGTTCGGCGGCAAGCTCATGTGCGGCGAGCCGTTCGACCCCGACGGCATCGAGCAGGCGCTGACCGACTGCTCCGACCACTACCCGAACGGCGAGCTGGCCTGGTACGAGAACTTCACCAGGACCGGCAAGCCCACCGGCACCCACGACCCGGTGGGCTATCCCACCTTCCGCGACTGGCCGGCCAACGACTCGCTGACCCACCAGCAGGCGTACTACACCTGGGTCGAGCGCGCCTGGCGGGGCGGGCTCCGGGTGCTGGTCAACGACCTGGTGGCCAACCGGCAGCTGTGCGCGATCTACCCGCTGAAGAAGTACTCCTGCGACGAGATGTCCTCCATCCGCCTCCAGGCCCAGCGGGCCCGCGAGCTGCAGGACCACATCGACGCCGAGTCGGGCGGCCCCGGACGGGGCTGGTTCCGCATCGTGAACGACCCCGCCGAGGCCAGGACCGTGGCCGCGGCCGGCAAGCTGGCCGTCGTCCTCGGGATCGAGACGTCGGAGCCGTTCGGCTGCCGGCAGATCTTCGGCATCCCCCAGTGCACGAAGGCCCAGATCGACCGGGGCCTGGACGAGATGTACGCGCTCGGCGTGCGCAGCATGTTCGTCTGCCACAAGTACGACAACGCGCTGTGCGGCGTGCGCTTCGACTCCGGCACCCAGGGCGCGATCGTCAACGTCGGCAACCTGCTGGCCACCGGCTCGTTCTGGCAGGCCCGCACCTGCACGGGGCCCGAGCACGACAACACCATCGACCCGGCCGGCGTGCTGCCCGACCAGATCGCGCGGCTGCTGCCGCCGGGCGTCTCGCTGCCGCTGTATCCGCCGGCGCCGCACTGCAACACCCGGGGGCTGACCTCGCTCGGGACGTACATGGTGCAGGGGCTGATCCGGCGCGGCATGCTGGTGGAGATCGACCACATGAGCGTCAAGGCCGCGGCCCAGACGCTCGGCCTGCTGGAGGCGGCCCGCTACCCGGGCGTGATCTCCTCGCACAGTTGGGCCGACCCGAACTTCTTCGCCCGCATCTACGCACTCGGCGGCATGATCACCCAGTACGGCCACAACTCCCAGGACTTCGTCGCGGAGTGGCGGCGTACGGCGCCACTGCGGCAGCAGTACAACGTGCCCGGCTACGGCTACGGCCTGGACGTCAACGGCATGGGCCGGCTGCCCGCCCCGCGCGCGGGCAACGCCGCGAACCCGGTGACCTACCCGTTCGCGTCCTACGACGGGAGCGTGCGGCTCGACCGGCTGCGCACCGGGCAACGGGTCTGGGACGTCAACGTGGACGGCGTGGCCAACTACGGCCTGGTCCCCGACTGGATCGAGGACATGCGTCTGCTCGCCGGTCAGGACATCGTCCGTGACCTGGCGAGCGGCGCGGAATCGTACCTGCGGACGTGGGAGGCGACCGCCGCGCGGCGACTGCCGTGAGGCAGGCGTCCCCGTCCTTCACGCGACCGGCTGGGCGGACCGCGAGGTCCGCCGGCCGGTGGCCAGGTTGAGCAGCAGCGACGCCGCCGTCAGCGCCACGCCGAACCAGACGACGCTGGTGACCCCGAGGTGGTCGGCGAACAGCCCGCCGAAGAGCGCGCCGAGCGCGATGGAGGTGTTGTAGGCCATCGTGTTGAGCGACATGGCGGCCTCGAAGGTCTCCGGCGCGGCGGCGAGCGTCATGTTGACCTGGGCGAGCTGCACGACCCCGAACGACAGCCCCCAGACCACCAGCGCCACGATCGCCCCGGTGGCGCCGTCGCCGAAGGCGAGCAGCAGCAGCATGGCCACCACGAGCCCCGCGGCGCCGGTGACGAAGCTGCCCCGCAGGCTGCGGGTCACGGTGTGCCCGGCGATGAAGTTGCCGATCGCGCCGGCGACGCCGAACACCATCAGCACCCCCATGACGAGCAGCGGGGACGCGCCCGTGCCGGCCTCCAGGAAGGGCCGGACGAAGGTGTAGGCCCCGAAGTGGCCGAGCACGAACAGCACCACCGTGAACAGCACCGTGCGCAGCGGCACGTTCCGCAGCGGGAGCCCGAACACCTCGCGGACGGAGACCGCGTTCGCCGACGGCAGCGACGGGATCAGGGCGGCGACCGTCAGGAACACCAGCGCGCTCAGCCCGCTCCAGATGAGGAACGTGGTGCGCCAGTCGGTGAGGCTCTCCAGGAAGGTGCCGAGCGGGATGCCGACCACGGTGGCGATCGAGATGCCCGACATCACGACCGCGGCGGCCCGGTTGGCCTGCCGTTCCGGGACGAGCCGCATCGCCATGCTCACGCCGATGGCCCAGAACACGCCGCTGGCGAAGCCCAGCAGGAGCCGTGCCGTCAGGATCACCGTGTAGTTCGGCGCGATGCCCGTCACCAGGTTCCCCAGGGCCAGCACCACCAGCAGGACGGACAGCAGCACCCGCCGGTTGACCCGCCTCGACCAGGCCACGATGAACGGCACGCCCAGCCCGGCCGACACGCCCTGCAACGTCACCATCAACCCGGCGACGCCCACGGAGATGCCCAGATCCTCACTGAGCGGGGTCAGCAGGCCCACCGGCATCAACTCGGTCGTGAGAAAGACGAAAAGGCTGGCGGTGATCGCGGCGACCCCCGCCCATGCCCTGAAGGCCGGGCGGGTCGCCTGCGTCGTAAGAGTTTGCGTCATGGCGTCAAGCCTGCCGACAACCGATCGATGAGTCCAACACATAGTTTTGATCGGGATCTATCGCGTGGCACGATTGATGGATGGAGCTTCAACAGCTGAGGTACGTCCTCGCCGTCGCGGAGACCAGCAACTTCACCCGGGCCGCCGAGCGTTGCCGGGTCGTGCAGTCGGCGCTCAGCCACCAGATCGCCGCCCTGGAACGGGAGCTGGGCGCCCGGCTGTTCGAGCGCACCAGCCGCCGCGTACGGCTGACGACGGCCGGAGAGGCGTTCCTGCCCGCGGCCCGCGCCTGCCTGGAGGCCGCCGAGCGGGCGCGGACGGAGGTGGCCGCGGCCAGCGGGGAGATCCGCGGCCGGCTCGCCGTCGGCGCGATCCCCACGGTCACCGCCGTGGACCTGCCGGTCGTGCTGAAGGAGTTCCGCCGCCTGCACCCGCGGGTGCGCATCACGCTCATCTCCGCCGGCAGCGAGGACCTGATCGAACGTGTCCGGCGCGGCGAGACGGACGTCGCCTTCCTGGGCCTGCCGCCCCGCGCGGAGCCGAAGGCCGTCCAGAGCCGCCCGCTGGCCAGGGGCGAGCTGGTCGCGATCGTCGCGCCGGACCACCCGCTGGCCGGTGGCCGGACGGACCTGCGCGGCCTGGCCGACGAGCCGTTCATCGACTTCCGCGCCGGTCACGCCGGGCGCATCCAGTCGGACGTGGCGTTCGCGGCGGCCGGCGTCCACCGCGAGGTCGCCTTCGAGGTCACCTCCGGCGACTTCATGGTCGACCTCGTCCGGCACGGCCTCGGCGTCGGCCTGCTCCCGGCCGCCTACGCCCCCCGCTTCCCGAACCTCGGCCTCGTCCGGCTCGGCGACGCCCCGGCCCGGGTGGAGCACCTGATCTGGGGCGCCCACCCGTCCGCGGCGGCCACGGCCTTCCTCGACCTGATCGGCCCGCCGGCCGGCGCCGGCGAGAACGGGGTCAGCCGCGCAGCAGCGGCTGGCCGGGAAGCTTGACCTTGGTCTTCATCAGGCTGGGCGCGCCGTTGCCGCCGATGTTGACGAAGTAGAGCGCCTTGCCGTCGAAGGCCAGGCTGGCCGGGCTGTCCAGCTTGTCGGCCAGGACCTCCACACCGCCGCCCGTGCGGACGATGCTGAGGGTGTTGCCCGTGTAGCTCGGCACGTAGAGCTGCCCGCGCACGTCGAAGGCCAGGCCGTCGGCGCCGGCCAGCTTGGCGTCCTTGACGTACACGGTCGGCACGCCGGCCTTGCCGCCCTTGCCGTACGGGATGCGGACGATCTGCGCCTCGTCGGACACGGCCACGTAGAACGCGCCCGAACGCCAGGCGATGCCGTTCGCCCCGGTGCCGTCCGAGCCGACGAGCAGGGACGACTTCGCCCAGACCGCGGCCTTGCCGTCGGCCACGCGGTAGACCACGCTGTTCGAGGTGTCGGTGACGTAGAGCGCGTCGTCCGGGCCGAAGGCGAGGCCGTTGGCGAAGCCGATCGGCAGCGCGGCGTAGAGCTCGGCCTCGCCGTACGAGGTGATCCGCCAGATGCCGTTGGTGGCGGCCTGGCCGGAGTTGAGCGCGGCGTAGACGTTGCCGCGCCGGTCGGTGGCCAGGCCGTTCAGCTTGCCTTCGCCGATGGGCAGGGCGGCCAGCAGGCTGTCGGTGCCCGTGCTGTCGACCTTCCTGATCTCGCCCTTGGTCAGCAGCCCGACGTAGATCGTGCCGTCCGGCGCGACGGTGACGCCCTCGGTGAGGTCGGCATAGGGCTGCACGACGATCGGGCGGAGCGCGGCGGCCTGGGCCGGCGTGGCGACCAGCGTCAACAGCGCGACGGTGGACAGAAAGAGGGGGATGCGCTTCATGGTGTGATCCTGTCGCCGCAAGATCGCCATGACGTCACCGCCACTTCCGCGAATCATCATGTGATCGGCACACCACGCGAGCCGACGGCCTCCTCGCTCCACTCGAAGTCGGTGAGGTCGCGCAGGCGCCGGACCGGCGACGCCAGCAGGACCAGCGGCACGCAGACGGCCGCGACGACGAAGATCAACAGGGTGGCCCGGGCGCCGAGCAACCCGGCGACCACTCCGGCGACCAGCCCGCCGACCGGGATCGCGCCCCAGGAGACGAAGCGGACCGTGGCCATCACCCGGGCCAGCAGCTCGGGCGGGCTGGCGAGCTGCCGGTACGTCCGGGTCACCACGCTGAGCACCACGACCCCGGCGGCGAACACCACGTTGCCGACGGCGAACGCGGCGAAGCCCTGCCAGCCGCCGCCCAGAGGGATGACGAGCGCCCCGGCCACCGACACGAAGCCCGCGGCGACCAGCGTGCGGGCGGTGCCGAACCTGGACGTGAACCGGCTCGTCAACGCCGCGCCGATCAGCGTGCCGACGCCCTCCACCGCCAGCAGCAGGCCGACGAGGCCGGGCTCGGCGTGCAGCTCGCGGACCAGGTAGAGCGCGTAGAGCGCGTGCTGCGCCCCGCAGACCGTGTTCACCGCGGTGGCGGCCCACATGCACGGGCCCATGACCGGGTGGCGGACGACGAACCGCCAACCTTCGCGGATCATCTCGCGCATCGGCGGCCGGCGGTCGGCGGTCTCGGGGCGGCGTTCGGGCAGGGTCCGCAGCAGCAGGGCCGAGACGAGGTAGCTGGCCGCGTCCACGAGGAGGGTGGGCACCGCACCGAGCACCTGGACGACGAGACCCCCGACCGACGGCCCGCCGAGCTGCGTGGTGGCGTGCGTGCCGGACGTCAGGCTGTTGCGCGACTGCAGTTGCTCCTTGCTCACGATCGACGGCAGGAAGGTCGAGTTGGCGACGTCGAAGAGCACGTTCGCGAAGCTGGTCACCAGCGCCACGATCACGAGCTGGACGACCGTCAGCCGGTCCAGCCACCAGGCCAGCGGGACGGAGGCGACCGCCGCCGCGCGGGCCAGGTCGGCGGCGACCTGCACCGTTCGCATGGGGAGCCGCTGCACCAGCACCCCGGCGGGCAGGCCGATCACGATCCAGGCGACGTACCCGGCGGCGGCGATCAGGCCCATCTCGAACGCGGAGGCGTCGAGCACCGTCAGGGCCGTCAGCGGCAGCGCCACCGCGCTGACCGCCGAGCCGACCGCGCTGGTCGTGCCGGCCGTCCACCACCGCCAGAAGACGGCCGCGCCACCTCCGCTGTCGATCCCCATCCTGGCGCTCCTCACCGAGTAAGTTCCAAACTGGAACGCACTATACTGGAGCCTGTGAAGCGCGCCGATCTCCACGACTCCGACTGCGGCATCGCGCAGGCCCTCGGCGTCATCGGCGACTGGTGGACTTTCCTGGTCGTCCGTGACATCGCCGGCGGCACCACCCGCTTCGACGGCCTGCAGCGCGAGCTCGGCGTCAGCCGCCGGGCCCTGGCCGAACGCCTGGCCAAGCTCGTCGAACACGGCGTGCTCGAACGGCGGCCCTACTCCACCCGCCCGCCGCGCCACGACTACGTCCTGACGGCGAAGGGCGAGGGTCTGCTGCCCACGCTGATCGCCCTGCAGGATTGGGGCACCCGGCACGTGATGGGCGACGGCGCCCTCACCGCGACCAGCGAGGACGGCTCCGCCGAAAGCCGCCGCGTGCACGACCTGGTCGACCGGAGGCTGCCGGACGTCGTGCTGGAACGCCACGACGGCGAGCCGGTCGCGCCCAACGCGCCGGGCGGCGTCTGGACCGTGCTCTACTTCTTCCCCGGCGCCTTCGCCCCCGACGCCCACGACTACCCGCCCGGCTGGGCCGACATCCCGGGCACGAAGGGCTGCACCCTGGAAGCCCTCACCTACGCGTCACGGTTCGCCGACTTCGAGGCGGCGGGCGCCGCGATCCGGGGCGTGAGCACCCAGCGCCCCGACCAGTTGGCGGCCTTCGTCACGCATGCCCGCTTGCCCTATCCCCTCCTGTCCGACCAGGACGACAGGCTCGCCGCCGGGCTGCTGCTGCCCACCTTCCGCGCGGCCGGCGTCGACCGCTTCAAGCGCCTCACCCTGCTGGTCGACCCCGACGCGGTCATCCGGGCGGTGCAGTTCCCGATCAGCGATCCGGCCGGGTCGGTGGACGAGATGCTCGCCCTCGTCCGCAGCCGCTGACGGCCGTCAGCCGAGGGAGCCGTCTCCCAGGAGGGCGTCCACCCGACGTCGGACGCGTGCGCGCGTGCGGCCGCCCCGTACACCGCCGCCGGGAAGACCGCTTCCTGCCGTCCGAGCAGCATCTACGCCAGGCCCCCCTACTGGATGTTGTACGTCTCCTGAACCGGCCGCGTCACCGGGCCTGGCGGGCGTACAACGTGGTGAGCTGGGCGGCGAGCTTCGCCAGCTCGTCCTGGACGGTCTGCGGGCCCTCCACGACGACGAGGTCGCCCCAGCCCGCGAGCTGGCGGGCGATGTCCAGCGCGGTCGGCGCCGTGAGCGCGACCCGGACCCGCTCGCCCTGGCCCCCGTCGGGGAGCACCTCGCAGTGGCGGCCGAAGCGGTCGCGCAGAACGCGCAGGTAGCGGGCCTCGATGGTGGCGGTGGCGGTGGTCGTCGCGCGCCGCGCCTCCATCGCGGTGACGACGTCGTCCCAGGCCGCCGCGAGGTCGAAGTTCGCCGGACGGTCGGCCGGTTCCTCCGTGACCTCGGCGTCGGTGACCCGGTCGACGCGGAAGGTCCGCCGCCCGTCGGGGGTTCCGGCGATCAGGTACCAGGTGTCGTCCTTGTCGACGAGGCCGTACGGGGCGACGACACGCTCCCGTCCCGAGTAGGTGAGCCGGACCGCCCGGCGCCGGACCACCGCGTCCTCCAGCAGATTGACGAGCGCGGGACGCGTGCGGCGATGCTCGCCCCAGCGGGCCGGATCGACCACGACCGCGTCCGCCGCCGCCTCGGCCTCCTGCCGGAACGTCGACGGCAGCGCGCGCACGAGCTTGCGCAGCGCCGCCTTGGCCTCCGGCGCGATCGCGGCGGCCGGGCCGAGCAGCAGGAACAGCGCCCTGGCCTCGGAGGCCTTGAGCCCGGACAGGTCGGTACGGGCGCCGCCGAGCAGGGCCCAGCCGCCGCCCCGCCCGGCCTGCGGGTAGACGGGGATGCCCGCGGCCGACAGAGCCTCCAGGTCACGGCGGGCCGTCGCGACCGACACCTCCATCTCGGCGGCGATGTCCGCCGCCGTCACCCGCCCGCGCGCCTGCATCAGCAGCAGGACGGCCACCAGTCGATCCGCTCTCATGTTTCCCACGATGCCAGAAAAAGTGCTCATTCGATGAGCACTTTGGCTGGCAGCATGGTTCTCACAAGCCACCGACCGGAAGGCGCAGAGAACATGCTCCGCGGACTCACCACCATCAGCTTCTACGCCCAGAACGTCGCCGCCGCCCGCGACTGGTACGCCGACCTCCTCGGCATGCGGGCCTACTTCCAGCGTCCCGAGCAGGGCGACCCGGTCTACGTGGAGTTCCGCGTCGGCGACTACCAGCACGAGCTCGGCATCATCGACGCCCGGTTCGCTCCGGAGGGCTGGAGCACCGAGGACGGCGGCGCGATCGTCTACTGGGCCGTCGACGACCTTGAGGCGACCTGGGAGCGGCTGCTGGAGATGGGCGCCACCCCGTTCGACAAGCCGACCGAGCGCGGCCCCGGGTTCGTCACCGCCTCGGTGCGCGACCCGTTCGGCAACATCCTCGGCATCATGATCAACCACCACTACATGGACGTCCTCGCGGGCCGGAAGGGCTGACCACGATGACCGACGACGCCCTGCTCCTGGACGACGCCACCGCCTGGAAGGCCTGGCTCGCCGAGCATCACGAGACGGCCCCCGACGTCTGGCTGCTGATCGCCAAGAAGAACAGCGACGCCACCAGCGTCACCCTCGACGAGGCCCTCGACGAGGCGCTGTGCCACGGCTGGATCGACAGCCACCGCAGGGCGTTCGACGGCGACTACTACCTGCAGCGCTACTCGCCCCGCACCCGCCGCAGCCCCTGGTCCCGCATCAACGTCGCCAGGGCCGAGGCGCTCACGGCCGCCGGGCGCATGCGCCCGGCGGGCCACGCCGCGATCGAGGCCGCCAAGACCACCGGCCGCTGGCCCGCGAGCCTGCCCGCCTGAACCATCTTCGGCTCCGACGACTCCCACAACGTATGGAGAAGCGGTTACGAACCCAGACCATGGTGCGGCGGTTGGCCCCATTGGCCGGTGTCCTCTTGCTCGCGGCCTGCGCGACGGTCAGGCCCGCGCCACCGGCGTCCACGGCCACCCCGTCCCCGTCCGCGTCCCCCAAGCTGGACGTGCTGACCGACCGGCTGGGACCGCCGATGACCAACCTCACCGGCACCTGCCCGTCCCCCGGCAGAACGGTCGACCAGCTGAACCCCGCCACCCTCCCCCGCTCGACCTGGCGACTGGCCTCGGCGGGAACGGAAGAGGGCGAACTCGACCAGGCGACGGTCACCCCGGACGGCACGCTCTGGGCTCTTCGAGGGAGGGGCCCCACCCAGAGGCCGGTGCGGTGGACCGGCTCGTCCTGGCAGGACCTCCCCGCGTTCCCGGCCGGAGAGGATCCCCTGGTCAGGCTGGGGGCCGCGGCGGCCGACAGGGCCTGGGTGATCGTCCAGAGCGGGTCCCCCGACGACTCGCCGGCGAACTACGTCGTGTCCACCTGGGACGGCCGGGCGTGGCAAAGCCGGCCGGTGGACCTGGGCGTGCCGCCCGTCAGCGGCGAGGAGCTGGCGGCGCAGGGAGCCTGGGTGCTGCTCGGCGACCGCGCGATGCGCTGGAGCGGCACGGCCTGGCAGACCGCGCCCCTGCACTCCTACAGCGACAAGCTGTCGGGCAGCACCGAGGATCCATGGGTGATCGCCTCCCCCGACCCGGACGAGGAGGTGGAGATCCAGCTGTCGAGATGGACGGACCAGGGCTGGCAGGCCGTCCCCCTTCCCGACGGGATGACCCTGCCTCCGGGCACCGAGGCCATCCACCCGGACAAACCCTCCACGCGGATCGCGGGTGTGGCGCAAACCGGGCCGGAGGAGTTCTGGGTCGTGGGCACGTACAGCTGGGGCGAGCACGAACCCGTGGACCAGGAGGACGTCATGATCTCCAGGAGCGTGCTGATGCGCAACGTCGCCGGCCGGTGGAGCTGCCGGTGGGGGCCGGCGGGCGGCCGGCCGGACCCGTTCGTGGACGCGGTGGCCGACGGCCGGGGCGGGCTGTGGGCGGCCACCGAGCTCGGCCTGTTGTGGCACCTGTCGGACGGACGCTGGACCCGCGAGCGGGCGCCCGTCGACAAGGGGGTGCCGGTGATCAGGGATCTGGCCGGCTCACCGGGCGGCGCCCTCTACGCGCTCGGCGGCATCGGCTCCGGGCCATGGGACGAGGACATCAGACCCGCACTGTGGCGGCTCGAACCGTGAGCGCCTCCTCCGCCACCCCCTTGTGACCTGCGCCTTTCACGGCGCCCGAAGCCGTGTCAGAACGATGTCAGGGCCGTGTCGGGCCGCCCGGCCACGATTGCCGGCATGGACACAGCAACGCGGCCCCCGGCCGGCGCACACCCGACAGGCTTCGTCGCGAAGCTCCTCGCGGACCGTCACTCCGTCCCGCTCTCCATCGCACTGCACCTGGTGCCCGGCGCGGCCATCGTCGCCGTGTACGCGTTCGTCGCCGCCCCGCTGGTGCGGGCGATGGGGGCGCCGATCTTCGCGGCCTGGGCCATGGCCCTCGCGATCGTGCTCTTCCCGATCCAGCTGTTCCTGCTGTGGCTGGGCAAGAAGCAGACCGGCCGCTTCACGATGAAGGGCGTCGTCCGCTACCGCGACAAGCCGCTCTCGCGTGGCAAGGTCATGTGGCTCGGGGGCGCGTGCCTCGTGTGGATGACCGTCGTCTCGCTCTCGCTGACCCCGCTGGACAACCTCGTCTACGACTGGTTCTTCACCTGGGTGGACTACCAGGGCGCCGGCCCCGGCGGCACCACCTACCTCCAGGGCTACCCGCAGGCGGTCGTGCTCACCACGCTGCTCGTCTGCGGGCCGTTCACCGGCTTCACCCTGCCGCTGATCGAGGAGTACTACTTCCGCGGCTTCCTGCTGCCCCGCCTGCCGCAGCTCGGCAAGTGGGCCCCGATCTTCAACACCCTCCTCTTCTCCGTGTACCACTTCTGGGCCCCCTGGACCGTCCTGTCGAAGCTCGTCTTCCTCTACCCGGGCGTCTGGCTCGCCTGGAAGAAGCAGGACATCCGCATCTCGATCACCATGCACCCCGGCACGACGCTCCTGATGACCGTCGTCGGCATCGTCGCCCTCGCCTCCGGCGCCGCCTCGATGTGAGACGCACCCCTCCCTGGAACGACCACGGCCACGACCCCGCCCAACACCGCGGGGCCGTGGCCGGACGATTTCCCCTCGCCGGCCAGCGACGAACGGCCCCAACCACACGTTCCTCGGACCGTTCACCCTCGCGATCCGGAACCCCACCGGCTTGACCTTGACGCGACGGCAGGGGAACAGGGTCTGACATGGTCTGAAGGAGTCGAACGGGGAGCCTTCCACCTGCCCCATCGTCACTGCCCGTCTCGTGATGTCGGTCTTGGTCGGCGGGCGTTGGCTCCCTTCTCTGGCTCCCCGAACCGCTGTCCGTTGCCCGTCCCAGCGCGTCCGAGAATCGACGAGCAGGAGATTCGTCCGCTACCGATCTGCGGGCCCAATCGCTGGGTGAGGCATGCGAAGGGCAGCCATCATGCGAGCACCTCAGAACTTCCTTGCGTGCCGCCCGCGCGTCGGGACCATCCCCCTGCGCGCGGGGAGCACTGACCAGCGGGCAGGCGGCCAACGCCCGCGCTGGGACCATCCCCGCGCGCACGGGGAGCACTCGGCCAGCGCGAACGTGTCCGCCGTGGCGGAGGAACCATCCCCGCGTGCGCGGGGAGCACCAGCAGGAAGGCGTGAACAAGTCCGAGGACCTGGGACCATCCCCGCGTGCGCGGGGGCACCCCTTGGTCACCCAGGCGGTATCGGCGTCGTTGGGACCATCCTCGCGTGCGCGGGGAGCGCACCTGGTGATCTGCCCCATGGGGCCTCCGGCGGGGACCATCCCCGCGTGCGCGGGGAGCACAGCGACACGTTCTTATGTTCTTAGATTCTTACGGGACCATCCCCGCGTGCGCGGGGAGCACGATCTGTCAGGGTGCTGTTACGTTGCTTGATTGGGACCATCCCCGCATGTGCGGGGAGCACCCGCTCCGCGTACGGCTGGAGGCTGGCCAGCAGGGACCATCCCCGCGTGCGCGGGGAGCACATCTCGATGCGGTTGTACGGCGGCCCGTACGCGGGACCATCCCCGCGTGCGCGGGGAGCACCATCCCCAAGTTGGGGTGACAGGTCTGTGGCGGGGACCATCCCCGCGTGCGCGGGGAGCACTCTCGCTCGGTGGCAAGGGCCTGGAGGCGGGTGGGACCCGCGTGCGCGGGGAGCACCGAGCCTTCGGCTCTCTCGGCCGCTCAAGATCGGGACCATCCCCGCGTGCGCGGGGAGCACAGTGATCGTCTAGGGGGCGGGTGTGGCTGTCTCGGGACCATCCCCGCGTGCGCGGGGAGCACCACCGGCCGGCGCCGTCCTTGAAGACGGCCTGGGGACCATCCCCGCGTGCGCAGGGAGCACATGTGGCCGTTGTAGCCGCACACGGACCGCATGGGACCATCCCCGCGTGCGCAGGGAGCACGTCCCTCCGCAGGTTTGAGCGTGGCCGCTGACGGGACCATCCCCGCGTGCGCGGGGAGCACATAGACCGAAGAGACGGCATGGCGTTTGGCTGGGGACCATCCCCGCGTGCGCGGGGAGCACGCCCTGTCCCCGTTCGGGCAGACCGCGTCGTAGGGACCATCCCCGCGTGCGCGGGGAGCACTCGCTCACCCCGCGCTGCCAGTTGGGGTGCTGGGGACCATCCCCGCGTGCGCGGGGAGCACGCCCTGTCCCCGTTCGGGCAGACCGCGTCGTAGGGACCATCCCCGCGTGCGCGGGGAGCACTCGCTCACCCCGCGCTGCCAGTTGGGGTGCTGGGGACCATCCCCGCGTGCGCGGGGAGCACTCTCGCTCGGTGGCAAGGGCCTGGAGGCGGGTGGGACCATCCCCGCGTGCGCGGGGAGCACAGCTTGACCAGCAGCGATCCGGCGTACGGGCTGGGACCATCCCCGCGTGCGCGGGGAGCACCTGACGACCGTTGCCCAGTACCTGGCCATCGCGGGACCATCCCCGCGTGCGCGGGGAGCACGCCAACGCGAGCAAGGTAGGGGACGACGGAAAGGGACCATCCCCGCGTGCGCGGGGAGCACTTGATCTCGCGCGCTTTGGTCTTCACTCGCTCGGGACCATCCCCGCGTGCGCGGGGAGCACCTGCTGTTCCTGCTCAACGGGACAGCGATCTCGGGACCATCCCCGCGTGCGCGGGGAGCACATGATCAGCTCGCGGCCGGCCTCGCGCTTCTTGGGACCATCCCCGCGTGCGCGGGGAGCACGTTGGTCTCTGTCTGCTCGGCCGCCGCCGGCGGGGACCATCCCCGCGTGCGCGGGGAGCACACCGGCGGACGCCTCCTGGCGTTCCCCCGCGTGGGACCATCCCCGCGTGCGCGGGGAGCACTCCAGGCGGTCAGCCAGGTAGATCTCGTCCTGGGGACCATCCCCGCGTGCGCGGGGAGCACCAAGATCAGCCGGATGGAGAACGGGCTCGTCCCGGGACCATCCCCGCGTGCGCGGGGAGCACTGTGTTCCTTTGCTCAGACGGGCGCGCCCTGGGGGACCATCCCCGCGTGCGCGGGGAGCACAGCGTCATTGCCTCGTAGTAGGCCGCCTTGGCGGGACCATCCCCGCGTGCGCGGGGAGCACGTGTCATCGAAGCAGACCGCACCGTGACAGGCGGGACCATCCCCGCGTGCGCGGGGAGCACCAGCACGCCGAAGTCTGCGCGCGCGTGCTTCCGGGACCATCCCCGCGTGCGCGGGGAGCACCCGGAACTCCCGCCCTGGAATTTGAGGCCGATGGGACCATCCCCGCGTGCGCGGGGAGCACGCGGTGGCGGCGCACGCCTACCTCGGCGTGTGGGGACCATCCCCGCGTGCGCGGGGAGCACGGCCCGCCCTTCGGACCGCCAGTGCGCGGGATGGGACCATCCCCGCGTGCGCGGGGAGCACGTGCCCTGTCGGTGCTAGCCCCGCCCAACGGTGGGACCATCCCCGCGTGTGCGGGGAGCACTAACGCTGCCCTGTCGCCACAGGACTCCATTCGGGACCATCCCCGCGTGCGCGGGGAGCACCCTGGTCTTCTGTGATGGCGATCCCCAGGCCGGGGACCATCCCCGCGTGCGCGGGGAGCACGTAGGGCGCGGGGTCATGAGTCCCGCCGGGCGGGGACCATCCCCGCGTGCGCGGGGAGCACAGCTGACGTAGGGTCTCGCCGTCCGCCTTGCCGGGACCATCCCCGCGTGCGCGGGGAGCACCGGCTCCACGTCACCCGAATGGGCCGACGGTTGGGACCATCCCCGCGTGCGCGGGGAGCACCGGTAGAAGCCGCGGTGGTCGAGCACCGTGCCGGGACCATCCCCGCGTGCGCGGGGAGCACAGACCCGTACCGGCAACATGGACGCGAGCATTGGGACCATCCCCGCGTGCGCGGGGAGCACAGCCGCCACCTCGCCGCGTTACCCGCTGCTCCGGGACCATCCCCGCGTGCGCGGGGAGCACAGCCGCCACCTCGCCGCGTTACCCGCTGCTCCGGGACCATCCCCGCGTGCGCGGGGAGCACCCAGACTTCGAGAACAAGGTTCCAAGGATCTCGGGACCATCCCCGCGTGCGCGGGGAGCACACGATTCCGATGGGGTTCGCGCGCATGGCCGCGGGACCATCCCCGCGTGCGCGGGGAGCACTCGGCGGGACGGGAAACTCCTGACCCTGGCCGCGGGACCATCCCCGCGTGCGCGGGGAGCACCCCGGAGGCGTTCGCGGAGGCGTACCCGGACGGGGACCATCCCCGCGTGCGCGGGGAGCACCCCGTGGTCATGGGGATACCATGGCGACGCAGGGGACCATCCCCGCGTGCGCGGGGAGCACACTCGATGACCTGCATCGTTAGCCGTCACTAACACCCAAATTGAGCACTTCCGAGAACTCGGACATTTGAGACACCCGGCGGGCTGGCGTGCGGAGAACAAGAACACTGCTAGGACGCTGCATGAAGCCGCCAGACGGAATGCCGTCGATCAACGCTGCCCATAGCGTCGTCGTTTTGATGCGTTGCTCCATCCGGCCGGAGGTGCAGCTGCTGAGGTGGTGGGACGATCCTTCGGCCGACGTATCAGGACAAGGCCATCGTGATCGATGGGATGCCACTTGTGGTCGTGGGTCTCGAAGGCGAACCCCTGCTCGTTGTTGGTGCTGTAGGCCAGTAGTGCCCGGCCGGTATCCGCGTACTGCTGAACCTCCAGCCACAACGCTTCCCGGATGCGCGCAGTCGGACCGCCGATGAACACCCCAGGCGAGATTTCCATCAGCCAACGCGTCAGGAAGCCGCGCAGCCCAGCGGGACAACGCGTGAGCACGATGACCATCACCAGGGCACCTCGTCGACGAAGTCGTTGGCGAAGTTGTGCCCCGATTCCAATTCGACCCCGTGGTCACTCTGCAAGGTGACGCGATCCTGATCCTCCGGCACGGCATCAGTGACACCATCGCTCAGCAGCAGGTGCTTGATGTCCTCAACGCATCGCTTCAACAGGCCGACTTTGTTGACGTGATCGCGGATTGACCTGCGAGTACGAGACCCGACATCCTCCGGATCTTCGGCGGCCACGTCGAAGGCGATGGGGATGGCGATTTCCGTCTTGTAGAGGTCCGCGATATCGAGCACGAAGGCCAGTTCATGTCCAGAATGAATGAACCCGAGGCCAGGGGCACACCCCAAGGCAGTGACCGTAGTCTGCGCGATGCCGTACATGCACTGAGCAGCCGCAGTGATTGCTTGGTTGAGCGGGTCCGTGGCGCTGAAATCTCCAGGCGCGTAGACCCTGCCGTTCCAGGGGAGATCCACCCTGGCTGCGTGTCTGCGGTAGCACTCCTTGACCCTGTGCCCTTCCCGGCCAAGGAGCTCGTGCCGCGTGAAGCGATCCGGATCTTCACCTGGGAAGCGCATGCGGTACATCTCCCGCGCCACCTCAAGTCGAGCGCGGCGGTTCGCCCACTTGGTCGCCTGCGCCTCGACCATGGAGGAAGAGCGGTTGAGGGACCGACCACCGGAGTAGAAGCGGACGCCCTGCTCCCCCACCCACACCACTCCCGCGCCGCATTCGCCCAGCACGCTCATCGCCTGATGGGTCACGCGTGTGCCGGGGCCTAGCAGCAGCGTGCCGATCGTGGCGGACGGTATGTGTGTGATGCCCTGAGCGTCTTCGGCGGTGATCGCGTTGTCTTCCCGGTGCAGAATGCAGCGCTCCAAGTAGATGAACGAGATCCGGTCCCCCATGCGGGTGAGTTCGCGGGGTGAGGAGGCGCCGCGCTGCCCCACGGTGGCCATGGCTATGCCTCCGCCAGCGTCATGAGGCCACACCCATACGCCTTCGCTCTACCGAGCCCCATGGTGAGGGTCCGTCGTAGCGCGTCCGGATCAGTGACCTCCAGGCGCCCGTCAAAGGTCACGGTGACCAGCGTGACGGGTTTCTGTTGCCCACTCTTCTTGAAGGTGAGTTGCCGGCGATCATGGACGATCACCTCATGCTGATCCTGGCCGGGGACGAGTTGCCGTTCGACGGGCTTTTCCAGCACCTTGAATCCCGCGCTGTCCTGGCGCTTGAGGAGCCAGCCCAATTGGTGCCGAAGCCCGACGTGAGCCGTGACCTTGGTGGGCTCCTCATCATTACGACGGGCAGTGTGGACCGGGTTGGCGGTGAGCCGAAATGCCCACCGATCCCCCGCTGCCAGACGTGCCAGGAAGGGCTCGTAGTCGTAGGTCTGCCACCGTCCGGTCTCTGGCCAACCCGCCTGCTCGACCAGGTGAGTGAGATCAGGTTTGTCGGGCCCGACCATGTAGAGGCAGGTCTCGGCTTTGCTGTTACGGTCGACCCTCCACAGCACCCGAGGTGCGTGCTCCCCCGCCGGAGGCAATTCGGCGAACGAGGACAACACCCCTGCGTGCAACATCTGCGGGGAGGACAACAGGCGACGAGCGCCTAGACGTGCCGTGTTCAGACGAAAACGGGTCAGGTACATCAGGCACCTCCCAGCACGGAGGTTGGGTCATGGTCAGGGCGCGTGGCAGCCGGGTTGGCCACCCTCTCACTGGTACGACGGACTCCGCGTAGTGCATACCTGCGGTGCAGCGGGTCGAAGCTGATCGGTTGGTCGCGCAGGCTGTCGACCGGACCGTCCTCGGGCGTCGCCTCAAGGAAAATCTCCAGCTCGATCTGCTGTTCCTTGCGTCTGCGACGCTGATACCAACCAGCTGCCTGCCATTCCTGCCGCCGAAGGACCTGCTCCAGCGCGTGGTCATGGTCGACGCCTATCGCTATCGAGCGAGCCGGTGGACATGAACGTCGCCCCAGGTAGGGCAGGAAGACAGGGGCGAGCAGCGCGTGGTGCAGTTGGTCGATCAGGTCTCCGTCGCCTTCCACTCCGGCCACGAAGACTGCATCAGCCAGGTAGAACCGCTCCGAGACCGGCATCGCCTCTCCCCCCACGAAGTGATGTGCCGTCTGAAAGTCGCGCAGCACCGTGCCGGGCTGATCTATGCGGACCCCGAAGCGCAACGCACCGAGGTCGGCGAGATCGTCGGTCCGCTCGCGTCCCTGCGCCGCGGCGAGCAGCCCCACCACGGCGCTCTTGGTGGGCGCAGCCTCGGTGGAGCGGCGCGCGAAACGAGAGGAGGCCCCCCAAGACTGCAGAGGGCCGGCCAACTGCATCAGCAGGACGCTCATGCCCCATCCTGCCGGCGCATGATCTCCTCGCCGATCGCCGGAACGAGTTCGGGTAGCGACACCTCGACGCCGAGGGCCGACAGCGCCTCGGTGTTCTTACCGACACGCAGCACCCAGCTCGGGGCGTCGGAGTGGAGGCCGTACGCCTGCTCGACCTCGGGAATGTAGGCAGCCAATGCTTGCGATGCCTGCAACAGGTGCCCGCCGGTCTCCGGCTCGGCCCGGCACGGTTCCTCGAAGGCGCCGACGAAATTGATGGGGCGGGCTGAACGCACCTTGACCACTACTGCGTCGGGGAGGGTGTGGTTACCGAAGGTGTTGATCTTCCCGGTCGGCAGGGAGGTGAGGAAGCTCTGCACGAACGCCTCCACGGCCCGGCGGACGGGCTGTGTGAGAGGTTCGTCATCGCGAAGTCCCTTGCCAAGGTTCCTGCGAAGCAGATCGACATCGACGGCGGCGTAGCGGTAGAGAGTGGCGGAGTTGAACTCCACTGTGCCGATCATTCCGGCGCCCAGGTCGTCGGTCTCTCTGCTCTTGTAGTCGTCGACCGCCGTGTAGTAGTCGGACTCGTTCTCCACCTGATGGACGCTGATGGCGTGCGCGACCTGCGCCGCGGCGTCGACGTTGATGTCTGCGCCATCGGCGACCATGCGGCCGAACAGCGCGATGTCGACCGAGTGTCGACCGTTGGCAATCTGCTTGGCCTGCTCCTTGACCGCCCTGTCCTTGAAGAAGTCCTTGCCCGCACCGCGCGCCTTGACCGCGAGCTCAGCCAGACCGTCCAGCTGGTGGGCGCTGAGGAACATCAAGTACTTCGACTCCGGCGCAGGCTCGGCCTCCGACTTGCTCTTGGCGTTGCGCTTGGGCGTCTCGATCTTGGAGCCGGTCGCGACCTGGATGGTCTCGGCGGCCAGCGTCCACGCCTCTGCCTGCTCGATCGTTCCGTCCAACCGGTTAATCCGCTCCGCGAGCAGCTCGGCCACCTTGCGCGTGCGTACCCCAAGCTCGCTGGGGTCGAGCAGGTCGTGAAAGCTGCGCCGGGTGGCGCGCTTCCACGCCTGGCTCGAGACTCGGGCGCGACGTACGCCGCCGTAGACGGCGGTCTTCGGTGTCCCGGTGTCGTCGCGGTTGAGGCAGCTCGGCGGAACGGTCTGCAGGACATGAAGCTCGAGGACGGTTCGGGTCATCAGCTGTCCTTCTCGGGGGATGCAGGGTGAACTGGGCTGGTGTCGGAGGGCTGGTCGGCGGGACGGTAGGCGTGGAAGCTACGGCCCCATCTCTGACGTACCTGGCGCATTCCATCTGGAAGCTGCGCGCGGTAGAGCTGCTGGGCGAGGAGCGCGTAATCAAGAGGGATCGACTGCCCGCGAAGCAGGGTGATGACCTCGCGCAGCCGATAGGCGAGTGCCTGACGGGTGCCAGCGGTTCCGACTCGAACGAAACGGCGCCTGATCGGCTCGTCCAGAGCACCACCGGGCATGAGCCGGCGCACGGCGGCGCCCAGTTCGACACCGCTGCGGTGCATGCCCTGCTTGGGACGCGACTGCTGGTGCAAGGCGTAAAGGGTGACTGCTAGAAACAGCCCGGCCTCGGCCATCTCGGACTCTCTTGATGACAGCTCCTGCTCGGCATACAGGCGCTCCGTACCAGCCATGCCCCACAGCTCGGGCACTTCCTCCGGCAGCTTGCCCGCACCGCGTCTGAGCTGCGCCAGAGTGGCGACAGCTTGGCTGCGCTCGGCGAGATATCCCCGCTGCAGCTCACTGATGTACTCCTCGGCGATCTCTGCGACAAGATCGGCCACTGCACGCCGGTTGGAGGAAGGAGCTGAAATCATGAGTGCGCCTCCACGTCTTCGAGCTGATCGCCATGGGAGAGATCGGGCACTGGTTCTCGCACTCCGGCCAACGGCAACGCCGAACGCAGCCGACCGCGGAAAACCAGACGAGCTTGGGAATCGGTCAGCCAGAACTCCTGACCTTTCCTCGTTTCGATCACACGCCCTTGCCAGGCCGCATCTCCGGCCTCACGCAGGAGGTCGTCCCCCAGCTGGCTGATGATCTGATGGGCTTGTCGCTGCCACGCTGACCGCTGCCCTTCGGCATCATCACCGTCCCGGAGGCGCCCCAGCCACGTGCGGAACGGTCCGTCGAGGGAGCTGAAGCCGAGATGGCGGGCCTCGGCCTTTGCTGACTCGGTTTCCGCGCCGGAGGCCCGCGTCAGGTCGAACGCCAGATCCCCCAGTGCGGCCACCGCGCCCTCGGCATCACTGGCTGCATCGATCGCACACTGGCCAAGACCATGGTGTCGGTCGTACAACAGGACGACCGGCATGGTCACAGCGTCATCAGTGAGCTCGTCAATGACGGACTGCTGCGTGCCGTAAACCGCGCCGAACAGCCGAGCGCGGATCAGGAAGTCCGGTGGCAACTCGCTTTCCACTGTCAGACGGGCCACCCAGTCGAGAATGCGTGGCCGTACGAACTCCGCCGCCTCCCCCCGCTGATCGGCTCCAGCAGCGCGGCCGGCGATCAATGCACCGAGCCCTCGCCAGGCGCTCCGACTGGGATCGTGTTCCCGAGGCATATATGCCTGGGCCAGGCCGAGCTTCTTCTCTTGTGCAGGGCTACGGCGCCAGCCGGTCATCGGCTCATGCTGGTGCCTGTTGACGGGGGAGAGCGGATCGCCGTAAGTGAGCACCACCCCAAGGACACTGTCGCCGTCGTGGACGAGCCGGGCACGCCGTGATTGCCAGGTGTAGAGGTCGCGTATCCCGGCCGGTCGCGTGCTCAGTTTCAGTGCGTCCATCTGCCCGGGTCCATCCGGCTGCCGCCGCCATGCGGGCACATCCTTCTCAGGGACAGTACGCAAGTTGTGGGTGTCGAAGGCGATCAGGTTGAGCAGTAGGGTCTCTCGCAGGTTGTGCCCCTCCACCAGGACGCCTCCCAGTGTTCCTGCCCATGCCACTCCTTGCGGATATGCCCGGCCCCCCTTGACTCGCGGATCGCCGACCACGCCCGTCTTGATGCCGGAGGTGTCGAAGGCGTGGGCGTGCACCAGCCAACGGGCCGCCTCGGCGAAGCTGAGCCTCTCAGCGCCACGTGCACGCATCGTGAAGTACGGTGCTCCGTTCGGCACATCTGCTACCAGCCGATCCAGGCTGGCGATCTCGCCTGAGGTCGCGCGCAGGCCGGGAGTCTGGAAGAAGGGCTGCTCGGGGTGCAGCAGATCCAACCGTTCACGGTGCTGATTCAGATAGTCGGTGATGCGATCGAGCGGCAGCCCCCCGTCCCACATCTCCTGCCACTCTTCAATGTCCTGTGGTCCGTCGATGGCATCGTGAACGATCGCCAGCAGCAGGCGTATGAGCACGAACTCCTGCGTCGGAACGTCTCCCACCAATCGCCGGAGGTCAGCGGCCTGGGTAAACACTTCGCGCAGGGACAGCTCCTCCTCGCTACCGTCGACATGCTGCACCGGCAGCCACTGCCGGCAGGTCAGATCGAACGACGGAATCGCGGAGTCACTCGGCACGTGCTACCTCCAGGCCATCTTCCGGCGTGTAGTGCAGGTCGTAGCCTGCCAACCGGGTACGACAATTCTCGTCCAGCACCAAGATCAGCTCCCCCGCCAGCCAGTGGCAGTCTTTGTTCTGCCAGGCAGCGACATACTCCTTCTCCAACTCATCGATCGCCCGGTCCAGAACCCTGGGGAAGGAGAAGTGGAAGGGCAGGCGCAAACTGCAGGAAGCGACGATGCGCGCGAGGTTGGGCTCCGGCGTCGAATCTGTCGGCAACTCCAATCCACCGCGCCCATTGCTCAGATGACGCAGTGTCGCCAGGGTGCCGTCTGCGAGTCGCTGAACGACCAGTACCTCCAGCGTCTCGGGACTGTCCCGGACCTGAGCATGACCGCGGCGTGAGTCATCGGCGTCCCCAACCCCGGCGTCGATCCACCCGACCAAGGCGCGCCCCGCCTTCCCGACAGCATTGATCTGGAAGTCGTGTGCCTTGCCATCCTGTGTCGCCTGATACAGGTCGTGTTCCCTTCCGGCTCTCTGCAGTGCCTCCTGCCACTGCGGCGGTCCGACCGGACCGCCCCCGTATGCGGCTTGCACCAACGGGTTGATGTCCTGAGGCAACCGCACCACATGCCCTGTGCCAGCAGTTCCAGATAGGTACGGCTCCAAAACGGCGGCCGATCGCAGCAGGGGATACATCCGGTAGACCCGCTTGGAGCCTTTCACTGGCTCAACTGGAGTGGAGTCCCAGTCGGCGCCCATCAAAAGACATTGAGGTGTCCGCAACCGGGATGGGCGATCCCCCTGTCCTTCGCCTCGCACATGTCGATGCAGGCGCCCCATCCGCTGAAGCAGCAGGTCGATCGGACACAGGTCTGAGACCAGGAGATCGAAATCAATATCAAGCGACTGCTCAGCGACCTGACTTGCCACCACGATGTGCATGTCCCTGGGGCGGTGAGCCGCACTCGTCTCGGGCGGGCCGAAGCGTGCCAGCAGATCAGCGTCCTTATCCGCACGATCGAGGTCGACGAAACGAGCGTGGGCTACGCTGACCTTGCCCTCGCCGAACCGCTGTCGTAAATACGCTGCGGTTTCCATGACGCGATCAACGGTGTTGCGGACGATCAGGGCACATCCACCCTCTACAAGCTTTTCTTCCAGCGTGTCACTGAGTTCGTTCAGGTCATCGTTCAGCCGCTCAAGATGCACTCTGGTCTCACGGCCGGATGGGGCAACCACTTCGGTCAGGACCTGCCGACCAGGTTCGACCGCTGTCAGCAGCGGATACCCCTGAGCGTTCTCGACCGAGGCGAGCTCTTCACTGCTACCCACCGCTCCCGCATACGCCTCGACAAGCTCACGGCGGCGTCCGGCGGGCAGCGTCGCCGACAACACCACAACGGGAACGCGGTAGGCGCCCAGCCACGACAACGCCCTGTCCAGGTAGGAGTTCATGTAGGTGTCATATGCGTGGGCCTCGTCAATGACGACGACCTTTCCTGCCAGAGCGAGATGACGCAACGCCAAGTGGCGGCTCTTCAACCCCATGAATAGCAGCTGATCGATCGTCCCCACAACGAACGACGACAACATGCCTTTTTTGCGCCCACGCAGCCATCGATGGGCGACCAGCTCAGCTGATGCAGCTCTATGGTCGCCTCGATGACAGTATTCGTCCCTGTTGCCGTCCACCTCGATCGCACGCACTCCGTGCCGGCCCGCACGGATCAACTGGGCGTAGTCCTCGTTCAGCGCCGCTTTGGAGTGCGCAAGCAGCACAGAGCGTCGATGCGACCGCTTGCGAGCATCAGGAAGTCGGCCAAGCCATTTCAACAAGCGCGGAAACATAGCGTTGCCTGTCGCCATTGTCGGCAACGCCACGAAGCAGCCGCCCGCCCCAGAAAGAGCAGCGAAAATCTCCGCAACGGCCAAGGCCGCCTCAGTCTTGCCCTCACCCATGGGCGCCTCGATTATCATCAATCCAGCCGATGACATGCGCTGCGCCACCTGAACTGCATACTTCTGCACCGGCCGGATGCGGCTGCCGATCGGCAGCCGGAAACGCGAAGCGAACAGCTCTTGAGGGGGACCGTCGACAGCACACGCTTCCCACGGCTCCGGAAGGTCAAGACCTTGCCAGGCCGCTTCAACCCGCTCGTTGTCGCTCTGACGGGGCGCTTGAGGGAAGTACGGGAACAGGTCGGGATTGCTCGCGATCCAGTCTGCAACGATGACCAATCCCGTGAGTAGGGCCTGTGCGGGCTGCGAAAGCTTGGCCTCTCGCCAACTTTGCAGGGTCACCACGACGTCGCAAGCTTGCGCGCAACGATCCAAGAGTTCCCACTGCACGCTCCGCCACAGCGCTGCACATCCTGGCGTACGCAACAGCCGCCCATGAACAGCCAACGCCTGGATATCAGAATGGGTCGGCGGCACTCCATGATGACCACCCACGATGATGCCAAATTGCACCGTGGCCGATCGCGGCCATCCATACCTATCCGACAGCCACTCCTGCAATAACATCTGCCCCGCTAGTCCGTGAGGGGCGAGTTTGCGGTCGGGGAATTGATTGTATGACGGCATATCCAGCCCAGCTGCTCGCATGAGGTCAGCAAGTGACTCCACCTGGCACGCGAAGGCCGGTGTTGCCTTGCCGACGTCGTGGGCTGCTGCTAACCACACCGCAAGCCGACGTCCGTCATCCAGCCCGCCCGGCAGCGCGTCGGCGATCACCCTCTTCACCTGCAGGGGCAGCCATCTGTCCCACAGCAAGCCAGCCACCGCGCTGCTGTCCGCGAGGTGTCGCCACAACGGCAGCCATCCACCAGTTGCTTGATCATGCTTGGCCCAAACACTGCAAGCAGCAGCAGTCAACCCCGTCCCCCACAGGCTGACGGATGGCTCTTCATCGAGCATGAAGCCATTAAAGAGCATCACCTCGGACAACAGCTCAATAACTGGGGATTTCTTCCGCCTACCTCGAGGTGAACGTCCCTTCGATCATTTGTCCGCTACATCCGCTTTGCCCCATATCCCCGCTTACGCGGGAGCATTTGACCATTGGCGCGGTTGTCCCGCCTCCCGTGGGGCCATCCCCACCTGCGTGGGGAGCACTTGGCGGCGTCGGCGGTGAGTTCAGGCATGGCGGGGACCATCCCCGCGTGCGCGGGGAGCACTCGGCCGCAGCCCTGGACAAGAGCTGGAGTCGGGGACCATCCTCGCGTGCGCGGGGAGCACCTTGTCGGCTGTCGCCTGCGGGACGGAAAGCTGGGACCATCCCGGCGTGCGCGGGGAGCACTCTGCCGGCGGCGAGCCCGCAGGTTGTTCGTCGGGACCATCCCCGCGTGCGCGGGGAGCACCCGAGGTGCGGGTTGTGGTCGGTCTCGACCTCGGGACCATCCCCGCGTGCGCGGGGAGCACATGGCGCTCGAAGACAAGAGTGCGCGGACGTGGGACCATCCCCGCGTGCGCGGGGAGCACCGTCAGACTCATCTCGTACTCGCGTGAAGTCTCGGGACCATCCCCGCGTGCGCGGGGAGCACGTAGCCGAGCGCCCTCGACTTCGGGTCCCGCAGGGACCATCCCCGCGTGCACGGGGAGCACTGACCTGGGGTTTCGTGCCACATCCGAAGATCGGGACCATCCCCGCGTGCGCGGGGAGCACGATCTCGGTGAGCGTCATGTCGGTCTCCCCTGGGGACCATCCCCGCGTGCGCGGCGAGCACACGAGCTCCAGCATCCCGGCCATGAAGAACGCGGGACCATCCCCGCGTGCGCGGGGAGCACCTTCCTTCTTTCTACTTCGAGGGCGTCGGATCGGGACCATCCCCGCGTGCGCGGGGAGCACCCCGTCCATGGCCTGCGCGAACGCGGTATGAAGGGACCATCCCCGCGTGCGCGGGGAGCACTCGTACGCGGCGGTGTTGGGGTTGCGGGTGGCGGGACCATCCCCGCGTGCGCGGGGAGCACGCCAGGACCGGCCCGGCCGTGGTCGTGATGTTGGGACCATCCCCGCGTGCGCGGGGAGCACAGCTCACTGAGCGGGGGCGGGGTTGCCGGGTCGGGACCATCCCCGCGTGCGCGGGGAGCACTTCTGCACCTGCTGGTCGACGAAGGCGGCCTGGGGACCATCCCCGTGTGCGCGGGGAGCACTCGACGGTCTCGGTCAGCCGCTCGACGGTGCGGGGACCATCCCCGCGTGCGCGGGGAGCACTTCACCGCTTCGGGTACCAGCGGCACGGCCGTGGGACCATCCCCGCGTGCGCGGGGAGCACCACATTCGGTTCGTGTTCGACAGCAACCCTTCGGGACCATCCCCGCGTGCGCGGGGAGCACAGGGATCGGTCAACGCGCACGCCGGGATGATCGGGACCATCCCCGCGTGCGCGGGGAGCACGCCAGCCGGACGAGGACCCCACGCTGGAGGGGGGGACCATCCCCGCGTGCGCGGGGAGCACTTGCTGCGACATCGTCCGCGTTGGACAAGCGCGGGACCATCCCCGCGTGCGCGGGGAGCACGACGGGTGCCAGTAGTTGCCGTCGTGGTAGTCGGGACCATCCCCGCGTGCGCGGGGAGCACGGCTTTCGCCTGAGGACGAGCAAGACGCATACGGGACCATCCCCGCGTGCGCGGGGAGCACGCAGTGGTCGTGGACACCGAGTGGGTGACCGAGGGACCATCCCCGCGTGCGCGGGGAGCACGGTCGGGATGGCGGTCGGTGCCCGATCGCTGGGGGACCATCCCCGCGTGCGCGGGGAGCACAGGGCTGGTCGCTGGTTTGGTGGTAACCGCAGGGGACCATCCCCGCGTGCGCGGGGAGCACCAGACGCCTTGGTCGCGGGAGTCGTGGGCTCCGGGACCATCCCCGCGTGCGCGGGGAGCACGCAAACGGCGAGGTCGAGCTGAACGGCACCCTGGGACCATCCCCGCGTGCGCGGGGAGCACACTCGATGACCTGCATCGTTAGCGCCCACGGATGCCAGAATCGAGCACTTTCAAGAATTGAGACATTTGCGACACAGGCAAGGGCCAATACCGGCGCGGCGAACTTAGCTAGAGGCCGGCGGCGTGGACCGTAGGCCGAGTTCGGTTACAAAGCTTCCCATGCCAGGTTCTGTCCTGATGAATCCGTCCTTGCGCAACGCTCTGTGGACCTTCTGGCCAGTCGCCGTGGCGATCCCGTAGAGCTGCTGGAGTCTCAGGACAGACGGCACCTGGTCTCCAGGCGCAAGCTCGCCACTCTCGATCTTGCCTTTGAGGTCGTCGTACACCTGAACCCAGCGGGGAATGCCGGGCTTCCACTCCAACTCGTGATCAGCCACAAGCACACGCTAGGCAGGGCATAGCGTGGCAAGCGAGATACACCATGCCTGGTGAGCTATAGCATGGTGTAGTACAGTGACGGTCATGAACGGTCCGCAGACTCGACCGCACATGCCCTCCATACTCAGCCGAGCGCAAGTCCTGGCCACACGCCTCACCGGCCGTGTCAACCACTGCGCCGCTGGCGGTCACTTCTGGGCGGGACGCCAGCCATGAAGCACATCTCACGAGTGCTGCTGAATGACATTGCCGGCCTGCGCGCCAAGGGACTGAGTCCGGGCCAAATAGCCAGGGAAATTGGCGCAAATATCGACACCATCACCGAAGCCATCAAACGCATCGACCGAAGGGGCTCGCTGAGGCGTGCAAAGCCTACGGCATTGCCGCAGCAACCGCCGGGGCGCGACGTGGCGGATCGCTTGGGAAAGCACGATGCAGCCCAGCCGGCGTTGTCGCGAGTCGAGTTCCTCGACCGCTTCGACCTGAATGTTGATGACATACGTGACGGACACAACGCTACCGCGCTGTGGCACGTCTATTTGGATTCTCGTGCTCGGGCGCGCGGATATTGATCACAGAAGTAGAGGAGATTAGACCAATTGAACGACAAAGACGATTCTTCCAGAGAGCGGCACCCGGAGCTTGTTGCAGTGAGACGTGCCTACGAGAAGGCTGATGCGGCGCTCCAAGATATAGGAGACGCCGAGCAGGCATACCAGATGGCAACGCAACTAGCAGAGTGCCTACGAGAACTGGCCGATGCTGCCGCTTTAGCACGCGCCAAGTCGGCCGCACGACTGCGCCACTCGGGCAATCTGTCGATTGCTGGACTGGCAACCAGGCTTGGCCTATCCAAGTCCCGTGCCGGCCAGCTTCTTCGGGCAGCACGTGAATGCATGGAGGGGAAGACAAATGGGAATCACTGCTAGGCGCGAATACATCACCAGCAACACGTCACCAGTAATCGCGTATCACCTGGGCTGCGATGTCTGGGCTGTCTCCGATATCCCTCATACCACACTCGACGGGATATCAGCTTTGCGATATATGCTGCTCTACGAGTCGCAGAAGAGCCTGTACCGCGAGGACCGCCTACTTGCTGACGCGCACAAAAATATGTTCGAGCTGCGAGCGACTCTCATGCAGGCGGCACAGAAGACCAGCAACCGCGAGCTTGCCACGCACGTCAAACAAGTAGAATTCCTTCTCGCCATGGCACATCTGATATTGAATGACGCACCGCACAAAGACCTTCCCAGCAGCCATACCTGTGCGCAACAAGAAGGCAGCAACTCGGTTTTTACATGTGCGAAGTGTCTACGCTACTTGCTGCAGGGATTGGGAGCGGCAGCCTTCAAGCAGCAAGATGCCCACCAGCAATTTGAGGGGCGTCCCCACGGCCAGCATTCTGCGGACATCATCCTGCCGTGGGCGCTTGATTGCCCGATCTTTGGCGCAGAGAGTACTCTTCGCCCGATCCAGCGTCTTCCTGCTGGTCCGACGTCAGACCTGAGGACCTCACCTGTCTGTCGACAAGCCTTCCCACCTGCCGAGACTCAGATGTCAGCGACAAGGGAAATGTGAAGCTCCAGGTAATTGTCTGTAACTGCTGCACGTACCGTTGTGACACCCTGGCTCGTTGTTTCGGCCGGAAGCGGTGTGGCGTTGAGAGCCTCACTCCACGCCTCGAAGTCCCTGCGCCGCTGGTCGCGGTTTTCAGCGTCACAAGTGCCGGTGAGGGCTTCGCTTGCGGGGTCGCTGTGGATCGCCCAGCTGATCACCGGCAGATCTTCATTCAGTGTTCGCGCCAGCAGCCCTTTCAGAGCTTCTATGGCTCGCTGCTGCAAATGCAGATGATCCTTACGCACTTTCTCGGCTTGCGCCTGCAGGCCAAGATATTCCAGCCTCTCCTCATCTTGCACTCCTCTCACCTCCGTTTCTGCCTAGTTCGTTAGCGAGCGTTTTGCCCTTCGGGGAGCGTTATTGGCTCCTGTCCATGCTCATGGTCATACATCCCGGCGAGTGCCGGCCGGAACGCCGATAGATGGTCCGGCCACCTTCCACACAGCGCCGACCGGGCGGCAGAGTCCGTTTGCAGCAGGAACTGCAAGTGTCGAAGCCCATGCATGAGTACATCGATGTACCGCGGGATAGGCGCTTCCGTCGCCTCAACCGGGATCGGCTTGCCTACTGCGTCCGGCAAGGCCGGACTGATAGGCGCTGCACTCTTCCATCTATCCCGGACGAACGCACTGCACCCGATAACGGCGACATAGGTGAGGACTACTGCGGTATCTTCCGCTCGCCATGAAGTCGAATGCAACAGCTTGACTCCATCTGCAGCGTCGTTCGCGGACAGAAGGTCTGTGACGGCAGTATGCGGATCGCTGTCCTGTCGAACGGCGCCGGAACGCCATGCGTCCTTTCCGCTTACCAGCCACAGCCCGATGTCGTCTGCCGATACCGGCCAGACTTCAACGATTACCTCTGTCCGCTCGCTCACCCTAGTTTCCCTTCGTTGTTCCGTCTTGGGTGTCGGAGTCTTCGGCCTTTTTTGCGGCGAGTCGGGATGCATGCGCCGCTGATATCGCAACCTTTGTTAGACCGAGCGAGACACGTTCATCCCGTTCGTTTCGAGCCCTGGTGTCCTTGGCTGTTTTGATCAGCTGAGCTGCACGTGCTTTCGATACCCCGATGCGGTCGGCAAGTCCAGCCAACGACATCTCCTCTTGCTCGAAGATGCGGGCCGCCGAAAGTGCTCTTTGGTTTCCAGAGGTCTCAAAGAGACGTCTCAGCGTTTCAACCAGCTCCGTTGCGCCGTTGTACGCCCGGTTGTGGTCGGTATCCGCATCAATCGCCATAAGCGCTGCATCGAAAGCGCGTTCGAGGTCAGCCAGCGCGGACAGTACCGCCTCGCTCACGCCTTCCTTAGCCATGCGCGCCAGCGTACGCGGTCCGGACAGGGGGGACTATACCCAACTCGTACAGGCCCCCCTTGACGACCGTGTAGGGGGGCCTGTACGGTACCTCGTGTAGGTCCCCCTACACGGCATCTCCGCCAGGGGGTCAGCAGATGAAGCCCCGATGACGGACAGGAGGTGATCAACAGTGATCGGTCCGGAAGAGGCACGACTCTCCCGCTTGATCACCCTTCTCCGCACCGTGGCGGAACTGCTGGACAACGCCACGGACGGGCTGAACTCCGGTGTTCTCATCGCCACGGTGCTGCTGCTGGTGGTCATCGCGCTTCACGCCATGGCCGACGCGCTGGAGACCTGCCCGGACGCGCTCACCGTCTGCCGCGCACGATTCGAAAGGAGCTGATCTCCGATGATGTACGGCACGTTTCCCGACGGTCACCGGGCTCGCCTCATCGAAGGGCTTCACGCTCTGGCGAGCTATCTGGAAGCTCGACCGGAGCTGCCCGTCCCGCACGCGTCCAAAGTCGCCGTCAGTGTCCTGTTCGGCACCGACGAGGAGAAGAAGGCCGAGATCCAGCGCATCGCGCGCTTGATCGGTTCGGACCTCTACCTCAGCGACCCGGACCAGGGTCACTACAGCGCCGCGACGTGCTTCGGCCCGGTCGAGTACAGCGTCACCGCAATCACGGACGCCGGCATCGCGCGGTGGGACGCCTGGTGGTCCTACCGCAACTCCATCACCCCCGATCCGCCTCCACCGGGGGCCTGAGTGGACATCCCACTCTTGATCGTCACCCTCGCACTGGCATCCGCGCTGGTCGTGCTCATGGTGTTCGTGGTCCTGGCGTGCGGTATCCGCCGCGCCGACCGCCGGCAGGACCCGTTCAGCGATCCCCGTTCGGAAGTCGAGCACGTGACTCGGTCCGTGCTCATCTACGCCCGCCGCAAGGAGGGCCCTCAGAGGGCCACGCCCCTCCCCCACCAGGACAGATCTGGAAGGAGGTGATCACTGCTGCGCACTATCCCGCTGACCCGTGGGTGCCCCTGTGGTGCCGTGCTGGAGTCCGGTAGCAAGCGTTGCGTCAAGTGCCGTGCCCGTTCCCGCTGGCGCCGCCGCAAGGCCCGTCACGACGGCATCTGATCCGGTGTTCGTCCACATCCAACGCCTTGGCCTGGAAGGGGGTGATGACACTTTGACCGTCTCGATTCCCCTGGTGGTGCTGCTCGGTGTGGCCGTGGTGCTGGCCGTGCGTTACCTGAAGCTGCGCCTGTGGATGGCCCTCATCTGCGCCGTGTTCGGCTATCTGCTGGCCGCAACCACGCTGGCACCTGAGATCGACCGCGCCCTACGCGCGTTCCTGGGCTGGATCACATCCGGTTCCTGACCTGTTCATCGACCGAAGAAGGTGATGCCTCAGTGACCTACCGACTTCCCTACCCTGACTCCGATCTTCAGGAGGTCCTGGACCGCAACGACACCGCCCGCGAACTTCTCGCCAACTTCGCCCGTTCCACCTCCACCCTCGCCGACCTCTGGCAGCTCATCACCGCTGCCCTTCAGGACACGCCCGTTCTGGTCGCGGAGATCTCTCGGCTCCGAACCGACATCAGCAGGAGGCGACTGCACCGCGCGAACCTGATCGCAGCCATACGAGCAGCCCTCAGCGCCGCCGCGGACGGCGAGCCCGACCCCCTGTCCTACCTGCGTGACGAGCTTGCCGAGCAGGCCGGCCCTCTCGCGCCAACCAGGAAGGACGGCGGCTCATGACACAGCCGCAGTCCGGCGTCGACCACACGCCCGATCACCTCTTCACTGCCCCGCTCTCGGGGTTCATCTGGTCAGGTCTGCCCGACCAGGACTCAGCTGACAGTGCCGGCGCTCCTCCCAGACGGGACGACGACCAAGGCGCGGAAGAGGACGCCTTCTTCGATCGAGAGTCGGTTCCTGAAGATCGATCAGCAACCGGGCCGCCGGTTGATCCGCCCGACGATGGCACGCCCCCTGACCGGTCACAGACCGGTCAGGGGCGCGCCCCCATCGTCCCGCCATGGATGCGCACGAGCGCCGGTCGACGCGCGATGCTCGCCTGGTGGGCAAGGGATGCCGCCTACGTGCTCGGGTACCACTCGATTCGCCTGCCCAAGTACGCAATCAAGGCTGGGGTGTATGCACCGGCCGGGTTCGTTTCCGGAATTGCCCGCGTACTGCGGTGGGCGAGCGCTGAAGAGGGCAACCACGCGCTGCGGCAGGCCGCCGCAGACCGCAACGACCCTGCGACGTGGCTGAAGCTGGACAAGCAACGAGAGCGGCAATCGCGCTGGCGCTGGTCGATCCTGCTGCTTGTGTGCCTGCTGACGGGGGCATCGGTGGCGACCCTGCTCGCACTGGACGTGACGGTGCCGGACTGGGCATGGCCGGCGGTGCTGGCCACACTGATGCCCATCCTGGCGCGTGCCGGACGTCCGGCCGACAAGCCGATCACTGACCACGTCAGACATGGGCCGCGCTATCGCAAACTCACCGCCGATCTGGTCAGGCGTGGCCTGCTCAGCACCGGCATATCTGCGATCAATCAGGCCGTCGCTAAGGACCAGCACGCGATCAGCTTCCCGGAGGAGATCCACCGGGACGGACCCGGGCATCTGGCCATCGTGGATCTGCCCTTCGGCGTGGAGGCCGCCGACGTCGTGGCCCGCCGAGGCAAGCTGGCGTCTGGGATGCGGCTGGCGCTGGACCAAGTGTGGCCCGAGCCTGCCCAGGGCCATCCTGGACGGCTGGCGCTGTGGGTCGGCTACCAACCCGTCGGCCAGATGCAGACGCCGTCCTGGCCGCTGCTGAGGGGCGGCAACGTGGACGTGTTCAAGTCGTTCCCGCTGTTCATCACGCCGCGTATGGAGATCGTCAACGCCGTACTGATCTTCCGGAACTGGCTGGTCGGCGGGCAGCCCGGTTCGGGAAAGACGAACCTTCTGCGACTGCTGGTGCTGGCCGCCTCTCTCGACCCTCGCGCCGAGCTGCGCGGCTATGAGTTCAAGGGGGTCGGCGACTTCAGCGCCGTCGAACCCGTCTGCGCCGAATACGGGAACGGCCAGGACGACGAGACCATCGGCAGGGCCGCCGCCCTGATCAAGTGGCTGTATCACACCGAGTGCCAGCAGCGAGCAGCGAAGATCGCCCACTACCACGCGCTCGGCATGGCCCCGGAGAACAAGGTCACCCCAGAGCTGGCCACCCGCAAGGACAGCGGCCTGCATCCGCTGGTGGTGTTCCTGAACGAGGCGCAAGAGCTGTTCCAGCACAAGGACCACGGCGCAGAGGCGGGGGAACTGTGCGAAAAGGTGATCAAGCTAGGGCGTGCGCTCGGTGTGATCCTGCTCCTGGACACCCAGATCCCGGACAAGGACAGCTTGCCCACGGGGATCACTCGCAACATCAACACTCGTGTGTGCATGTCGGTACGCGATCAAGTCGCCAACGACATGATCCTCGGCACCGGCATGTACAAGGCGGGATACCGAGCAACTGTGTTCGAGCCGGGAGACGATGCCGATCCGCGCGATGCCGGCTGGGGCGTGGTCGTCGGCGTGGGCAAGCCCGGTGCCCGTCGAAGCTTCGAGGTCAACGGCGACCAGGCCAAACAGGTGATCGCTCGCGCGATCGAGATGCGGGTGAAGGCGGGCACCATGTCCGAACCCGACACCCGGCCCCGGCCCGAACCGCCCGCCTATGACCTGCTGGCAGATCTCGCGCGGGTCTGGCCGGCCGGGGACGACGCTGCGTGGAACGCCATCCTGTCTGAGCGGTTGGCCGAGTTGAGGCCAGAGGTCTACGGCGGGTGGCGCTCCGAACAGCTCACCAGCGCCCTGAAGCCCCACAAGGTCAAGGTCGGCCCCATCGGCCGCCGCATCGACGGCAAGAAGCACACCAGACGCGGCATCTACCGCGCCGACCTCGCTCAAGCCATTGCGGACCGTAACCAAAGCCGCTCCGCCGAGTAGGCCGAATGGTGCTTCCGGAAGCAGGTGCGCCTGCTTCCGGAAGCACCCTCGCTAGCACCCCGAAAGAACATCCGACCAGGCGTGTAGCAGGTAGCAGCCTGCCCACCGGCTATCTCCAAAGCCCCCACAGGAGGTGGTTTCTTGCCCACAGACATGCTGATCGCTTCCGCAGCAATCGCCCTCCCGATCCTGCTCACTCTCCGTTATGCCGTCCTCTGCTACATCCGCCCATTCCGTGAACACCGCCGCTGCCGCGGCACCGGCCGTATCCCTTACCCCTTCGGGCTGTCTGGCTGGCGTTTCTGCCCTCGCTGCAACGGCACCGGCCTACGCCTCAGGCTTGGCCGCCGCCTGTGGAATCACGCTCGCCGACTCCACCGCGACGGCACCCAGTCGCATTGAGATGAACTCCCACCGAAGAAGTCAGAACCGACAAAGGGAGGTGAAGCACCTGAATGCATACAAAGTCGAGGAGGTAGCCGAACTACTAGGTGTAGGCCGAGACAAGATCTATCAGCTCATCAGAACCCGCCAACTTCACAGCATAAAGATCGGGCGGGCTAGAAGGATCACCGATCAGCATCTGGCCGACTTCATCACATCGCTTGAACAGATCGATCAAGACTGATTACGGAAATTGCATTGCACTGCAATGCAGCCCGGCTCACACTCTCGGACAGGATCGAGACGTGGCCCATGTCATCCGTAAGGCCATCGATGAATACTTGGAACACCACAAGAAGAGTCCCGGTCACCACGAAACGGGTGGTACGCCTCGATAGCCGGCCGGGACACGCCCCGCTAAGTAGCCCCTTGAAAGGAGAGCGGATGGCAACAGTCTACATAGGCAAATATCAAGCGAGTATCTATCGAGAAGGGAACGGGTACACGGGAGCCCTGTCGCTCGGATTCGACGCGAAGGGCAAGCGTCAACGGCCCAAGCGGAAGGGCAGGACCAAGGCTGAGGTCAAAGACGAGCTCATCGAACTGGTCCAGGAGCTAGAGGCAGGCATCAAGACAGAGCAGGGCTACACCGTGGAGGACTGCATCAACGACTGGCTGGAGAAGGGCCTGAAGGGAAGAGCCGAGTCCACGGTCAAGAGCTACCGCTCACTGGTTGTGCACCAGATAACTCCCTACATCGGCCGCATCAAGCTCAAGAAGCTCACCGCCGATGAACTTGATGACTGGCTGGACGAAAGAGCGGAAGAGCTCTCGACCCGCACGCTACGTCTCATCCATCAGATCGTTAAATGGGCGATACGTCACGCCCAGAAAAGAGAGAAGGTTCAGCGAAACGTCGCGAGCCTCGTCGATGTTCCGGAAGGGCAACAAGGCCGCCCGTCGAAAGCCTTGAACCTCGCACAGGCACGGGCCGTCATTCACGCAGCACTCACAAGCCCGATCAAGGCTTATGTAATCCTGTGCCTGCTCTGTGGGATACGCACCGAGGAAGCCCGCGCGCTCAGGTGGACGGAGGTAGACATAAAAGCAGGAACCGTTGCGGTTTACCGCGCCGAACGAGTCAACGGAGACACGAAGACACCGAAATCCCGTCGCGTCCTCAAAGTCCCCAAGTGGGGTGTCCAAGTGCTGACCGAGCTGCACAAGGCCAGGTCAGCAGAACGCCTCGCATCGGGAGAGCGGGGAGAAGACACCGCACACGTGTTCCGTCGAGAAGACGGAACGCTGATGAACCGCTACTACATCTGGCGGGAGTTCCGACTCATCGCAGATGCGGCGGGGATCGGCACCAACTGGTGCCCGCGTGAGCTTCGGCACAGTTTCGTGTCCTTGCTCTCCGCTCACGACGTGGCGATCGAGGAGATCGCCCGCATCGTCGGTCACTCGTCAACGCACGTGACCGAGACCGTCTACCGGCAAGAGATCAGGCCGGCCCTGACCAGGGGCGCGGTCGTGATGGACAAGATCTTCAAGCCACAAGCCGGGTAGAGCAGTGGCTCCCCGTCTGGCTCCCAGAGATCAACACAGACCCCCGAAGCCCCTTCCGAGCAGCCAGAGAGCCGGAACCTCACCGGCTTGACCTTGACGCGACGTCAAACTGTTCAATGAGGGCATGCGGATCGGCGAATTGGCCGCGCTGGTCGGGGTTTCGACCCGTACCGTGCGCTACTACCACCACCTGGGAATCCTGCCCGAGCCTGAACGGCTTCCCAACGGCTATCGCGAGTACCGGCTGCGCGACGCCGTACGGCTGGCGCGGGTGCGGCATCTGGCCGGGCTCGGGCTGTCGCTGGAGGAGCTGCGGGACGCGCTGGCCGACGAGCGGGGCGTGGACTTCCGGGAGGCGTTGCAGGAGCTGGACGCCGACCTGGCCAGGCAGCAGGAGGCCATCGCGGCGCGGCGGGCCCGGCTGGCGGCACTGCTGGCCCAGCCCGACCTGAGCCCGGAGTCGATGATGTCCCCCGACGCGGCGGCCGTGCTGCGTGACCTGGGCGGCGACGGGTCGGCCTTCGGGACGTTCGACCACGAGCTGCTGACCCTGGCCACCATGTTGTCCGACGAGCAGGGCCAGACAGGGCTGGCCGAGCTGATGCGCCCGATGACCGAGCCGGGCGCGCTCGCCGCCGGGCGCGAGCTGTACCGGCGGCTCGACGAGCTGGCCGACGCGGAGGCCGGGGACGAGCGGGTCGGGCCGCTCGCCGAGGACATGGCCGCCCACATCCCCGACGAGCTGGCCGCGATGGTGCCGTCCGGGCCCGGGGCCGACCTGTCCTGGATGGAGGCGATGACCGAGGAGCTGTCGCCGGCTCAGGCGGAGGTGCTCCGGCTGCTGTTCACCGAACTGACGGGGATCGGGTCCAAGGAGGGGGCGGGATGATGGGCGTGGTGCGCGCGGTCCTCAGGTTCGAGCTGGTGGGGCTGACGAGCGTGGCCCTGTGGCTGGCCAGGCGGCGGCATGGCGTCCCGGCGGGGGCGACCCCCGTGTCGTACGCCAAGGAGCAGGCGTTCACCCTGGGCCTGTTCATGTTCGCGATGGTCGTCGAGACGGCGGTCGTGGACCTGCTGCTGGTGGTGAACGACGTACCGGCGGCGATCCGCGTGCCGGTGCTGGTCGGCGACCTGTACAGCCTGCTGTTCGTCGTCTTCATGGCCGCCGCCTCCGTCACCAGGCCCCACGTGGTCACCGAGGACGAGCTGCGCGTCCGGTACGCCGCCTACTTCGACCTCCGCGTGCCCCGCGACCTCATCGCCTCCGTCCGGACCGCGCAGAGCTACAACGAGACCGGCCTGATCAGCGTGGACGGCGGGCGGCTGGGCGTCGCGGTCGCGTCCAGGACGAACGTGACAGTGGAGCTGAGCGAGCCGGTCGTCGCGGTGCGGCCGCTGGGGAAGCGGGCCGAGGTCACCTCGATCCGGTTCTTCGCCGACGACCCCGCCGCCCTGCTGGCCGCCCTGCGCTCCCCCACGCACACCACCACGTGAGCGATCCCGGGCGGGCGGCCCAGGCCGCCCGGGATCGCCGGATCAGCTTGCCGACTGCGAGGTGACAGCGGCCTTGCTCTTCGCGGCGGCGGTACGCGGCGGGATGCCGCTCAGGTTGAAGGCGAACCTGGCCGTGGAGTCGGCCACCGCGTCGGCGTCCACGTCGAGCGCGGTCGTGTTGATGTTGGTGAGCGTGTCGCAGGCCTGGTGGTAGCAGGCGTCGTAGGGCTGTCCGGCGACGCCGCCGAACAGCGCGGCCTCCTCCGCCGTCTTGATGCCCTCGGCGCCGGTGAAGATCCCGCCCGCGGGGATGCCGACCGCGATGAACGGCCCGTAGTCGGAGCGTCCGTCGAAGTCGGTGCCCACGGTGGGCAGGTGGCGGGAGGTGTAGAAGTCGGCGAGCTGCCGCTCGATCTGCGCCGATCCGGGCGGGCCGGCCGGCGAGCCCTGGCCGTCGGAGTCGTCGCCGTCGTACAGCTTGTACGCGTAGTTGGGCGAGGCGACCATGTCGAAGTTCAGGTAGACCCTGATCTTGTCGCGCTGGGCCTGGGACAGCGACTCGACGTACTGGTCGGAGCCGAGCAGGCCGATCTCCTCGGCCGCCCAGAACGCGAAGCGCACCTTGTTCTTGACCGGGAACAGCGCCATCTCCTCGGCCACCTCAAGGATGGTCGCGCTGCCCGAGCCGTTGTCGTTGATGCCCGGCCCGACGGTCACACTGTCGAGGTGCCCGCCGATCATGACGACGTTGCGCGGGTCGCCGAACCGGGACTCGGCGATCACGTTGTCGTTGGTGCCCAGGACGAGGTTGGCGTCGACCTTGAGCCGTACGGTCGGCGTGCCGGTGGCCAGCTCGTTGCCGACGGCGAAGTCGGCGAAGACCATGGGCACGTTCGCCCGCCACTCGCCGATGTCCAGCGGGAAGGCGTCGGTCCGGCCCGGCTGGCCCTCGTTGAACACGATGATCCCGGACGCGCCGGCCCGCCCCGCGTTACGGATCTTCTGGGCGAACGCGCAGGTGCCGCGCTGGATGAGCGCGATGCGCCCGGCGACGAACCCGGCGAAGTCCGACTCCTCGCAGCCGCTGGTCGAGGTGGGCGTCGGGGTCGGGGGCAGGATCAGGTCCACGCCCTGCACCTGCGCGGTCACGTCACCGGCGGGTGAGGGCTGGAAGGAGTAGAAGTCCTCGTTGGGCGCGTACGACTTGGCGTCCGGCGCGGTCCGGTTCAGCGTGGGCGGGCTGGTCTCGGTCCAGCTCTGGACGAAGTTGATCGGCTGGAGCGTGACCTTGTATCCGGCCTTGCGCAGCTTGCCCGCCACGTAGTCGCGGGAGGCGTTGTAGCCGGGCGTGCCGGCGGCGCGGGTGCCGCCGTTGGCGTTGGCGATGGATTGGAGCGCTTCCAGGTGTTTCCGCACGTTCTCGCCCTTGACCTGCTTCACCAGCAGTTTGGCGAAGACGTCGTCGAGCGGGCCCGCGCTCGCCGGTACCGCCATGGCGACGGGTAAGGCGAGAGCGGTGACCAACGCGATGATGATTCTGCGCATGCAGGCTCCCCTAGGAGTGAGATGCGGAGAAATCCCCCGAGCCGCAATGATTCGGAAAGTAACCCGCCGACGCACCCCTGAGAAGGTCTATCGGCCTACGCCAATGCGTCAATATCCGGACACTACGGTGACTCTGCTCGCCGGGCGCGGGCGCGACGCTTGCCCTCGTGCATCGCCTGGACGCGGGCCACCGGGATCGTGTGCCCCTCCGCGACCAGGTCGGCGGGCAGCTCACGCGGCTCCGGCATGAGCTCGGCCCACGGATCGCGGTCGCCGAGCAGCCCGGCCGCGTTGTGGATGGTGAAGTCGGCGGGCGCGACCCGGTCGAGCTCGTCCCACGCGACCGGGAACGACACCGGCACGCCCGGCCGCACCCGCGGGCTGTAGGCCGACACGACCGTCGCGCCACCGGCCCTGGTGGAGTCGACGAACACCTTGCCCGCGCGGTCCTCCCTGATGAACGCCGTCGTGGCCAGCGCCGGGTCGAGCCGCTCGGCGCGGGCGGCCAGGGCCCGGGTGGCGGCGGCCAGGTCGTCCACGGCCGTGCCCGGCGGGACGGGGACGAACACGTGCACCCCCTTGGCCCCGCTGGTCTTGACCGCGCCCGCCAGCCCGGCGTCGTCGAGCGCCTGGCGGACCAGGTGGGCGGCCCGTACGGCGAGCGGGAAGGAGTCGCTGCCCTCGGGCGGGTCGAGGTCGAGGATCATGTGGGTGGGACGGCCGTCCAGGAACAGCGCCGGGTGGTACTCGACGGCTCGCTGGTTGGCGAACCAGAGCAGGGTGCGCCGGTCGTCGCAGAGCGCGTAGGAGATCTGCCTGCGGGACGCCTCGGCCCAGACGGTGACCGTCCTGATCCAGGAAGGGGCGTATTTGGGCAGGTTCTTCTGCATGAACGGTTCCTGGCCGGGCCGCACCCGCAGCACCGACAGCGCCCGCCCGCGCAGCGCGGGGACGATGCGGCCGGCGACCGCGTCGAGGTAGTCGACCAGGTCGCGCTTGGTGGCGCCCGATCCGTCGAACAGCGGCTGGTCGAGGTTGGTCAGAGCGACGTCATCGGCGGTCACCCGCCCCACGATGCCCACTGGCCCGCGCCCGAGTCAACCACGGCCGGACCGGGCGAGTTCCCGTGAGGAGCCGATCTCCTTGCGCAGTCGGGCGACCGTGCGGCCGGTCTCCGACTCCGGGTCGGCGGTGTACATGACGATCACCAGGTCGGGCTGGCCGGGCACGGCCAGGGTCTCGTACTCGAAGTCCAGCTCGCCCAGCTCGGGGTGGCGCAGGCGTTTGGTCCCGTACGTCTTCTCGGCGACCCCGTGCGCGGCCCACAGGCGGACGAAGTCGGGGGCGGCCGACAGCTCCGCGACCAGCCCGGCCAGCAGCGGGTCCTCGGGGTGACGGCCGGCGTACAGCCGCAGGTAGGCGACCGTCTCGGCGGCCACCTCGGGCCAGTCGCGGTAGAGGGTGCGCGTGTGCGGCGCCAGGAACACCTGGAGGAGCTGGTTGCGCCGGCCGTCCGGGACGCCGGCGAAGCCGCTGACGCGGTCGGCCAGCGCGTTCCAGGCCAGCACGTCCATCCGGGGCCCGAGGACGAAGGCGGGCATGCCGTCGGCCAGGTCCAGCAGCCTGTTCAGTCCGGGCCGCAGGACCGGCCGGCCGACGTGCCTGGCGGGGCGGAGCAGGTCGCGCAGGTGGGCGCGTTCGGTGTCGTCCATGCGCAGGACGCGGGCGACGGCGTCGAGCACGGAGTCGGAGACGTTCTGGACCCGTTCCTGCTCCAGGCGGATGTAGTAGTCGACGCTCACGCCCGCGAGCAGCGCGACCTCCTCGCGCCGCAGGCCGCTGACCCGCCGCCGACCCGACGCGGGCAGCCCGGCGTCCTCCGGCTGGATCCGGGCCCGACGAGAACGGAGAAACTGCCCCAAATCACCTTCCACCGCTTCAGGGTAGTACTGGCTTTACCAGGAAAAGCCGTGCGCTGGGTAAGTCCGTCCGGCTCGGCCAGGGTGAGAGCCATGACGAACTACGAGAACCTCTCTGGCCGCATCGCCGTCGTGACCGGGGCCGCCAGCGGCATGGGCGAGGCCACGGCCCGCCTCCTGGCCGCCAACGGCGTCAAGGTGGCCCTGCTCGCCCGCCGCGCCGACCGGCTGGCCGAGCTGGCGGCCAAGATCGACGCTGACGGCGGCACCGCGCTGCCCGTCACCGTGGACGTCACCGACGACGCGAGCGTGGCCGCCGCCGTGGAGGTCGTCCACACCGGGCTGGGCCGTCCCGATCTGGTCGTCAACGCCGCCGGCGTGATGCTGCCGAACCCCGTCGAGGACGGCCGCCTCGACGAGTGGACGCGCATGCTGGAGACCAACGTCACCGGCGTGCTCCGCGTCACCGGCGCGTTCACGGCCGACCTGCTGGCCGCCGCCGACGCGGGCCGTACGGCCGACCTGGTGAACATCTCCTCGATCGGCGCGCACGTCACGTTCCCGAACTACGCCGTCTACGGCGCGACCAAGGCCGCGCTGACCCACCTGTCGGCCTCGCTGCGCCCGGAGTTCGGGCCGAGGGGCGTACGCGTGACCAACCTCGAACCCGGCCTGACCGCGACCGAGCTCGGCGACCACATCGACAACGCCGAGCTGGGCGCGCAGCTGGCCGGGATGTTCGAGGCGTTCACCCCGCTGACCGCCGAGGAGATCGCCGACCTGATCGGCTACACGGTCAGCCGGGCCCGGCACGTCAACCTGCGCCAGATGGTCGTGCTGCCGACCGCCCAGGCATAACCGGGAAGCCCGCACGCGCCCGGCGTGTTGACACCGGCATGGACGATCGTTTCGCGGATCAGCGCGTGATCAGGCACCTGCTGCACGATGCGGGGACGTGGGTGTTCGTGGGGCTGAGCGACGCCCCGGGGCGCACGGCCTACGACCAGGCCCAGCGCATCCAGGCGCGCGGCAAGAAGATCATCCCGGTGCACCCCGGGGGCAGGCCGGTCCTGGGCGAGCCGGGCTACACGTCGCTGGCCGAGGTGCCGGTCAAGCCCGACGTGGTGGCGATCTACCGGCGTTCGGAGTTCGCCGGCCAGGTCGTGGACGAGGCCATCGCGGCCGGCGCGGGCGCGGTCTGGCTGCCCCTCGGCGTGATCGACGAGGCGGCCGCGCAGCGCGCCCTCGACGCCGGGCTCGACGTCGTGATGGACCGCTGCCCCGCGGTCGAGTGGGCGTTGCGCCGCAACCCCTGACCGCGAGGTACGGTGCGGTGAAAGGAGGGCGGATTCATGGAAGACGACCACATCACCACGATCGGCACCTGCTTCGCATGCAAGCGCACGTTCCCCTACACCGCGGCGAACGTCACCATGATGACCATCGACCCGGAGACCGGCCTGCCTCCGGACCGGACGGTGCTGGGCACCCGGCGCGAGCCGACGCCGGAGGCGCTGGCCCGGTCGGTGCCCGAGCCCGTCTGCCCCGACTGCCTGACCAGAGCCCGGGAGTTCAAGGACCGCATGAACTCCCCCGCGCCGTTCGAGACCTGGCGCCGGCCCGACCCGAACTGACCTCGCACCGGCCTCATCCGGCCGGCGACCGGATGCTCTCGGCGGACAGCGCCTGGTAGGCCAGGGCCAGCAGCGTGACCATCGCCGTGCCCGCGGCGGGCCCCACGACGAGCGCCGCCGACAGCTCGGCCGCGTGCCATTCCGCCGCCGTGATCGCCGCCGACGTCAGCACCGTGACACCGAACGTGCCCGCCCACAGCGGCAGCAGCCGCAGGTAGGCGAACACCAGCGGGAACGCCGTCCACACGAACGGCACCGCCGCCACCGCCAGGACGGCCCAGCACGCGGTCACCAGCCCCAGCCACACCCGCCCGAGCACCGGCCGCGCCGGGCCGGCGAAGTGCGGCGGGGCGCCTTCGAGCAGCTGGCCGACGCCGTAGAGCACGCCGAGCAGCACGCCGCCGGCGGCCTCGGCCGACCGCCCCTCGCCCAGCACGTCCGTCAGGGCGGTCGCCAGCAGCGCCCAGAAAGTGCCGTGGACGGACCATCTGAGCAACCGCAATACGGAAGACAACCACGGAAAGTCCATAACTGCTCACCAACAGTAATGGAAGCTTCCCTGTCCTGAGAAGGTCAGCGGCGGCGCAGGGTGAGGACGAAGTAGAGCGCCCCCGCCACGACCAGCGCGATCACCACGCCGATGTTGGCCGCCCCGAACGTGCTGCTCCTCAGCTCGTCGCTCATCAGGAACCCGACGACCGCCGCGATGTGCTCGTCCGCGGACGTGATCAGGCCGACGCCCACGACCGAGGCCACCACCAGGGAGACCAGCCCGGCCGGGTTGAGCGCGGGCGCGCCCGGACGCAGCAGCCGTTCGTCGTAGGCCCGGCCGCCGTCCCGCAGCCGCCACATGTCCACCAGGAAGATCGCCACCCAGGCGGCCATCACGACGCCGATGATCGCCAGGAACGCCTGGAAGGTGCCGAAGAAGTTGTCCGAGACGAACAGCAGGTAGTAGCCGCCGAGCACCATGAGGGCGCCGTCGATCAGCACCGCCAGATGCCGCCTGACCGGCACGCCGAGCGCCAGCATCGACAGCCCGGACGAGTAGATGTCCATGATCGCCCCGGCCAGGAAGCCGCCGATGGCGGTCAGCAGGTACGGCAGCAGGAACCAGGTCGGCAGCGCCGCGGCCAGCGCGCCCACCGGGTCGCCGCCCGCCGCTTCTGCCAGCTTCGGGTCGCCGCCGGCCAGCAGCACGCCGAACACCAGCAGCACCATCGGCGGCAGCGCGCCGCCGAGCGTCGTCCACAGGGCCACGGACCTGGGCCGGGAACCGGCGGGCAGGTAGCGGGAGTAGTCGGCGCCGCAGTTGACCCAGCCCAGGCCGAGCAGCGTCATGGCCAGGATGACGCCGCCCAGCCAGCCGCCGGGGCCCGCCGTCGTCTCCAGCGAGGCGCCCAGCTTGGGGGCCATGAGGATCATGTAGACGACGGTCAGTACGACGAACGCGTACGTCAGGTAACGCTGGACGACCATGATCATGGCGTGGCCGTACACGCCGACGGCGATCACGACCAGCGCGGAGACGGCGAAGCAGCCGGCGGTGGCGGTCGTCTCGGGGATGCCGGGCGCCACGCGCCGCAGGATGGCCGCGCCGCTCTGCGCCGAGAGCGTGACGAGCACGATCTCCCAGCCCACGTTCGAGACGTACGACAGCAGCGCGGGCAGCTTGTTGCCCTGGTACCCGAAGGGCGCCCGGCCCAGCGTCATCGTCGGCACGCCGGACCGGCTGCCCGCGACGGCGACCAGGCCGACCAGCAGGAACGATAAGGCGTACCCGATGGCGCCGGTCACGACGGCGGGGATGACGCCGAGGCCCAGCCCGACCACGTACACCCCGAACGCCACCCCGAACAGGGACAGGTTCGCCCCCGCCCAGGGCCAGAAGAGATCGGACGGCTTACCGTGCCGCTCACCGTCGGGGACGGCGTTGATGCCGTTGCGCTCCACGGCCATCGTGTCCATGATCACTTGCTCCTTCACGTGGACCCGGCAAAGAAATCATTGTCCGCCATGGACGATATTTCCCACCCTGGGGGGAATCCTGATCGCGGCCGCTTTCCCGCAGAGAGGTCGCGATGCAGGCATCCGGTTCCGACACGCGCCGGCGGGCGCTGGGCGTGTGCCTGGTGGCGGCGTTCATGTCGGGCCTGGACGTGAGCATCGTCAACGTGGCCCTGCCCTCGATCCGCTCGGGCCTGCACGCCTCCGACGACGGGCTGCAGTGGACGCTGTCGGGCTACGCGCTCACGTTCGGCCTGCTGCTGGTCCCGGCCGGGCGGATGGGCGACGCCAGAAGCCGCAGGGCGCTGTTCATGTGGGGCGTGGTGCTGTTCACGGCGGCCAGCGCGGCCTGCGGGTTCGCCTGGAGCATGCCGGTGCTGATCGCGGCCAGGCTCGTGCAGGGCATGGCCGCCGGGACGCTGAACCCGCAGGTGTCCGGGCTGATCCAGCAGATGTTCCTGGGCCACGAACGCGGACGGGCCTTCGGCGCGCTCGGCGCGACCATCGGCGTGTCCACCGCCGCCGGGCCGCTGATCGGCGGCGCGCTGGTCACCGGGTTCGGGGCCGAGCAGGGCTGGCGGTGGGTGTTCCTGGTCAACCTGCCCATCGGGATCGCGCTGCTGCCGCTGGCCTGGAAGTGGCTGCCCGCGCCCGCCTCCGGGCCGGTGCGGACCGGGCGGCGGGAGAGCATGGACCCGGTCGGCGTGCTGCTGCTCGGCGTGGGCGTGGCGACCCTGCTGCTGCCGTTCATCCAGCAGCATCAGTGGAAGGGCGAGGCCAAGTGGCTGCTCGTGCCGGCCGCGCTGCTGGTGCTGGCCGGGTTCGTGCTCTGGGAACGGCTGTATCCCAGAGAGCCGCTGGTGAACCTGGCGCTGTTCTCCCGGCGCTCCTACAGCCTCGGGTCGGCCATCGCCCTGTTCTACTTCGCCGGGTTCACCGGGATCTTCTTCGCCTTCACCCTGTACCTGCAGAGCGGCGAGGGCTACAGCGCGCTGCTGGCCGGCCTGTCGATCACGCCGTTCGCGCTCGGGTCCGCCGGGTCGTCGGTGGTCGGCGGCAGGCTCGTCGGGCGGGCGGGCAGGAAGCTGGTCGCGGTGGGGCTCGGGACGGTGATCGCGGGCCTGCTGGGGACCATGGTGGCCACCCTGCTGGTGCCGGGGACCGGCGTGGGGGCGGCGACCGCGCTGCCGCTGCTGGTCGCGGGCATCGGCAGCGGCCTGGTGATCTCGCCCAACCAGGCGATCACGCTGTCGGAGGTGCCGCCCGAGGGCGGCGGCAGCGCCGCCGGGGTGCTGCAGACCGGCCAGCGGCTCGGCTCGGCGATCGGCATCGCGGCGGCGGGCTCGGCGTTCTTCGGCTCGCTGCCGCAGGGCTGGCCGACGGCCTTCCGGCACGGCCTGCTGGTGGTGCTGGGGTTCGTGCTCATGGCCCTGGCCGCCGCGCTCTACGACCTCCTCCGTTCCCGCGCCGCCCGCTGACCGGACGGCTACAGGTCGGCGGGGTCGGGTTCGTCCAGGTCGTCGCCGTACTCGGAGGGGGTGAGCGGGCCGCGCGCCCTCGCGGGCTCGCGGTCGGGGACGGCCCGCCGGACGGGCTCTGGCGTCCCCGGCACCCGGACGGTGAGCCCGGTGGCCGGCGACTCGACCTCGACGTTCTCGGGAGCGCGCCGTCGCAGCCAGGACGTCGCCAGGGCCAGGGCGAGCAGCATACCCGCCGCGTCGCCGCCGTGGTGAAGGATCTCCGCCGCGCCCCTGAGCTGGTCCGACGGCACCGGCAGACTCAGCCGGCCGGCGTCCATGATCCGGGACAGGGCCACGGGCACGGCGATCGACATCGCGAGCGCGGCCAGCCGTACGGGCATCGGCGGGCGGCGCGGCGCGGGGTCCGGCCCGGCGACGACCCAGGCGAACAGGCAACCGGCCGGCAGGAAGTACGCGTGCGCCAGCGGGGCGGGGACGAGCCCGTACAGGGGCGTGCAGTACAGGGCCGCCATGCCGCCGGCGCTGAGGGCCAGCGCCGTCCCCGGGTTGGCCAGCAGGTGCGCGGCGGGCCCGCGCAGCGCCCAGGTCACCCGGCGGGCTCGCGCGGCCGTCAGCGAACGCAGCAGCAGCGTCACCGGCGCCCCCATGACCAGGACCGGGGGCGCGAGCAGGCCGATCAGCACGTGTTGCAGCACGCGGCCGCGGAAGTCGGCCGCGGCCAGCGAGGCCACGGGATCGGTGAGCGCCACGGTCACCAGCGCGCAGCCGGTGACGAAGCTCGCGGTACGCCGGCGGCTCCACGTCGTCCGCCCGGCCAGCACCACGTACGTGACCAGCACGACGAGCGCCGGAGCGGCCCAGGCCGCGCTCAGATGGTGGTGGTGCGGCACAGATCGATCACCTTGCCCATGCGTCCACTATTCGATCGGGACGCCGGGCCGGGCCGGCGGGACACCCCTCTTTGCGGGCCGCTTACCGAATCTCGATCCGCCGTTTTCCCCGTCCGGGTCCCTATGGGTAGGTCTAAGGGGATGGCGACAAGGCTCTTTCCCCGCTCGATCCGGGGACGCCTGACCACACTCGCGACATTGGTGGCGGCGGTGGTCCTGGCCGTCATGGGCACGCTCGCCCTCACCCTCGGGCCGGACAACCTGCACGGGCTCGTGGAGACCCGGGTGGAGCTGGCCGTCCGCAGGGTCGCCAGCGAGGCGCGCGCCGGGCAACTCCCCCCGACACTGGAGGCCCCGGCCCGCGTGCAGCTCCTGCAGGTGATCGACGCCAACGGACACGTCCTCGCCACCAGCCCCGGGCTGCACCACGGCCAGCGGCTGTCGGGCATGCGGGTGGAGAAGCCGGAGACCCTCTACAGCGCCGAGAGCACGCTCACCGGCCTCAGGGACGAGAAGGAGGCCCAATACCTGATCATGGCGCTCCAGGTGCGCACCCCCGAAGGCGCACCGGTCACCGTGTACGGCGCCTCCTCGCTCAGCGACGTCAACCGGGCGCTGTCCTGGCTGAACGCCATGGTGTTCCTCGGCACGCCCCTGGCCCTGGTGATCGTCGCCGGCATCACCTGGGTCGTGGTCGCCTCCGCGCTGCGCCCGGTGGAACGCATCCGCGCCGAGCTCGCCGAGATCACCGGGCGCGACCTCAGCAGGCGCGTCCCCGTCCCCGACACCGGCGACGAGATCACCGACCTGGCCGCCACCACCAACCACACCCTCGACCGCCTCGAACGCTCCGCCGAGACCCAGCGCCGCTTCGTCGCCGACGCCTCCCACGAGCTGCGCAGCCCCATCTCCGCCCTGCGCACCCAGCTGGAGGTCGCCAACTCCTACCCCGACGAGACCGACTGGCCCGCCACCGGCGCCCGTGCCCTGGCCGCCGCCGAACGCCTCACCGGGATCATCGACGAGCTGCTCCTGCTGGCCCGCCTGGACGCCGGCGCCATCCCCGACCGCCGCGTCGTCGACATGTGCCGCCTGGCCGAGGAGCAGGTACGCCGCCGCGAGGGCGGCCGGATCCCCATCGTCGTGGACATGTGCGCCCAGGCCCCCGTGCTCGGCTCCCCCGTCCAGCTCGACCGGCTGCTGACCAACCTGCTGGACAACGCCACCCGGCACGCGGCCTCGCGGATCGACCTCAAGGTCTGGGTGGAGGGGGACGACGTCTGCATCTCGGTCACCGACGACGGCGACGGCATCCCGCCGGCCGACCGCGAGCGCGTCTTCGAACGGTTCACCCGGCTTGAGGCCGCCCGCCGGAAGGAGAAGGGCGGCAGCGGGCTGGGCCTGCCGCTGTCGCGCGAGATCTGCGCCTCGCACGGCGGCACCCTCAAGGTCGCCGACCACGGGCCGGGCGCCCGTCTCATCGCCTGCCTGCCGCTGTACCGCGGCTGAGACCACCCCTCGGCGGAGGCGTCCGCCTAGACTCGGCGGATGGATCTGCGGCGGCTGGGCCGTGACGTCGAACGCGTCTCCGACCGCTACGCCGCGCTGCTCGGGATCGTCCGCGACGACGCCTGGTACCTGCTCAAGCTCCAGGAGGAGGTCGGCGAGCTGACCCAGGCGTACCTCATGCGCGCCGGTCAGGCGCGCACCAGGGGGATGACTCCGGAGGAGATCGACGCCGGCTTCCGCGCGGAGCTGGCCGACGTGCTGTGTCACGTGCTGCTCATGGCCCGCCACCACGGCGTGGACCTGGCGGCGGAGGTCGAGCGCAAGTGGCTGGTGCGGTTGGAGCCGGAGGCCCCGCGCGGCGGGACCCCCGGCCCGGGGATCACTTGACGAGCGTGATGCGGTCGGCCGCCGACGGGGAGATCGGCGAGTGCGCGGTCAGGTACGCCGTGAACGCGTCCAGGTCGATCGGCCCGCTCCAGGTGTCCGTGCTCTGCGTGAACACCGAGAAGCCGTCGCCGCCGCCCATCAGGAAGTTGTTCGCGGCGATCTTGATCGACTGGGTGTCGGTGACGGGCGTGCCGTTGAGCTTGACGTCCGACACGCGCGAGCCCACCGGCTTGGTGGTGTCGAAGGTGTAGGTCAGCGACGACGACACCTGCAACATCCGGTGGTTGATCGCGCCCGTCGTCGGGTTGGGCGTCCAGACCTGCTGCTCCAGCAGGGCCTTGAGCTGCGCGCCGGTGTACGTCCGCACCTGCACGAGGTTGCTGAACGGCTGGACGGCGAACGCCTCCCCGTAGGTGACGACGCCGTCGCCCTCCGACCCCGACTGCGCGTACGTCAGCGAGGTGCGGATGCCGCCCGGGTTCATCAGCGCGATCTCGGCGCCGCCCGCCTTGGCCGCCTCCAGCTGGGAGTCGGCGATGAGGTCGCCGAGAGGCGTCTCCGGCCGGGTGGTCGCGGCCGAGCTGTTGTTGACGACGTTGGTGACGTCACCGGTGATCGTGCCGATCTTGCGGTTGGCCACCTCGGCGCTGCGCGTCCGCCATGCCTGGACCTGCGCCTCGACCTGCGGGTCCGGTGTGACCGTACGGGCGACGACCTTGTTGTCCGCGGTGACCGAGGAGCGGATCACGTCCTTGGTGCGCTTGTCGACGCGCAGGTCGATCTGGGTCAGCACGCGGCCGAACGACGAGCCCTGCGTGTAGAAGCGGTCCTGGCCGGCCGGGTCCTTGGTCTTGCAGACGTACGCCTGGTGGGAGTGGCCGCTGATGACCAGGTCGATCTGCGGGTTCAGCTCCCTGGCGATGCGCGAGCCGGCGTTGGCGGTGTTCACCGAGCAGGCGTCCGGGCTCTGGTTCGGGGTGATCGAGTCGCCCTCGTGCATGAGGATGACCTGCGCCTTGACGCCCCTGCTCGCCAGGTAGGCCGAGGCCCGGTTCGCCGCGGCGACCTCCTCGGTGAACCGCAGGCCCTTGATGCCCTCGGCGGTGACGATGGTCGGTGTGGTCGCCGTCACCAGGCCGATGAAGCCCACCTGCACGCCGTTGATCTTCTTGACGTAGAACGGCGGCAGGGCGTACCGGTCGCTGCCCTCCTTGAGGACGTTGGCGGCGAGGAAGTCGAAGTCCGTGCCCTTCCACTGGCCGGCGGGCGAGCAGCCGTCCACCGGGTGGCAGCCGCCGTTCATGAGACGCTGCAGCTCGGCGTACCCCTCGTCGAACTCGTGGTTGCCGGCCGCGGTCGCGCTGAGGCCGAGCGAGCCGAGCACCTCCAGGGTGGGCTCGTCGTGGTAGGCGGCCGAGATCAGCGGGGACGCGCCGATCAGGTCGCCCGCCGCCACGACCAGCGTGTTCTCGGTGCGCGCCTGCTTGACGTACGTCGCCAGGTACGACGCGCCGCCGGCGATCGAGTACTTGCCGCCCGCGAGCCCGGTCAGCGAGCCGTCGGCGTCGACCAGCGGCCCGTCCGGGTCGAGGACGCGGCTGGAGGAGCCGGACGGAGGTTCCAGGTTGCCGTGCAGGTCGTTGATGCTCAGCAGGCGGACCGGGACGGTCGGCCCGCCGTGGCCGTTTCCGGCCGAGCCGCTGGTCGCGGCGACCGCGGGCGCCATGGCCAGGGCGATCCCGGCCGCGGTCGCGACACCGGCCGTGCACAGCCGGAGGAGGGTGCGTGACGTCATGACAGGGACGTTACGACGTCTCCCTATGCAACGAATGTCGCAAAGGTAACGATTGACCGGGACAGCCAATGGCATTGTTCGCCATTGGTACGCCTAGAGTTCCTTGTGTGGGTGCGGACGTGAAGATCTGTGAACGACTCGACGACGAAGAGGTCTCCCAGGTTCTCGGCATCGTCGAGGCGGCGACCGAGGCGGACGGTGTCCGTCCGCTCAACGAGCACGTGATGCTCCATCTCCGCTACGGCGGCGACCCCCGTGCCCGCTCGCTGCTGCTGCACAGCGGCGACGGCACGCCCGTGGCCTACGCGCACGTCGACCCGACCGACGAGGTCGAGGGACCGAGCGCGGAACTGGTCGTCCATCCCGCCCACCGGCGTCAGGGACACGGCACGCGGCTGCTGCGGGCCGTACTGGAGCTGGCCGGCGGCACGGTGCGGCTGTGGGCGCACGGCGACCACGCGGGCGCCGGGGCGCTGGCCGCGTCGTTCGGCTTCGAGCGCGTGCGCTCGCTGTGGCAGATGCGCCGCTCGCTGTTCGCCCCGCTGTCGCCCTACACGCTTCCTGAAGGCGTGGAACTGCGCACGTTCGTCCCTGGACAGGACGAGCAGGCGTGGCTCACGGTGAACGCCGCCGCCTTCGCCCACCACCCCGAGCAGGGCGCCTGGACGCTCGACGACCTGCTCCGGCGCGAGCACGAGCCCTGGTTCGACCCCGAGGGCTTCTTCCTGGCCATGCGCGGCGACCGGCTCGCCGGCTTCCACTGGACCAAGATCCACGGCTCGTCCGAGCACGGGCACGAGCCGCTCGGCGAGGTCTACGTCGTGGGCGTCGACCCCTCCCAGCAGGGCACCGGCCTGGGCCGGGCACTCACCCTGGCCGGCCTGACCCACCTGCGCTCGCGCGGCCTCGCCCAGGCGATGCTCTACGTGGACGAGGCCAACACGGCGGCGATCAGGCTGTACGAGTCCCTGGGCTTCGCCCGCTGGGACGTGGACGTGATGTACGCGGGCGGATAGCCCCGCCCGCGCGGGCGGGCCGCCCCTACTCCACCATCAGGTGGAGCACCGCGTAGGCCAGCGACGCCACGAGGGCCGCCGCCGGGATGGTGAGCACCCAGGCGGTCACGATGTTGCCGGCCACGCCCCACCGCACGGCGCTCAGCCGCTTGGTCGCGCCGACGCCCATGATCGCCGTGGTGATGGTGTGGGTGGTGGAGATCGGCGCGCCGAACCCGATCGCGGCACCGTACAGGACGGTGGCCGCGGCCGACTCGGCGGCGAACCCCTGGGGCGGGTCGAGCGCGATGATCCGCCGGCCGAGCGTGCGCATGATGCGCCAGCCACCGGCGTACGTGCCGAGCGAGATCGCACCGGCGGCGCTCAGGATGACCCACTGCGGGATCCCCTCGCCGGGGCTGGCGTACCCGCCGACCGTCAGCGCGAGGAAGATGACGCCCATCGTCTTCTGCGCGTCCTGCAGGCCGTGCCCGAGCGCCATGGCGGCGGCCGAGACGGTCTGCGCGTAGCGGAAGCCGCGGTTGGTCCTGCCCGGCTGGCTGTTGCGGAAGATCCAATAAATTGCGATCATGATCAACGCGGCGAGGCTGAACCCGATCAGCGGCGACAGGATCATCGGGATGACGACCTTCTCGACGACGCCGTCCCAGTGCACCACACTGGCCGAGGCCAGTGCGGAGCCCACCAGACCGCCGATCAGCGCGTGGCTGGAGGAGGAGGGCAGCCCGAAGTACCAGGTGATCAGGTTCCAGGCGATCGCGCCGATGAGCGCCGCGGCCACGACGACCAGACCGTGCGGACCGTTGGGAGCGTCGATGATCCCTTTTCCGACTGTCTGGGCGACCTGAGTGCCCAGGTGCGCGCCGATGAAGTTCATCGCCGCGGCCATGAACAGTGCGGCCCTGGGAGTGAGCGCCCGGGTCGAGACGGAGGTCGCGATGGCGTTCGCCGCGTCGTGGAACCCGTTGGTGTAGTCGAAGGCCAGGGAGATGACGACCACGCCGATGACGAGGGCGAGCGTGAGGTCCACTGGGCCTAGCTTTCCTTGACCGCGATCGACTCGACGGTGTTGGCCACGTGCTCGAAGGCGTCGGCGGCCTCCTCCAGGGCGTCGACGACCTCCTTCATCTTCATGACGGTGAGGGCGTCGTACTCGCCGCTGAACAGCTTGGCCAGCAGCCTGCGGTAGACCTGGTCACCCTGGTTCTCCAGGCGGTTGACCTCGATCCAGTACTCGTTGAGGTTCTTCATGGAACGCAGCCGGGGCATCGCCTCGGCGGTCAGCTCGGCGGCACGTTCCAGGACCTCGACCTGCCGGACCACGTCTTTGGGGAGGTGGTCGATCTGGTAGAGGACGATGAGGTCGGAGGCGGCCTCCATGGCGTCCATCACGTCGTCGAGGTTGGAGGCGAGGCGGTAGATGTCCTCACGGTCGAACGGAGTGATGAAGCTCTCGTTGAGCCGGTTCATGATCGCATGGGTGCGTTCGTCACCGGCGTGCTCGCAGGCGCGCATCTTCTCGGCCAGGGCTTCCCTGTCCGATCCGTCACTGATGATCTCGACCAGCAGACGGGATGCCGTGACCAGGTTGTTCGCCGAGTCGGCGAACAGGTCGTAGTAGCTGTCCTCACGTGGCGTGAGACGCAGGCGCACGTCGTTCTCCAGATGTGCGGGGATGGTCCGTGGAAGAGGGTACGGGTTACCAGGCGAAATGCGAACTTCATGTTCTCTTCGCCTTCTGGCTACCCTGCGTATGTTGTGCGACACCGGGGTCCGGAGTAGTTTGGCCGCTTTTTGCAGGGAAATCTGGCCGCTGACATGGCCTGTTGGCGGGTGCACGAAGGGCTGATCCCGCCACGGCGTTTCCTAAATGTTCACCTGTTGTTCACTCAAATCTTCGTCCGATGGAAGTTCCGGAACGACCGGGACGGCGTGGGGCCCCGCTGACCCTGATAGCGGGACTCGTACTTGGCCGACCCGTACGGGTGCTCGGCGGGCGAGCTGAGCCGGAACACGCACAACTGCCCGATCTTCATCCCGGGCCACAGCTTGATGGGCAACGTCGCCACGTTGGACAGCTCCAGGGTGACGTGCCCGCTGAACCCCGGATCGATGAAGCCGGCGGTCGAGTGCGTCAGCAGGCCGAGCCGTCCGAGCGAACTCTTCCCCTCCAGCCGTGAGGCCAGATCGTCGGGAAGCGAGATCACTTCGTAGGTGGAGGCCAGGACGAACTCCCCCGGATGCAGGATGAACGGCTCGTCACCGGACGGCTCGACCATCCGCGTGAGATCCGGCTGTTCGATGGAGGGGTCGATATGAGGGTACTTGTGGTTTTCGAAGACACGGAAGTAGCGGTCGAGCCGTACGTCGATGCTGGACGGCTGGATCATGTCCTGCTGGAAGGGGTCCAGGGCGAGCCGGCCGGAGTCGATCTCAGCAAGGATGTCACGGTCAGATAGCAACACGGTGAGCCAACTTACCGTCCCTGCCGGAAAAGGTGGGGCGTTGGGTTTGCTGTTGGGGGGCAAGTTTCCGCTACAGTGGGGGACGCGCACTTCGGTTCGTGCGGGTGTAGTTCAATGGCAGAACATCAGCTTCCCAAGCTGACAGCGCGGGTTCGATTCCCGTCACCCGCTCCACCTCCTCAGCACCCCGCCTCTTCGAGGGCTCCCCCGGCAGACGCCACCCACCCGTTGCCCGGTTACCGGGTGGGCCTGCCGATGCCCACCCCTGACCGGCCTCGCGTTCGAGGACTGGCGCGCGGAGAGCGGCCGCGGGATCGCCCATCTACCGGGCCCACCGACCCCGAAGACCATCATCCAGACCGCCGCCGGTGACATGGGCTTCCCCGTACGAGATCTGGGCGACGGCTGGTGGTGGGTGGAGTAGGTCAGACGCGGCAGCACGCCGCGAAGCGGTGCTTGCGGCTGCGACTTCTACGTACCGGCCTGCGTCCTCGTCGGCCTTGCCCGGGGTTTGGCGATGGCCCGTCACGGTCCATCGCGACGCCTGGCCGATCAATGCTCGAAATCACTTCGCAGGTAGCCGTGGAAGAGCGAGAAGGAGCTGTATTTGATCGTTCTTCCTGGCCGAGGAACAGGTATCCGGCGCGCACGTGGCCGGAGAAGTGGTCGTTTCCAAGGAGGAAGGTCACGCCGTCCGGATCGTCGTCGTTCGTGCGCTCGATGTCCACCACGAGCCCGTCCGGCATCAGCGCGGGCAGGTTGATCTGGCGCACGTCCTGGAACAGCAGCTCGATGTGCGGCGTATTCGGCTCGAACTCCGTCCGTAGAACGAGCCCGCTGTGCGTGGGCACGTAGCTCCAGATCCGGAACCGGCGGTTCGGGAAGCGCAGGGGGAAGGAGAGCCGGCCCGGATAGCGTTCGTGACTCACAACGGAAGCGCACCACGACCGGGAAAGCCGAAGCAAGAGTCACCGCGTGATCGTCGCGATTCCAGGCTGACGGCGCGGGTTCGGTTCCTGTCACTCGCTTCGAGAACGAGAAGCCAGGTCAAGGGGTGGTCCTCGACCTGGCTTCGATCGTTTCCACTGGCTCTCGTGGACGCCGACTCAGGTCAGCTCTTGTTGCCGCTCTTCCAACTCGGGTCATCGATCGCGACGCACGGTCCGACCTGGCCCTTGATCATCGATCCCGTCAGTCGCCACAACGTGTTCTGCTTACGCGTCTCGTTGGTTTCCTTGTCGTTGCCGGCGAACTCCAGCACCAGCGTCTGGTCCTTGCCGATGTTCCGGGGATCGATGTCGAGGCCGCCGTCGCGCATGCGGGCGGCCGCGTCGGCGCCCGGCCCCAGGGCCGTCACCGCGCCCACCGTCTTCCCTCTGCCGGTCTTGCACTCCTTGCCGGGCGGGAGGTAGGTGATGTCGGCCGTGACGCCTGCCGCGCCCAGGTCCTGCTCCAGCTGGTCGGCGTCCTTGAACTCCTTGATCTCCACTCGCACTGTGCCGTCGGCGTTCGTGCTCACGGCGTACGCGGAGGTCTCCGTCCCCGTCAGCATGGGGACGGCGAACGCGGCCGCCGCGGCGAGGATGCCCACCACGCCTCCTGCGTACAGTCGTCGGGTGACGCGGCGGTGTCGCTCGGTGCGGTCCGCGATCTCGGCCTTCAGTTCCATCAGCAGGTGCTCCTCGAATGTCATCCTGATGCTCCACTCATGACGAAGGGCAGGTTCCGCAATGTCCGGCGAGCGCGGTGCAGGCGTACCTTGGCGGCGCTCTGCCGAATACCGAGGGCGAGCGCTGCCTCCGTGACCGTGAGCTGGTCGATCACGACCAGCTCCAGTACCGCGCGCTCCCCCTGCGGCAACTCGGCCATGGCCTCGAACACCTGCCTGGCGTTCCGCTCCGCGTCTATGCGCTCCTCAAGCCTGGTGACGTCGTCGGTGGCCAGCGTGCGCCGCCCGCTCACCCGATCCGTCAGCTGGTACTGCTTGTACGCCCTCCGCCGCTCGGCGGAGATCGTCTTGCGTGCCACGCCATAAAGCCAGGCGATCTCGGAGCCCAGCTCGCCTCGGTAGGTGTGGGCCGAGTCGAGCACTGCCACGAACACCTCGGCCACCAGGTCGGCGACAGTGTGCGGGTCGTCTACGCGGCGGGCGAGGAATCGGGTGACCGCATCGACATTCCGCCGGTAGAAGGCCTCGAAGGCCACAGGATCTGTGGCGATCTTCGCCTGTTTACGACGCACCGGTCATGCTCCCTTCATCGATTCGCCCCTGCTTGGTGAGAACCGACAAAAGGGTTACATCCGCAGGTCAGACGTCCTCATGACCCACCGGCCTTCTCGTGGACAGCCTGAGTGCCACGAGACGACCCTTCACGAGGGGCCTGCCCTCCGGATACTCAGTGAAGGTCCAGCACGCCGACCTTCTCGCCGCCGCTCTCCTCGCCGGTGAGCTGGAATCCGAGCTTCCGGTAGAAGTCTTCGGGGCCGCCTTCTCCCGGCTCCCACGTGACGAACATCTGGCCGCCACCGCGACGCCTGACCTCGGCGGCCACGGCTCTGACGGCGAATCGTCCGACGCCCTGTCCCTGCGCCTCGGCGGACACGTTGAGGCGCCACAGGCCTGACCGGAAGTCGACCCCCTTGCCGTTCCAGTCGATGTCGATGAAGGCCATGAGGAACCCGACGGGACGATCACCGTCCAGGATGAGGCGAGGCCAGGCCACCTGTGGCTGCACGTAGGCCTCTGCGAGGGAGTTCGCCACCGGCGAGACGAAACGCTCCTGGTCGGGCCGGACCTTCACAGCGATGGCCAGCTCAACGTTCGCCGGGGTGATCGGCGCCAGCCGTAGCGACTCGTTCATGGGAGAACCATAGGGGCGAGACCGTCATATCGGACGTCCCGGACACCGAGGGGCTCGGCGCGCGGGGTCAGCCGTGCAGCAGCTCCGTGAGCGGCCCGCGCACCTCGGCGGGGTACAGGTTCAGCTGCTCGAACTCGGCGGCGCTCGCCCATCTGAGCTCGAAGGTGTTGTCCGGCCCGTGTTCCAGCGCCTCCTCGCCGGAGAGCGAGGGAACGCCGTTGACGTCCCGCATGAGGAAGTAGAAGGCGGGCCGGTCGGCGTGGAGGCCGGTGAGGAGCAGCCGGTCGATCTCTCCGGTGAGGGTCGTCTCCTCGTGGAGTTCACGCACGGCCGCGCTCTCCGGCGACTCGCCGTCCTCCACGTGGCCCCCTGGAAGAAGCGCGTAGTGGTGCCCTGGACACTGCGCCTCCCGACGGCCGCGGGCCTCGCAGATGCCACAGGTGACGCCTGGTTCGCGCCGGAAGAACCGCTTGATGACCAGGACTCGTGTGCCGTCGACGACCACGGCGACCGCTCTGGGGATCGGCATGAGACGGATCATACGATTCGGGCCAGCGGAGACGGGCGCGTTCAGGTGGGCAAGGTCGCGGCCAGGGGTGCGCCGATCTGGATGTCGAAGTACCCCACCAGATCGCCTCTGCCGAAGAAGTTCGTTCGCGCGTCGATGATCACGACGGTTCCGGCCACGATGCCGACGAAGCCCATGCCGGACCTCCGGGACTGTTCGATGCGCTCCGTGACCGGACGGCGGACCGCCTCGGCCAGGAAGGTGAGGCCGTGCGGGAACTCCTCGGTGAGGCGGTGTCGTTGCCGCCCGGACTTCAGCCGGCTGCCGATGCCGAACCGCGCCATGACGATCTGGTCGCCACGGAGGTTGACACGGAAGTCCCCGTTCGACTGAGGGCGGTTGCAGCTCGTCTGAGGGGGATAGAAGCAGTCGTAACCACCGGCCAGAAGATCGTCTACGGCCGAGCTCATCGTGGTCGCGTAGTGCTCGGACCCGAACGGCCAGCGGCGCAGTGAGGCGTCCCGGGAGGTGACGACGAGTCCGTCGAGCGGGTCGTAGCTGTAGTCCGCGTACGTGTCCCGCCACCCTGTCCGGGGATGGTCGTCGTCCGGTCGCGGTATGGCTGTGCGGAGATCGCTGTCGAAGTCGTCGATCTCCTCCCGCACCTCGGTGCCGGGCCAGATCGCGGTCAGCGCCAGCGCGGCGGTGACGGCGATCGGGTTCCCCTCGTAGTCCGCCTGGGTGGTCGGGAACCACGCCCAGGCAAGCCGGTCATTGCGGTCGAGCAGGAAGTGCGCCGTCTGCGGGTGGACCGTGCCCTCCTCGTTACGACGCCCGATCCGGCACCACACGGCACGCCCGTCCGCATTGGCCCGGACCTGTGCGCAGAACCAGCCGACCTCCCTCAACGGCCTGGTGAGAGCCCAGGCCGTACCGCTGGCCCGGACCGGCTCGGCCCGCGAGTTCTCACTCGCCGCGTCGTGCTCGTAGACACCGGCGGGCGGCAGCGACGGCGACTCGTCCGATCCGGTGCAGCCCGTCAGCGCGAGCGGTCCGAGGCACGTGATCAGGAGAACGAGGACGAGCGCTCGATGTCGGCCTACGGACGCGGAGAACGGTCGGAACACGGAGTTCATCGAAGCCCCTGATCCCGAAGTACGCAATTCGACCATCACGCACGGCGGTCCTGGTCTCAGGTGAAGTCCGCACAGCGGGCCGGCCCCGGCGCGGGGCTACGCTGGGCGCATGGGTCATGCGAAGACGTCGTTCGTCTGCCTGCCGTGCCGTGCCTCGTACAAGCAGCCTTATCCGCTTCCTGGCGACAAGGGCCGGTCGTGCCCGCGGTGCGGCGAATCGCTGATCCATGTGGGTTCCGCCTTCGCGGCGCCGCGAAGGCGCGACACCGCGGCCTGGCGGGTGCTCTCGCTGTTGCTGCACGCGGGCGTCGGGTTCCACAAGAGTTGTTGCGGCGGGCCCGGCTACCGGCCGCGCACGCTCGGCGAGGCTCGCGCGCGGATGGCACACGCACGGGCCGCCGGGGAGCCGTTCGCCACGGCCCTGGTACGCCGCGAGCTGCCTTGACGACGGCGTCCGGACACCTGCGTGAGAGCGGAGACAGCTGAATGAGCATCGACGTCCGGGCGCTGCTGCCCTTCGCCGAGCGGGCCGCGACGATCGCCGGCGAGATCATCACGACCAGGGCCCCCGGCGTCGTCACCGCCAAGGGCGACCGCGACATGGCCACCGAGGTCGACTTCGCCGTCGAGCACGCCGTACGGGAGTTCCTGTCGCGCGAGACGCCCGAGGTGGGCTTCCTCGGCGAGGAGGAGGGCGCCGGCCGGGCGGGCGAGGGCCTGACGTGGGTGCTGGACCCTGTGGACGGCACGGCGAACTTCCTCCACGGCATCCCCCTGTGCGGCGTCTCCCTGGGCCTGATCGACGGGGACCTTCCCGTGCTTGGCGTCATCGGGCTGCCGTTCCTGAACGTCCGCTACTCGGCCGCCGAAGGCGTCGGGGCGACGGCCGACGGATCGCCCATCCAGGTCAGCGGCGCCCGGAACCTGCGGGACGCCATCGTCGCCATGGGCGACTACGCGGTGGGCGAGGACGCACCGGAACGGAACCGGCCCCGATTCGCGTTCACCGAGGAACTGGCCGCTCGCGTCCAGCGCGTCAGGATGCTCGGCTCAGCCGCGATCGACCTCGCCTGGGTGGCCGACGGCAAGGTCGACGCCAACGTCATGCTCAGCAACAACCCGTGGGACACCGCGGCGGGCGTCGTCATCGCCCGCGAGGCCGGAGCCCTGGTGGTCGACCTGGACGGCAGCCCCCACACCATGAGCTCCCAGGCGACGATCGCGGTGAGCCCCGCCCTCGCCGCCGACCTCCTGAAGCTGCTCAGCACCGCCCTTCCCCACGGCGGGACTTCCGAATAGGTCCAGCTTCAGCCGCCTGCACGGGCCCCGTGTTGCGCGTACAGCGCGCCGAGTCGCCGGCCGATCTCCTCACGCACCGGGTCGTGTCGCGGGCCGAGGGCGAACCGCTGGTCGGTCCAGCTGTCGGGCGGATACAGCCAGACCGGCCGGCCGACCAGGTGGGCCGGTTCCCATGCGTAGCGCGGCCAGACGTGAGCGTGCAGGAAAGGGTCGGTGTTGCCGAGGATCTCCAGGTTCACCCGCCGGAACGCCGGGTCCAGCGCGCCGCAGGCCCGCTCGACCGCCTCGCCGAGCAGCTCCATGTCCGACAGGAACGCCATCCGCCTGGCCCGGGGCAGGTCGGACAGTCGTTGCACGCCGGGCTCGTCCGTCAGGAGAACCGAGTATCCCGGCAGGAACTGGGTGTCGCCGATCACGGCGAAACCGGCGTCCAGCCGCCTGAGCACCGTGGGATTCCCGCCCGCCAAGGCGCTGCCGATCCTGTCCTGCCGCCATTCACCACTCATGCCGCCCGACCCTACAAGTGAACGATCAAGAGCCGCTCGGGCGGAAGCGGGCCCCGGGTCTCCTACGGCACGACGATGGAGCCGCTCCACTGCGTTCCGGCGTCCGAGTAGACCGAGGCCAGTTCGCCGTCGAAGTACGGCGAGAAGCTCCTGTCGTAGCGCAGGTTGCGGTCGGTGTCGGCGACGCTGATGGTGATCGTGTTGAGGAGGCCCGCGCGGCTGCTCTTGTCGTAGCGCAACAGCCAGGAGGAGCCGAGGGAGCCTTCACCCGCGAACGTGGAGTCCACGGTGTTGAGCTCCTCGGCGTTCAGGGCGGGTGCGCGTGCGACGGACATGCGTCCCTTGTAGCTTTCGAGCGTGTCGCCCGTTCGCGGGTGTGTGCCGTCGGGATGGGCGCCGGCCGGGAAGCCGAAGATGTCGACCGAGGAGTCGCGTGGCTGGTTCCAGGCCAGGCCCTGTGCGCCCACCTTGTCGACCAGCCTTCCGGTGTCGACCAGCCCGCCCGAAGAGGAGGGGACGACGCCGTTGTACACGGTGACGAAGGTGTAATCGCGGTCGTAGTCGTTGTACGACGAGAAATCGTAGTGAGTGAAGGCCGTCTTTCCGACGTAGAGGCCCGAGGGGGCCGTGCCGGCGGAGTATCCGGGGATGAAGACCCACTTGTCGAGACCGCCGCCGGGTCCTTGTGTGTCGTACGCGCAGTGCCCGGCGGTGGCCACGAGGTTGCGGTACTGCGACTGTACGGCCGTGCCGGTGCACCAGTGCGGCTGGCCGTCGGCGCCGACGAAGAAGACCTTGCCCGTGCCGGCGGGCCCGTCGCCGGTGCCTCCGCCGTCGTCGGGTGGGAGTACCGGCGGGACGACGCCGGCTTTGCCGTCGGCGCTGTGCGGCCCGCCGAGAATGACCATGTCGATGACGGTCTGGACACTGTAGGGGGTGGCGTTCGTCAGGTTGGCCCCGCTGTCGCCCAGCCAGAACTCCGCCACTTCGACGGCGGACGTCTGCGTGGTGGCCAGGAGATAGAAGTCCGTGCTGGCCGACGCGGCAACCGGCGCGGCCATGAGGCCGGAGGTCAGGAGGCCGACGGCTAACACGCCCAGTGTTGTCTTCATCTTGCCCTCTCCACTACTTAGGGGGCGACTTTTCGAACATACGATCGCCACCGAGGGCTGACGTTACCTGCCGGACCCATGATGATCAACACTTTTAACAGCGGGCTGTCAAAACTCCGCCGGAAGTAAGGACGCTCGTCAGGGTGTGTCCTGGAGGTGGGAGAGCATCGTGCGGGCCGGGTGGCCGAGGATGTGCTCCAGGTCGGGGGTCTGTCGTTCCAGGGAGCCGGCGCGGATCCGGGCGTTCAGCCAGGCCATCGGGCCGGGGGCGGTATCGGGGACCTCGCGGTAGGGCACGCCCAGCGCCTCGGCGACCTCCGGATGGGTCCACAGCGGTCCGGTGAAGTCGTAGGCGCGGCCCTCGTGGCCTTCGCCGGTCAGCACGTTGGCCGCCGCCTCGGCCAGGTCGGACCGGAACGCGGTGTTCAGTCCGCGCCCTCCGGCGCTGCCCGTCAGCTCGCCGTCCGAGACCCTGGGGACGAACGCGTCGCCGTAGAACGGGTGACGCAGGATCGTGTACGGCAGTCCGCTGCGCAGGAGGGCCTGCTCGGTGGCGTGGTGTGCCTCGGTCATGCCGGTGGCGACGGTGTCGGCGTCCAGGAAGCTGGTGTAGACGACGGCGCCGACGCCCACGTCCACGGCGGCGGCGAGGGCGGCCAGGTGGTGGCCGATCCTGCGTCCGGGGTCGAGCTCCGGCGAGGAGATCAGCAGCAGCCGGTCGGCCCCCTCGAACGCCGTACGCAGGCCCGCCGGGTCGTCGTAGTCCCCGCGCCGCGCCGGTACGCCCTCGGGCGCGCGGGCGGGGTCGCGGACGGCGGCGACGACGTCCGCCCTGGTACGCAGCCGGTCGACGACCAGCCGGCCGAGCGCGCCCGATGCGGCCGAGATCACGATCATGGAGCTCCCTCCGAGCAGGACAAGTGATCAAAGTGAACTGCCGGCACGCGACATGACGCCACTGCTTTTCGACGGCTCCGCGGACGACAGGCTCCAGCAAGGCATTCCTGGAGAAGGCTGACGGCCCGGCACGGGTTAGCGTGATCGTGGACCCCTGGAGAGAACATGGACGAGCTCATCACGTACGGCAAATGGGCGTCGGTACGCGGCTCGCTCAAGACGACCGCCGACCGGTTCGCGAAGCTGATCTCCATCGTCGATCCCCAGGCCATGGCGACGAGGGAGTGGACGGTCGCCGAGACCGCGGCCCACGTCACCGCGATCGCCTCGCTCTACACCTCCGTGGTGCGCGGCGACGTGGCCTCCCCGTTCCCGGAGCTGGCGGAGGCGATACTCCAGGCCAACGTCGACACGGTCAGCGCGTTGAACGAGCAGGCGTTCGGGCATTTCGCCGAGCGTGACCCGCTCGTCCTGGCCGAGCGGCTGCGCGCCGACGTCCGGGAGATCCTGAGCGCCGGCGCGGAGGTCGATCCGGCGACGCCGGTCCCGTGGCTGGGCGACGCGCGGGTGCCCGTCGCGGGCGTGCTGGCCCACCTGCTGAACGAGCTGCTGCTGCACGGCTGGGACGTCGCCCGCGCGACCCGTACCCCCTGGTCGGTGCCCGCGCGGGACGCCGGCCTGTTCTTCGACCTGTTCCTCATCGGGATGATCAGGAACGACTACGGACGCCTGATGGACACCGGCTCGCCCGCCCCGCCCCGCCGGATCACCGTCGGGTTCCACTCCGCGCACACCGCGCCGGCGGCGCTGGTGCTCGACCGCGGGCGGGTGTCGGTGGCGGAGGCGGGGGCGCGGGTGGACGCGCACGTGGGGTTCGACCCGGCGGCGCTGAACCTTTTACTGTTCGGCCGGATGTCCAGGACGCGGGCCGCGCTCACGGGCAAAGTGGCGGTCTGGGGGCGGCGTCCGTGGCTGCTGCCGGCCTTTCTGCGGTTCGTACGCCTGCCCACGACGACCGCGCCACGCGCACGTGCCGAGTCCATACAGGTGTGAACGCCACAAAGTATTCACGCAGTGGGCGCATACTGGAAGAGATGAAGCGAGCCAGCGGCGATTCTCGTCGTCACCTGCCCACAAGTCCCTTCAAACCGCCGCCTCCGGCGCCACCCGCCGAGCAGTTCGACATGAACGACCGGGTGAGCCATGACCGATACGGCCTCGGTGTCGTCATCGGGGTGGAGGACGATGTCGCCGTTCTGGTCGACTTCGGATCCCGGCAGGAGAGGATCACTACGCCGTTCAACAAGCTGTACAAACTCTGACAACCGGTCCGGACGCCCGTGTGCCATGACGGCCGCATGGGCGGGACCCGTCGTCGTGACATCCACCACACCAAGCAGGGCCGCGGTCTCGCGGCCGTGCTCGTCATGATGCCCGTCGTCATGAGCACGATCGGGCTCATGGCTCATGGGGTCACGATGGCGAAGTCGCGGCCCGGTGAGTCGAGCACGGCGACCAGCCGCTGCAGCGCCGTGATGTCACCCTCACGCTCCACCCCCTCCACGCCCTTCCCCGCCAGCAGGCCGAGAAGCTGCGCCCGGGTCAGGCGGAGCGTCAGGTCCACGGGCTCCTCGGGCGGGTTCAGCCGCTGGACGAGCACGCCGTTCGACAGGGTGGTGCGGTGCAGCTCCCCCAGGTCCGTCAGGTGCCAGTCGATCGACAGGCTCTCGTGCCAGGCCTTGGGGCCGTCCACGCGGATGGCGAGCGAGTCGAAGATCTGTTCCACGGTCAGGGCCGCGAGCAGGTCGGGCGCGGTGGTGGTGACCGGGGTGGGCACGATGCCGTCGGTCAGTTCCATGGCCCCCGTCAGGTACGAGTTCCGCCAGGTCCCGTTCTCCGCGCCCTGGCCGAGCCGGGTGTAGACCTCGGCCAGCAGGTCCCTGGCCGCCTTGTTGCCCTCGTCGGCGAAGACGGCGTGGTTCAGGAGCTGGACCGCGAAGCGCAGGTCGTTCTCCTCGACGTACCTGCGGGCGAAGGCGACGACGGCCGCGCCGCCGCCCATGCACTCGACGTACCGGATCGCGCTCTCCCTGGGCGGGTGCTCCCAGAGGTGGGCGGGGTTGCCGTCGTACCAGCCGAGGTAGCGCTGGTAGACGGCCTTGACGTTGTGGCTGACCGAGCCGTAGTAGCCGTGGGTGTGCCAGACCTGCTCCAGCGCGGGCGGCACGCGCATCTGCTCGGCGATCTCGGCGCCGGTCAGGCCCTTGTTGAGCAGGCGGAGGGTCTGGTCGTGCAGGTAGGCGTACAGGTCTCGCTGTTCCTGGAGGAACCGGACGATGTTGGCCTTTCCCCAGGTGGGCCAGTGATGGGAGGCGAAGGCGACCTCGGCCCGGTCGGCGAGCAGCGTGAGGGTCTCCGACAGGTAGCGGGCCCATATGCGGGCGTCGCGCACCTGGGCGCCGCGCAGCGTGAGGATGTTGTGCAGGTTGTGGGTGGCGTTCTCGGCCAGGCAGAGGGCACCGCGGTCGGGGAACAGGAAGTTCATCTCGGCGGGGGCCTCGGTGCCGGGGGTGAGCTGGAAGACGAACCGCACGCCGTCGACGATCTCCTCCTGGCCGGTGCGGCTGACGTCCAGGGTGGGCGGGATGAGGGACGTGGTGCCGGTGGAGGAGGTCATGCCGAGGCCGCAGCCGATCTGGCCGTCCGGGGCGTGGGGCAGGGTGAGGCCGAACATGTAGCCGGCGCGGCGGTTCATGGCGGGGCCGGCGTAGACGTTCTCGGAGACCGCGTGGTCCATGAAACCGGCGGGGGCCAGGATCGGCACGTTCCCGTCGGTGACGCCGCGTACGCCGCCGAAGTGGTCGATGTGGCTGTGGGTGTAGACGATCCCGGTGACCGGGCGGTCGCCGCGGTGGCGGCGGTAGAGAGCGAGCGCGACGGCGGCGCACTCGGTGGAGACCAGCGGATCGATCACGATGACGCCGGTGTCGCCCTCGACCAGGGTCATGTTCGACAGGTCCAGGCCGCGTACCTGGTAGATGCCGTCGGCGACCTCGTACAGGCCCTGCTTGGCGCAGAGCTGGCTCTGCCGCCACAGGCTGGGGTGAGCCGTCTCGGGGCATTCGGCGTTGAGGAAGGCATAGGAGTCGTTGTCCCAGACGACCTGGCCGTTCCTCGACTTGACCACGGCGGGGGTCAGCTTCGCGATGAAGCCGCGATCCGCATCCTCGAAGTCGCCCGTGTCATGAAATGGAAGGTCTGCCATGTCTGCTCGCATGCCCCTGAATGGACGCTCGTAGCTCAATAACCAGCCCCAATAGCATGAAACTCGGGCAATAAGGGCAGGAGACGTCGGCGCAGCGGCTCGGGCGGTGTGATTGGGTGGATCCAGTCTGATCTCTTGGGGGTGGCCATGGAAGCGTGCGTGTTCGACCTCGACGGCGTGCTCGTCGACTCCGAGCCCGTCTGGGAGCAGGTGCGGCGCGCCTTCGTCGCCGACCACGGCGGCACCTGGCAGCCCGACACGCAGTCCAGGCTGATGGGCATGAGCACCGGCGAGTGGGCGGCCTACCTGCACGAGCTGGGGGTGCGCCTGACGCCCGACGAGATCGCCGAGGGCGTGGTCGACCAGATGGCCGAGCGCTACCAGGACGGCGTGCCGCTGCTGCCGGGCGCCCGCGAGGCCGTTCGCCGGCTGGCCGCACGGTTCACGCTCGGCCTGGCCAGCTCGTCGCCGCGGCGGCTGATCGACGTGGTGCTGGACGCGTCCGAGCTGCGCGAGTACTTCGTCACCACGGTCTCCACCGAGGAGGTCGCGCGTGGCAAGCCCGCCCCCGACGGCTACCTGGAGGCGGCCAGGCGGCTGGAGATCTACCCGAAGGACTGCGTGGCGGTCGAGGACTCCAGCAACGGGCTGCGTTCGGCGCACGCGGCCGGCATGCGGGTGATCGCCGTGCCGCATCCCGGCTACCCGCCCGACGACGACGCCCTCGCCCTCGCCTGGCAGGTCCTCCCCGACCTCGACGCACTCACGGTGGAGGCGCTGGCGTGACGACCGACGGCATGAGCGTCCGCCTCCGGACGCCGGCCGATCTGGACGCCTGCGCCGCGGCCCTGAGACTGGTCCACAACGCCGACCGCTACCCCGTCGACTGGCCGGCCGACCCCCTCGGCTGGCTGACCCCGCAGGGCCTCCTGAGCGCCTGGGTGGCGGTCACGGAGGACCAGGTGCTCGGCCACGTCGGCCTGGCCGGCACCCCCGAGGGCCCGGAGGTCACCCGGCTCTTCGTCGCGCCCGCCGCCCGGGGCCGCGGGCTGGCCCCCCTCCTGCTGGACACCGTGCGGAAGGCCGCCGACGGGCCCGTGCTGCTGGAGGTCTCCGACGAGGGCCGGGCGGCCGTCGCGCTCTACGAGCGGCTGGGCTGGCGCCGCGTCGGCAGCACCCGCGCGCGATGGCTCAACGCCGCGGGCGAACCCGCCCTGCTCCACCACTACGTCAGCCCGTGAAGCTATCCTTTGGAAATCGTGCGAGACATCACGGTTTTCAGTGGCAGCGCCCACCCCGAGTTGGCCGAGGAGATCTGCTCCCACCTCGGCACCCCGCTCCACCCCGTCAAGGTCGCCCGCTTCGCCAACGACGCGCTTGAGGTGCAGCTCCAGGCCAACTGCCGCGAGCGCGACGTGTTCCTCATCCAGCCGCTCGTGCCGCCGACCCAGGAGAACCTGGTCGAGCTGCTGCTCATGATCGACGCGGCTCGCGGCGCGTCCGCGGCCAGGACGACCGTCGTCCTGCCGCACTACGCCTACGCCCGGTCGGACAAGAAGGACGCGCCACGCATCTCCATCGGCGGCCGGCTGGTCGCCGACCTGATGGTGGCCGCGGGCGCGAACCGGGTGCTGGCCATGACGCTGCACTCGCCGCAGGTCCACGGCTTCTTCAGCGTGCCCGTCGACCACCTGCACGCGCTGCGCGAGCTGGCCGCGCACTTCCGCCGCTACGACCTGTCGAACACCGTCGTCGTCTCCCCCGACCTGGGCAACGCCAAGGAGGCCGCGCACTTCGCCCGGCTGCTCGGCACCGGCGTCGCGATGGGCGCCAAGCAACGTTTCCCCGACGACCGCGTGGTGATCAGCTCGGTCATCGGCGAGGTCGCGGGCAAGGACGTGATCATCCTGGACGACGAGATCGCCAAGGGCAGCACGGTCATCGAGCTGCTGGGACGGCTGCGCGAGCAGGGCGTCAACTCCGTCCGCCTGGCGTGCACGCACGGGCTGTTCGCGGGCGGGGCGATCGAGCGGCTGAGCGCGTTCCCCGAGGTCATGGAGATCGTCTGCACGAACACCGTGCCGCCGCCCAAGCCGAGTGACAAGCTGACCGTGCTGTCGATCGCCCCCGCGCTGGCCGAGGCCATGCGCCGGATCCACGACGGCGAGTCGGTGAGCGCTCTGTTCAGCACGTCCTGACGGCTCGCCCGGTGATCTTCCGGGACGGCCGGGAATGGATCATAGTGGACATCATGCATGCGGCCACAGACGTCCTGATCCGGCGGTTCCGTGACGGCGTGGGGGAGGTCGTGCCCTTGGTGTCGCTGTGGGCGCACGGCTCGCTGGGCGCCGGCGACTACCAGCCGGGGCGCAGCGACCTCGACCTGATCGCGGTCGTCGAGACGCCGGTCACGATGGAGCAGTGGCGCCGGATCAAGGCGCTGCACCGGGGGCTCGACCTGCCGCTCGCCGACCTGCTCCACTGTTCCTACCTGCCGGTGGAGGAGCTGGCGGACCCGCGGGTCGAGCACGTGACGTGGGCCCACGAGCAGATCTTCCGCCGCCCGGTGACGGCGGTGACCCGCCGCGAGCTGCACACGGCTCCCCTGGTGCTGCACGGGCCGCCGCCCGCCGAGCTGCTGCCGTCCGTCTCCGACGCCGTCCTGGCCGACTTCGTCCGTACGGACCTGCGCGAGTTCTGGCTGGACAAGACCAGAGGGCGCCGGCGCTGGCTGCGGGAGGTCTGGGTGGACCTCGGCCTGCTGACCGTCGCCAGGGCGTCGGTCACCCTGCGGGAGGGCCGGTTGATCACCAAGCGGGAGGCCCTCGACGTGCTGGCCGGGATGGGCGCGCCGGAGGTCGTGCTGGCCGACGTGCGCGCGCGCCGCTACGACACCCCGCGTCCCGTGCTGAGCCGCTTCAGAAGGGGCACGCTGACCAGGGCCTTCGTCAGGTCCGCCATCGGGAAGGTGCTGGCGGAAGGCCACGAAGGGACCTGAGCGCACCCCCGTCTCAGTGGGCAGGACGGCGGCCCCCGGCGGATCGGCGAGGGATAGTCTTGGCCGCGAGCTACCACCTGAACCGGGGAAAGGGCGGCATATGGGGGAGATCAGGCAGTCCTATCTGGTGGCCGCGGCATCGGCGATGTCGCTGCTGCGCGACCCGGCCGTACGGGCGGCGTGGGAGAAGCCGAGCGCGCTGACCGAGTTCAGCGTCGCGGGCCTGGCCGGGCACCTGGCCCACCAGATCGTCAGGGTCGTCGACGTGCTCGACACCGGCGAGGAGCCCGGGGAGCCGATCCCGCTCATCGAGCACTACACGAGGTCGCCGTGGGTGCAGGCCGGCCTCGACCACGAGAGCAACGTCAGCATCCGGCGGGGCGGCCAGGCGGCCGCCGCGGACGGGCACGCCACGCTGGTCGACCACACGCAGGCGCTGCTGGACCGCCTCCTCGTCGAGCTGCCCGCCGAGCCGGCGGACCGGGTCGTGCGGCTGCCGTGGGCGGGCTGGTCGCTGCTGCTCGACGACTTCCTGCTCACCAGGGTGATGGAGCTGGTCGTGCACTCCGACGACCTGGCCGCCAGCGTGGGCATCGAGACGCCGGAGCTGCCGCCGGCGATCATCGAGCCCGTCGTGGAGCTGCTGGCCCGCCTGGCGGTGCACCGGCACGGCGCGACGGCGGTCATCCGCACCCTCAGCAGGGCCGAACGCGCGCCTGCCACGATAAGCGCCTTCTGACCTTCCCCCACGGGCCGTCCTACGATCCGCCGCCCACCATGCGCAGCGCCTCGGCCACCTCGCGCCCCGACAACGCGCTGTCCGGGTCGAGCAGCCACTGCGCCAGGAACCCCGTCAGCATGGCCTGGTAGAGCGAGCCCACCAGCCGGGCCCGCTCCGGGTCGGTATCGGCCCGCACGTCCTGGAACAGCTCGGCGAGCCCCACGCGCGCGTCCGTGATCGCCGAGACGAGCTGCTCCCGCACCTCGGGCAGGTGATCGATCTGCCCGAGCAGCTCAAGCTGGGTGATCCAGAGCGGCCGCAGCCGGTCGAACGACTCCACCACCCGGTCCCACGCCGCCGCGAACCGCTCCAGCGGTGACGTGCCCTCCTTGACGTCGGCGGTGAGCGTCAGCGCCAGGTCGTCGCCCCATTCCTTCATCACCTCGAACAGCGCCTCGTTCATCAGCGCGTCCTTGGACCTGAAGTGGTAGCCGATGCCCGCGAGGCTCACGCCCGACGCGTTGGCGATGTCGCGCGCGGTGGTACGCGAGTAGCCCTTCTCGATCAGGCAGCGCTTCGCCCCGGCCATCAGGTCTTCCCTGTTTCCCATGCCCAGACCGTAGCACAGGCGTCTGAAAATTCTGTCCTAGACAAGCGTCTGAGACAGGTGTACCGTTCACGGCATGAAGAACGTCCTCATCTCCGGCGCGAGCATCGCCGGCACCTCGCTGGCCTACTGGCTGCGCCGCCACGGCTTCACCGTCACCGTCGTCGAGCGCGCCTCCGCCATCCGTACGGGCGGCTACAAGGTCGACATCCGCGGCGCCGCCCTCGACGTGATCCGGCGCATGGGCCTGCTGGACGCGGTCACCGCCCGCGCCACCGGCATGCGCGTCGCCACCCACTACGACGGCAAGGGCAGGCCGGTGGCCACCATGGACGCCGGCCTGTTCGGCGGCCGCGAGGGCGAAGACGCCGAGATCATGCGCGGCGACCTCAACGAGCTCCTGTACGACCTCACCCGCGACGACGCCGAATACCTCTTCGGCGACTCCGTCACCGCCGTCGCCGACGACGGCCTGGTCACCTTCGAGCACGCCGAGCCGCGCCGGTTCGACCTGGTCGTGGGCGCGGACGGCATGCGCTCCAACATCCGCAAGATCGCCTTCGGGGCGGACGACCAGTACGTCCGCGACCTGGGCTACTACGTCTCGATCTGCACCGTCCCCAACACGCTCGGCCTGGACCGCGAGGAGGCCGTGCACGCCGCCCCCGGCCGGACCGCCAACGTCTACAGCACCCGCCGGGACGGCGCCGCCAAGGCCCTGTTCATGTGGGCGTCGCAGCCGCTGTCCTACGGCCACCGCGACGTCGGCCGCCAGAAGGACCTGCTGGCCGAGGCCATGACGGGCGTCGAGTGGGAGGTGCCCGCGCTGCTCGGCGCGGTGCGCGAGGCCGACGACTTCTACTTCGACTCGGTGAGCCAGGTGCACATGGACCAGTGGTCGAAGGGCCGGGTCGTGCTGCTCGGGGACGCCGCGTACTGCGCCTCGCCGGCCTCGGGACAGGGCACGAGCCTGGCGATCGTGGGGGCGTACGTGCTGGCCGGCGAGCTGGCCCGGGGTGGCGGCGCGGCGGGCTACGAGCGGGAGATGCGCGAGTTCGTCCGGGTCAACCAGGAGCTCGGTCCGGCGAACGTGCGGGGCATGGTGATCGGCTCACGCCTGGCGCTGTGGTTCCAGCTCAGGATGCTCAAGCTGATGCCGCACCTGCCGGGCAAGGACAAGGTCATCGAGCGCGTCGCCGGGGCGATCCACCGGGCGGCCACGGCGATCCGGCTCAAGAGCTATATGGAATGAAGTGTTCCGTTCTGCTATAGTAAGAGCAGAACGTTCCGTTCCGAAGAAGTGGGGTTCAACATGACCATCCTCGTCACCGGTGCCACCGGAACCGTCGGCCGCCTCGTCGTCGAGGAGCTCCTCCTGGCCGGGCAGCAGGTCCGCGCCCTGACCAGGAACCCCGCCAAGGCCGCCCTCCCCGAGGGCGTCGAGGTCGTCGGCGGGGACCTCGCCGAGCCCGCCTCCCTGGCCGCCGCCTTCGAGGGCGTCACCGCGGCGCATTTCATCAACTTCGCCGGCGACGACTACGCGCCGCTCCCCGACGGCGCCGGGCTCGCCGAGCTGGCCGTCAAGGCGGGCGTGCGCCGGGTCACCGTGCTCGGCGGGCGCGAGGACGGCGAGCTGGAGCAGGCGCTCGCCGCCACCGACCTGGAGTGGACGCTGCTCCACCCGGTCGAGTTCATGTCCAACACGCTCCAGTGGTGGGCGCACACCATCAAGACCGAGGGCGTCATCAAGGAGCCGTTCGGCGACCGGCTGAGCGCGCTGGTGCACGAGCGCGACATCGCCGCGGTGGCCGCCAAGGTCCTGACCGAGGGCGGGCACGGCGGCCGGACGTACGTGCTGACCGGCCCGCGCGCGATCACCCTCAAGGAGAAGGTCGCCGTCCTGGGCGAGGCCATCGGCAAGGACGTCGACTTCGTCGAGCTCACCGTGGACGAGGCGCGGGCCAAGTGGCGCGCCGACGGCATGGGCGAGCAGACCATCGAGTTCCTCGTCGGCGCGCTCGGCAACACGCCGGAGGTCGGCTACACGGTCGTCCCGACCGTCCGGGAGGTCACCGGCCGGGACGCGCGTGACTTCGCCGAGTGGGCGCGCGAGCACGCCGACGCGTTCCGCGGGTGACCTACCCGGAGACCGCCGCGTAGTGGCAGGCGGCCTGGGCGTCCGGCACGGCGGGGAGGATCTTCAGCGCCTCCGACCGGCAGGCCGCGTCCACGCCCGCCTCCGCCGCCCTGCCCGAGGCGAGCACGTGGCAACGGGGGTGGAACCGGCAGCCACCCGGCACCCTGGTCGGGTCCGGCGGCTCACCGGTCAGCACGATCCGCTCGGGCGACTCCGGCAGCACCGACATCAGCGCCTGCGTGTACGGATGCCGCGGCGCCGTCAGCACCTGTTCGACCGGCCCGGACTCGACGATCCGTCCGAGATACATGACCGCGACCCGGTCGGCGATGTTCCAGGCCAGGCCGAGGTCGTGGGTGACGACCAGGGCCGACAGGCCGAGATCGGCCCTGAGCTTGAGCATCAGCGCCAGGATCTCGCCGCGTACGGAGGCGTCGAGCGAGGCCACGGGCTCGTCGGCGATCAGCACCTTGGGGTTCAGGGCGAGCGCGCCGGCGATCACGACCCGCTGCCGCTGCCCGCCGGACAGCTCGTGCGGGTAGCGCAGGAAGAAGCGCTCGGGCGGCCGCAGCCCGGCCCTGGACAGGGCGGAGGCGACCAGCTCCTCCTCGTCGGGCAGGCCGTGGATGCGCGGCCCCTCGGCGACCGCCTCGTAGACGGTCTGGCGGGGGTTGAGCGAGCCCATCGGGTCCTGGAGGACGAGCTGGACCTGACGGCGGTAGGCCTTGAGCGCCTTGGAGCCGTAGTTCAGCGGGGAGCCGTCGAAGCGGACCTCGCCGGACGTGGGGCGTTCGAGGCCGAGCAGCGTGCGGGCCAGGGTGGTCTTGCCGCAGCCCGACTCGCCGACCAGGGCCACGATCTCGCCCTGGCCGATCGCCAGGTTGACGCCGTCGACGGCGCGGGCGCTGCGGCCCCTTGAGGAGAACGCGACGTGCAGGTCACGGGCCTCCAGCAGCGCGCCCTTGCCCGTCGAGACGGTCTCGGTGGCGGTCTGCGTCTCGGTCATGAAGCCTCGACCTCCTCCTTGGAGCGTACGTGCACGCAGGCGGCGGCGTGGCGGGGGCCGGCGGGCCACAGCTCGACGTCGAGAAGCGCGCATTCCTCCAGCGCGACCGGGCAGCGCGGGTGGAACGCGCAGCCGGTCGGGAGCTGCATCGGGTCCGGCGGGTCGCCGCCGAGCCCCTTGGGGGCCAGCCGCGAGACCGGGTCGCCCACGGTCGGGAACGCGGCGGCCAGGGCCCGGCTGTAGGGGTGCCGGGCGTCGTGGAACACCTCGCGGGAGGGGCCGTGCTCGACCACGCGGCCGGCGTACATGACCGCGAGCTGGTCGCAGACGTCGGCCAGGACCGACAGGTCGTGCGAGATCATGATCAGGGAGATGCCGTGCTCGGCGATCAGCTCCTTGATCAACGTGAGGACCTGCGCCTGGACCATCACGTCGAGCGCGGTGGTCGGCTCGTCGGCGATGATCAGGCGCGGCGAGCAGGCCAGCGCCATCGCGATCATCACGCGCTGCCGCTGGCCGCCGGACAGCTCGTGCGGGTAGCTGCGGGCCCGCCAGGCGGGCAGGCCGACCTGTTCGAGCAGCTCGCCGACGCGCTTGCGGGCGCCGTCCGGCTTGGCCAGGCCGTGGACGAGCAGCGGCTCGGCGATCTGCTCGCCGATCCTGCGCACGGGGTTGAGCCCGTGCTGCGCGCCCTGGAACACGATCGAGGCCTCGGCCCAGCGCACGGCCCGCATGCGTCCCCACTTCATGGTGAGGACGTCGTCGCCGTCGAGCAGGATCCGGCCGCCGACACGCGTGCTCTTGGGCAGGAGCCTGAGCAGCGCCATGGCCAGCGTCGACTTGCCGGACCCCGACTCGCCGGCGACTCCGAGCGCCGCTCCGGAGTCGAGGGTCAGCGACACACCGCGCACCGCGGGCACCTCGCCCGACGCGATGCGGTAGGTCACCGACAGGTCGTCCAGTTCGAGGAGACTCATGCCGCCCTCCTGAGCCTTGGGTTCAGCACGGCCTCCAGCGCCCGTCCCACCAGGGTGAACGCCATGACGACCACGAGGATGGCCAGACCGGGGAGGATGATGTACCACCACGCGCCCTCGTTGGCCGCGCCGTAGTCGTAGGAGCCGCGCAGCATGGTGCCCCACGACGTCTTGTTCGCGCTGGCGCCGAGGAAGGCCAGCGTGGACTCGGTGACGATCGCGCTGGCCACCTCCAGGGTGGTGCTGGCCAGCAGCAGCGGCGCCACGTTGGGCAGCACGTGCCGGGTGGTGATGTGCCAGTGGCCGCCGCCGAGCGCCTTGGAACGTTCGATGTAGGGCCTGGCCTCGACGGCGAAGGTCTGCGCCCTGATCAGCCGGGCCGTGGACGGCCAGGTGGTGACGCCGATCGCCATGATGATGGTGAACGTGCTGCCGCCGAGGATGGCCGCCAGCACCAGGGCGGTCACCAGCGAGGGCAGCACCAGGAACCAGTCGGTGACCCGCATCAGCGTGCCGCCGACCCAGCCGCCGAAGTGCCCGGCGGCGATGCCGATGACCATGCCGATCACGATGCTGAGCAGCGCGGCCAGGAAGCCGATGAGCAGCGAGGCACGCGACCCCCACCAGATCATCAGCAGGATCGACCGGCCCGACTCGTCGGTGCCGAAGGGGAAGTCCAGGCCGGGGGCCTGGAACTTCTCGCCCGGCGCGTCGATGACGCTGGTCACGCCCTCGTCGATGAACAGCGGGGCGATCAGCGCGAGCACCACGGCGACCAGCAGGACGACCGTCCCGATCACGCCCGCGCGATGCCGGCGGAAGTCGGTCCAGAAGTTGCCCAGCGCCTGCCGCCTGCGCGTGGCAGCGACACTCGTCATGCCGACCTCACCCTCGGGTCGAGAACGTGGTAGAGCACGTCGGCCAGCGTGTTCATGAGGATGACGGCCACGGTGATGAGCATGAACGTGCCCTGCATGAGCGTGAAGTCCGGCACCCGGACCGCCCGGTAGAACAGCTGCCCGAGTCCCGGCCAGGTGTAGATCGTCTCCACGGTGACCGCGCCGCCGACCACGAAGCCGATGCGCATGAAGACCAGCGTCACCGTGGGCAGCAGGGCGTTGGGCACCGCGTGGCGGCGGCGTACCTCGTCGTCGCGCAGGCCCTTGGCGCGGGCCACGGTGATGTAGTCCTGGCTGACCTCCTCCAGCAGCGACGACCGCATGACCAGGAGGTACTGGGCGTAGATCACGGCCACGAGGGTCAGGCACGGCAGCACCATGTGCGAGGCCACGTCGAGCAGGTACGCGAACCCGTCGGGCGCGTCGACGCTCTCGATGCCCCGGAACGGGAAGATGCCGGGGATCGGGCCGATGCCGACGCCGAACACCATCATCAGCAGCAGGCCGAGCCAGAACGTCGGCACCGACCACAGCACCAGCGACAGACCGGTGGAGAAGCGGTCGAACCGGCTCCCCCGCTGCCAGCCCGCCCTGGTGCCCTGCCAGATGCCGAGGCTGACCGCGATGACCAGACCGGTCCCGGCCAGCAGCAGCGTCGGGCCGATGCGCTCGCCGATGAGGTCGAGCACAGGCCGCTTGTACTCGTACGACGTGCCCAGGTCGAGCCTGAGCGTCTTGCCGACGAAGTCGATGAACTGGTCGAGCACCGGCTTGTCGAGACCGAGCCTGTGACGTTCCATGTCGAGCTGCGCCGGGGTCATGTTGCGGCCCTGCGCCAGGTTCCGCACCGGGTCGCCGGGCAGCAGGCGGAAGACGAAGAACGTCCCGGCGATCACCGCGGCGATGCTGAACAGCGCCCCGCCCGCCTTCGACAACGCGTACTTCAGCGTGCCGCGGCGAGCGGGGCGGTCCTCAGCAGGGCCCGCCGCCTGGACGGCGGCGGGCTCTGCCGCTTCGAGCGGTGTTGTCATTCGCGCTCGTCCGCGACGCTCTTACGCCGCCTGGTCAGGAAGAAGGCCGCCAGACCGATGACGACCACGCCGCCGACCACGCCGACGATGAGACCGGTGTTGGAGCCGGAGTCGCCGCCCGCGCCGGAGCCGCCGGCCGCGGACGCCTTGACGTCGGCCGTGTAGAACGGCCAGTAGCCGCTGCCGCCGTACAGCAGGCCCTTGTCCTCGGGGATCGGGGTGATGCTGGTGATCCGGTCCTTGCGGTAACCCTCAAGGTCGTTGGTGTAGTAGATCGCGATGACGGGGGCGTCGGTGTAGAGCCGCTCCTCCATCTGCTTGATGATCTCGGCGCGCTTGGGCCGGTCGAGCTCCTTGAGCTGCTCCTGGTAGAGCTTCTCGAAGGTCGGGTCGCAGTAGAACGACTCGGTGCCGCCGCCCTCGCCGCCCGGCGCCGGCCGGCGGCTGCACAGGTGGGTGGCCAGGATCTCCTCGGGGTCGGGGTTGACCGACCAGCCGCTGATCGCGATGTCGAACAGCGCCGTGACGCCGGTCTCCTCGGTGAACTTGCTGGAGTCGAGCTTCTGGGTGGTCAGCGTGATGCCGACCTCCTTGAAGAAGCCGGTCAGGTACTCGGCGAGCTTGTCCTCGATCGGCGTGTCGGTGTGGATGCTGAAGCGGAACTCCAGCTTGCGCTTGCCGTCGGGCATCGTGCGGACGCCGTCGGCGCCCTTCTTGTAGCCGGCGTCGTCGAGGATCTTGTTCGCCTTGGCCACGTCATAGGTGACCTTCTCCTCGCCCGTGGCCTCCCAGAAGAAGTCCTTGTACATGGGCGGGATGATCGAGCCGTCAGCGGGCTTGGCCAGGCCGCCCTGCACCTCGTCGACCAGCTTCTGCTTGTCGATGGCGAAGTGCAGCGCCTGGCGCACCTTCGGGTCCTTCAGCGCCGGGTGGCCGTCGCCGATGGGCTTGTTGTCGGTGGTGGTGGCGCCGTGGTTGATCTGCAGGTACGCGGCCCGGCGGCCCTGGGTGTTCCACGCCTCGATGTTCGGGTCGTTCTGGATGGCCTGGAACTCCGGCGGGTTGAGCCGGCCGATCAGGTCGATGTCGCCCTTCTTCAGCCCGGCGACGGCCGCCTGCGGGTTGTCGTAGAAGATGAACTGGAGCTCGTCGACCTTCGGCTTGCCCCGCCAGTAGTTGGGGTTGGCCTCCAGCTTGACGTACTGGTCCTTCTTCTGCTCGACCGCGATGTACGGGCCGCTGCCGACCGTCGGGTACGTCTCCGCGTCGTAGTTGGCCATGTCGGTGACCTTCTCCCACACATGCTTGGGCATGATCGGGATCGGGTTCTCCAGCATGGACGCCTGCGGGGCCTTGGTCTTGATGACCAGGTCCTGGCCGTTGGCGGTGACGCTCTCGAAGTTCTCCACGGCGGGGCCGTTGGCCGTCTTGGCCGCCTCGTCCGTCATGATCTTGTTGAACGTCCAGGCGGCGTCCTCGGCCGTGACCGGCTGGCCGTCGGACCACTTGGTGCTACGGATCTTGAACGTCCACGTGAGCCCGTCGTCGGACGTCGTCCAGGACTCGGCCAGGTCGGGGCTGGGCTGGAGCGTCTTGGAGTCGGGGACCGTGAGGTAGCCGTACATCGTGCGGTGGATCGCGGTGGAGACCAGCCGGACCGCCAGGAACGGGTTCATCGAATCCATCGCCTGGGTGGCGCCGACGCGTAGGACCTTCTTCCCCGCCGCAGGTTCCTGGGCTTGGGCCGCCGTGGCGCCTTGGCCGGCCACCAACATCGCGACGCCTAGCACAGCCAGGCGTGCGAACCATTTCCTCATGATGCCTCACCTTCAGGCGGGGGATTCCTGTGTAGATGAAGGCACACCATAGAGAGACCGCGTGTCAACGCAGCACGGAGAATTGTTTCATTCTCGTTTCATTTTGCGGTGTAAATTTTCAGCAGCCCTGGCGCTACCGTGATCTGGTGCCTCGCCTGCCCGTTCTCCTCGCTGCCGTCGTGACCGTGGTGGCGGGGCTCGGCGTCCGGCTGCTGTGGGACGGGCCCGTGCCCAAGTTCGCAGGCGACGCGCTCTACACCGTGCTGATCTACGCGCTCGTCGTCCTGGCCCTGCCGCGTGTGCGGCCCTGGGTCGCCGCGGCGGGGTCGGGCGGGCTGAGCTGGGCGATCGAGTTCGCCCAGCTCGGTGAGATCCCGGCAGTCCTGCGGCCACTGCTGGGCAGCACCTTCAACCCGCCCGACCTGCTCTGGTACGCCGTCGGCGCGGCCACCGCATGCGCCGCGCACACCCTGTGGAGCTCCCGGCGCCGATCCCCCTGAGGGGTCAGTGGCAGCCGCCCGAGCCGCAGCACGACCCGGCCTGCGGCAGCAGCTCCCGGCCCCCGCCCAGCTCGTAGCCGGCCTCGACCACGGCCGACTCGATGACGGCGGCGTCGATCGGGGCGCTGCTGGTCACGACCATCTCCTTGGCCGCGAGGTCGACCTCGACGGCCTGGACCCCGTCGACCTTGCCGACCTCGGCCCGCACCGAGCTGACGCAGTGGCCACAGGTCATGCCCTCGACCTGGTACGCGGTGATCACCATGTCCGAACTCCTCACTGTCCCGGCTTCCCGGCCACTATATACCCCTGGGGGGTAAGAACGCATACTTCCTGATCGCCCGGATAGAGGGAAGGGAAAACACGAAGGGGACCGTCATGTTGAACGGCAAGACCATCGCGTTCCTGGTCGCTCCGGAAGGGGTCGAGCAGGTGGAGCTCACCGAGCCGTGGAAGGCGGTCAAGCAGGCGGGCGGCACGCCCCGGCTGGTCTCCACGTCCTCGGGGAAGATCCAGGCGTTCAACCATCTGGACAAGGCCGACACCTTCACCGTGGACGCCACGGTGGACGACGCCGCCCCCGGCGACTTCGACGCCCTGCTGCTCCCCGGCGGTGTCGCCAACCCCGACTTCCTGCGTACGGCGCCGCCGGCCGTGGAGTTCGCGCGGGCCTTCTTCGACGCCGGCAAACCGGTGGCCGCCATCTGTCACGCCCCCTGGACGCTGATCGAGGCGGACGTCGTCCGCGGGCGTACGCTCACGTCCTGGCCGAGCCTTCGGACCGACCTGCGCAACGCGGGCGCGACCTGGAAGGACCAGGAGGTCGTCGTCTGCACGGACGGCCCGAACACCCTGGTCACCAGCCGCAAACCGGACGACCTCAAAGCCTTCTGCCAGGCCGCGACGGACGCCTTCTCGGCCTGACCACGCGAGCCCGCGCGAGCCCGCGCCGATCCCGCCCGGGCCGCGCGAGCCCGCCTGAGACCGCCTCAGCCGCGCAGCAGGGCTTCGGCGACGCCGCGCACAGAGGCCCTGAGCCGGTCGGCCCCGCCCTCGGCCATCACGTGCCGGGCGAGGTCGGCGTCGAAGGAGGCCAGGAGGGTGTGGGCGGCGAACGCGGCGTCGAGCCCCGGCGCCGCCGCCGCGACCAGCGCCGTCACGTGGGCGTGCCAGCGCAGGTAGGTGGGATCGCGGTATTTGTCGGCCGCGCAGGCCCGTTCGTGCGCGGCGAACAGCGCCAGGTTGCGTTCGGCCAGCCCGGCCAGCTCGTCCAGGAACGCGAGCAGCCGATCCCGTGGCGGCGCCCCCGGGCCGAGCGGCGAGCCGGGCGACTCGATGGCCTCGGCCAGGGCGGCGGCCCGCTCGGCCAGCAGCTCCTGGAACAGGCCGGTCCTGCTGCCGAAGCGCCGGAACAGCGTGCCCTTGCCCACCCCCGCCGCCGCGGCCACCCGGTCGAGCGAGATGTGCTCGGCGCCGTAGGCGGCCAGGAGCTCTTCGGTGGCCCGCAGGATCGCCTCCCTGTTGCGGGTCGCGTCTGATCGCACCAACGCCCCTCCCTTGCAAACGGACTGTCGGTCCCCATAGTATCCCGGCAACGAAGCGGACCGCCGGTCCGCATGGTTGCAGGAGGACTTCCCATGCACGCATTGGTGGTCGGCCCCGGGGCCGCAGGACGGCTCGCCGACGTTCCCGAACCCGTTCCGGAAGCCGGGCAGGCGCTCGTCGAGGTGCACAGGACGTCGGTCAACTTCAGCGAGCTGCGGCACATGGGCCGACTGCCGGAGGGCACGGTGCTCGGCTACGACGCCGCCGGGGTGGTGCTGCGGCCCGCCGCGGACGGCACGGGCCCGGCCGAGGGCGCGCGGGTGGCGGCGTTCGGGGCGGGAGCGTGGGCGGAGCGGGCGGCGTTCGACACCGGCGCGCTCGCCGTGGTGCCCGACGGGGTGGATTTGTCGACGGCCGCGGCCCTGCCGATGCCCGGCCTGACCGCCCTCCGCTCACTACGCGCCGCCGGCGTCTCCCCCGGGCCACGTGGACTCCCCACCGACGTCCCGCCGGAACCGCACGGACTCACCGTCAGCCCGCCGTCGGGGCCGCGCGGACTCGTGACCGGGGCGTCGGGATCGCGGGTGCTCGTGACCGGGGCATCGGGGGCGGTGGGGAGGCTGGCGGTGCAGCTCGCCGGGCTGGCCGGGGCGCACGTCGTCGCCTCGGTGAGCACGCCGGACCGCGCCCGCGCTCTGGCCCTCGGCACGGACGTGGAGGTCGTGACCGGCCTGGACGGCGTGACCCCCGTGGACGTCGTCATCGAGGTGGTCGGCGGCCCGACCCTGGTGGCGGCGTGGGGCCTGCTCGCACCGGGCGGCAACCTCCAGAGCATCGGCTGGGCCTCCGGGCAGCCGGCCGTCTTCCCGCCCGGCTCGACCTTCTCCCTCGGCCCCGCGCGTTCGATGAACTCGTTCGGCGACGTCGACTCCCCCGGCCCCGACCTGGCCTTCCTGCTCGGCCTCGTGGCGGCGGGCGACCTGTCCGTCGAGATCGGCCGGCGCCTGCCGTGGGAACGCCTGGAGGAGGCCGCCGCGGCCCAGCTCGACCGCACGGTCACCGGCAAGGTCGTGCTGGACGTCGTCCCGGCGGGCCACGTTCTTTCCTGACCACATCGAAACTCATCTGTCACGCCTTGTCCCTCGGGGAGAAATGGTCTAGACCTAGACCAAACAGAGCGTCCTCCGCGCCCCCCAGGGAGACCTCATGTCACTCGAAGAGGATTCCAGGCGACTCGCCGAGCTCGGCTACAAGCAGGAGCTGGCCCGGACCTGGAGCGGCTTCTCCAACTTCGCGATCTCCTTCTCCATCATCTCGATCCTCGCCGGCTGCTTCACGACCTTCGGGCAGGCGTGGAACAACGGCGGCCCCATCGCCATCTCGTGGGGCTGGCCGCTGATCTCCGTGTTCATCCTCATCATCGGTTTCTGCATGTCGGAGCTGGTCTCGGCGTTCCCGACGGCGGGCGGCATCTACTGGTGGGCCGCCACCATGGGCAAGCCGATCCACGGCTGGTTCACCGGCTGGCTCAACCTGATCGGCCTCATCGCGGTCACCGCGTCGGTCGACTACGGCTGCGCCACGTTCCTCAACATCACGATCAGCCGCCTGACCGGCGGCGCGTGGGAGGGCACGCTCCCCCAGGCGTTCCTGCTGTTCGTGATCATCCTCATCCTGCACGCGCTCATCAACATCTTCAGCCACCGGCTCATCTCGCTGCTGCAGAACATCAGCGTGTGGTGGCACGTCGCGGGCGCGGTCGTCATCGTCGCGATCCTGGTCTTCGCGCCGTCCGAGCACCAGTCGCTCGGCTTCGTGTTCGGCGGCACGATCAACAACTCCGGATTCGGCGACGGCGACGGCGGCCTGCCCTTCTGGCTGTACGTGCTCCCGCTCGGCTTCCTGCTCACCCAGTACACGATCACCGGCTTCGACGCCTGTGCCCACGTGTCGGAGGAGACGCAGGGCGCCGCCAGGACGGCCGCCCGCGGCCTGTGGCAGTCGATCTTCTACTCGGCGATCGGCGGCTGGGTCCTGCTGCTGGCCTTCCTGTTCGCCGCGACGAACGTGGACGAGATCAACAAGCAGTCCGGCTTCGTCGGCGCCATCTTCGAGACCGCGCTCTCCTCCCCGCTGGCCACCGCGATCTTCGCGATCTCCACGATCGGCCAGTTCTTCTGCGGGATGAGCTGCGTGACCTCGATGTCGCGCATGACGTACGCGTTCTCGCGCGACGGCGCGGTGCCCGGCTGGCGGCTGTGGTCGAAGGTGGACCGCAACCGCACCCCGGTCAACGCGATCCTCGCCGGCTGCCTCATCGCCGCCCTGATCACCCTCCCCGCCCTGTACGCCCCGGCCGGCTCGACGACCCCGGTCGCCTTCTACGCCGTCGTGTCGATCGCGGTCATCGGCCTCTACCTGGCGTTCCTCATCCCGATCTGGCTGCGCCTGCGCATGGGCGACGCCTTCAGGCCCGGCCCGTGGACGCTGGGCCGCAAGTACCGGGTGCTGGGCTGGATCGCCTGCGTCGAGATCGTCATCGTGTCGATCTACTTCATCATGCCGTTCTCCCCGGCCGGCGTGCCGGGCAACAAGGACTTCGCCTGGACGTCGGTCAACTACGCGCCGATCGCGGTCGGGGTCGTGCTGATCGGCATCTGGTTGTGGTGGAGCCTGTCGGCCAGGCACTGGTTCACCGGCCCGCGCCGCACGATCGACGAGGTCCCGATCTCCTGAACTCCCCCTGTCGGCGGGCACGGCTGATCCAGCCGTGCCCGCCCTTTTTCGACGCTTGACACTCATCGGCTAAAGGCATTAGCTTTGAGGCTATAAGGGTTAGCCGAGAGGGGTTGGACATGACGGAGTTCCTGACGGTCGAGGGCGGGCAGCTCGCTTACGACGTGACCGGCGAAGGGCCTCTGATGGTGCTGGCGCACGGCATGGGCGTCGGGCGGCAGTCGTTCAGGTTCCTGGTGCCCGAGCTGGTGGCGGCGGGCTTCCGGGTGGCGACCACCGATCTGCGCGGCCATGGCGAGTCCAGCCTCGACTGGCCCTCCTACACCCGCGCCGACGTCGCGGACGACCTCCTCTCGCTGGTCCGCCACCTGGGCGGCCCGGCGGTCCTGGTGGGCCACTCGTTCGCGGGCGGGGCCGTCACGATCGCCGCCGCGCAGGCGCCCGAGCTGGTCAGCGCCGTGGTGGAGATCGGCCCGTTCACCCGGGCGCAGAAGATCGACGGCGGTGGCCTGCTGCGCAACGCCCACCATCGCAAGGGCGCCCTGCTGCTGCTCGGCGCGGCGATCCTGCGCAACATCGGGCTGTGGAAGAAGTACCTCGACCACGCCATGCCCGGCGCCAAGCCCGCCGACCACGCGGAGCACATCGCGGCGCTCGAAGCCGACCTGCGCCGGCCCGGCCGGATGGCCGTGGTCTCCAAGATGGGCCAGTCCGCCCCCACCGACGCCGGCGACAGGCTTCCCGACCTGACGCGTGACGTGCTGGTCGTGATGGGCACGCTCGACCCCGACTGGGCCGACCCGCGCGCCGAGGCGGAGGGCGTCGTGGCCGCCATGCCCGCCGGGCGCGGCCGGGTCGCCATGATCGAGGGCGCGGGCCACTACCCGCACACCCAGTTCCCGGCTCAGGTGGCCGCCGAGGTGCTGTCGTTCGTCAAGGGGCGCGTCCATGCCTAGGGCGGCGCTGTCCCCGGACGCGGTGGTCGACCTGGCGGTGTGCATCGTGGACGAGAGCGGCCCCGAGGCCCTGACGCTCTCGGCGCTGGCGGCTCGCGCCGGGGTCGCGACGCCGTCGCTGTACAAGCACGTGCGCAACCTGGCCGAGCTGCGCGAGCTGCTGTCGGTGCGGATCGCCGACGAGATCGCCGGCGAGCTGGGCCAGGCGGTGCTGGGCCGTTCGCGCGACGAGGCCGTCGGCGCGCTCATGGACGCCTGGCGCGCCTACGTCACCCGCCACCCGCACCGCTACGCGATGGTCATCCAGCAGCCGCACCCGGCCATGCGGGCGTCGGGCGAGCGCCTGGTGGACATCATGCTCGCGGCGCTGCGCGGCTACGGGCTGGCCGGCTCCGACGCGATCCACGCGGCCCGCTGCCTGCGCGCGGCGGCGCACGGGTTCGCGGTGCTGGAGGCGTCGGGCGCGTTCGGCCTGCCGGAGCTGCTCGACGAGAGCTACGGCCTGCTCAAGCACATGGTCGTGGCCGGGCTGACCACCCCCCGCTGACGGGTCAGGACGCCTCGAAGGCGGCCGCCACGGCGGCCCGCACGTCGTGCATGGTGATGTCGCCCAGCTCGCGCTTGAGCGAGGTCATGTCCACGTCGGGCATGCCGCAGGCCACCGCCCAGTTCCAGGGCGTGAGGTCGCCGTCGACGTTGAGCGCGAACCCGTGGCTGGTGACGCCCCTGCTCTGGCGCATGCCGATCGAGATGATCTTGCGGCCGGTCGCGGACGTCCAGACGCCGGTCAGCAGCTCCGAGCCCGGCGGGGTGTCGCGCCGCTCGGCGGCCAGGCCGAGCTTGCCCAGCGCCTCCACCAGGCGCAGCTCCACCTCGCGCACGTAGTCGACGATGCCCTGGTCGTCGCCGAGCTTGACGATGAGATAGCCGACGAGCTGGCCGGGGCCGTGGTAGGTGAGCTGCCCGCCGCGCCCGGTCTCCAGCACGGGGATGCCGCGCGAGGGGTCGGGCAGGTGTTCGGCGGGCGTGCGCCGGCCGACGGTGTAGACCGGCGGGTGGCTGAGCAGCCAGAGCGTGTCCGGCCGTTCGTCCTGCTGGCGCTGCCCGACGAGGTCGGTCATGCGCTCCATCGCCGTGTCGTAGTCGACGAGATCGTCCTGGACGAGTGTCAGCGGCCTTGCCCTCATCCTTCGAGGATAAGACGCATCCCGGACACCAGCGCACGCAGCCCGAACTCGAAGTCGCCGTCGGGATCCTCCTCCGGCCGCGCGTCGAGCGGCACGGCGGCGCCGCGCTCGTCGATCGCCGAGCCGAGCGCGAACCTGCCGACCGAGATCAGGGCCCTGATCGCCTGCTCCCCGGTGAAGCCCGCCTCGGTGAGCGGCCTGATGAGCTCCGGGACCTCCGCCAGCCGGCGCGGCGTGGGCCGGGAGCCCGCGTGCACGAGCGCGCCGTCCCGGTACGACAGCAGCGTGCGGCGGATCACCCGCCCGCGGGACATGAGCCAGTTGTCCCATTCCTGGCCCGGCTCGGGCACGTCGAGACGCTCCAGGGTGTCGGCGAGCATCTCCTCGGCCATCTCGTCGAGCAGCTCCTGCTTGTTCTTGAAGTGCCAGTAGAGGGCCGGCTGCTTCACGCCCAGCTCCTCGGCCAGCCTGCGGGTGGTCAGCCCGTCGATGCCCACCTCGTTGAGCAGCCGCAGGGCCGCGCGTACCGCCGTCCGCCGTTCCACGCTTGACAACTTATCAAAGATAAGGCTTTATCAGTGATAAGCATTTATCGTTGATAAGGAGACGTGGATGGACGTCGTCATCGCCGGGGCCGGCCCGGTCGGGCTGATGCTGGCCTGCGAGCTGCGCCTGCACGGTGTGCGCACGCTCGTGCTCGAACGGCTCGCCGCGCCCACGGGGCTGTCCAGGGCGCTCAACCTGCACCCCCGCTCGGTCGACACCTTCGCCATGCGCGGGCTGCTCGACCGGCTCGAAGACGCGCCCCAGCTGGCGTTACAACACTTCGCCGGCATGCGGGTGCTCGACCTCACGGCCACACGGACCCCGCACCCGTACGGGCTGCTGGTCCCGCAGTCGCGGGTGGAGGAGATCCTGGAGGCGCGGGCACTGGAGCTGGGCGCGGAGATCGTCCGGGGCCGGGCGGTGACCGGGCTGGCCCAGGACGGGTCGGGCGTGACGGTCGAGACCGGCGACGGCACGACGTACCGGGCGAGCTGGCTCGTCGGCTGCGACGGCGGCCGGAGCGCGGTGCGCAAGCTGGCCGGGATCGCCTTCCCCGGCACCCCCGCCACCGTGGCCGCCTACGTCGGGGACGTCACGGTCGTCGGCGGCACGCCGACCGGCTGGCTCCGCACCGGCCACGGCCTGTTCCAGTGGCCGTTCGTCCGGCCCGACGGCTCGACCAGGATGCTGACCGTCGACTACGGCCGGGTGCACGAGGACAGGGACGCGCCCGTGACGATCGAGGAGTTCGCGGCAGGCGTACGCCGGCACCTCGGGGACGCCGCACCCGAGATCACCGGCGCGACCTGGTTGTCCCGCTTCTCCGACGCGGCCAGGCAGGCCGAGCGCTACCGGGCCGGCCGGGTGTTCCTGGCCGGGGACGCGGCCCACGTGCACATGCCGTTCGGCGGCCAGGGGATGAACACCGGCCTCCAGGACGCCGTCAACCTGGGCTGGAAACTGGCCCTGGCGGTGCGCGGGACGGCCCCCGCCGGGCTGCTCGACAGCTATCACGCCGAACGCCACCCGGTCGCCGCCGACGTGCTGGCGAACACGCTCCAGCAGGTCGAGCTGGCCGCGCCGGACGCCGGGACGACCCGGCTGCGCGACCTGTTCGCCCAGCTCATGACCGTGCCGGAGGCCAACAGGAAGCTGGCCGAGGACGTGAGCGCGGTGTCGGTCCGGTACGCGCCGGGCCCGAACCCGCTCGTCGGCGCCTTCATGCCCGAGGGGCTGCGGCTGGACGACGGGCGCGGGCTGCTCGTCACCTCCGACCCGGCCCTGCTCGCCGCCGGGGCGCGCTGGGCCGATCGGGTGGACGTCGTACGCGGTGACCGCGGGCTGCTGGTGCGCCCCGACGGTTACGTGGCCTGGGCCGAACCCCGCGCGGAGCCCGCCGAGGCGGCGCTCACGCGGTGGTTCGGCGGCCCGGCCGAGGCGTCAGTGGGCGGAGTAGCCCCTCGGCTCCTCCGGGATGAGGATCCACATGGCGACGTAGACCACCCACAGCGGCCCGGGGATGAGCGACAGCAGCAGCCAGAGGATCCGGACGAGGGTGGGGGGCAGGCCCATCTTGTCGGCGAGCCCGCCGCAGACGCCGGCCAGAATCCTGTGCTCCCTTGAGCGGTACATGCTGTTCCTCCGTGTCGTGATGACCTACCGGTGAAACGGACAGCAGTGCCGCCGATATCCCGCTAGGGACCCTGAGAAAACCCTGTAAGGGTCAGCCACTCATGTGCCATTCCCAGATGTTCCCTGGTCAGTCCATGTCTGGGGTCGACGTGGATCAGGAGGAAATTCTCCAGACCCTGATGCACCCTGAGGTACTCCTCGTCCTGGGCCCACACCTGGTCGTCGAACCACACGAACGGCCGCCGCCCGGCGTACGCGGCGACGTACGGCGTCTTGAACATCTCGCCGTGCTCGGTCCGGGGCTGGTCGGGGTTCATGGTGATGACCGGGAGCGCGGGCAGGCCGATCCTGGGGGCGATCCACTCGTTGGCGTGGTGCTCCCAGGTGGTGGCCCAGACCAGCTCGGCGCCCGTGGTCAGGGCCAGGTCGAGGAGCCTGCGGCCGTGGCGGGGGTTGAGGTGCACGGTGTAGACGTCGGTGCCGATCGTGCAGCGGTAGCGCCGGAAGTCGGGCGTGGGGCGGCCCATCGGGTTGAGCACGCCGTCGACGTCGAGCAGCAGCAGGGGCTTCATCTCGCCGCTCCGGTGCGATGCTCCTGGGGGCTGACGCCGCGTACGCGCTTGAAGGCCGCGCTGAGCGCGAACGGGCTGCCGTAACCGACCTTCCTGGCCACCGAGCCGATCGTGGCGTCGGGCTCGCGCAGCAGGTCGGCGGCCAGCGCCAGACGCCAGTCGGTGAGGAAGGACATCGGCGGCTCCCCCACCAGGTCGGTGAACCGCCTGGCCAGCGCCGCCCTGGAGACCCCCACCTCGGCGGCGAGCGCGGCGACCGTCCAGGGGTGGGCGGGGTTGTTGTGCAACATCCGCATGGCCCTGCCCACGATCGGGTCGCCCATCGCGCGGTACCAGGCGGGCGCCTCGTGCGTGGCGAACCACGACCGCAGCACCGCGATCAGCAGCAGGTCGAGCAGCCGGTCGAGCACCGCCGACTGGCCCGGGTCGTCCTTGACGATCTCGGCGCCGAGCAGCGCGATGATCGGCCCGCCGGGCTGCACGAGCAGCTGGGGCAGCGCGTCGAGCAGCCGCCTGCTGACCTCGCCCTCCATCGTGTACGTGCCGGTGATCAGCACGGTGCCGCCCTCGGCGTCGTTGCCCCAGGTGCGCACGCCGAGGTCCATCGACTGGTACAGCGACTCCCCGTCGACGGTGGCGCAGCGCTGGCCGGGGTGGATGACGATCTGCGGCGCGGTGCCGGGGTCGTCGGCCACCACGTACGGCTCGGACCCCCGCAGGATGGCCACCTGCCCGGGGTCGAGGCGGGTAGGCCTGCCCTTGTCCGGCAGCACCCACGCCTCGCCCGACACCAGCGCCACGAGCGTGAGCGGGGCCTCGTCCTGGATGCGCATCGACCACGGCGGGTCGAGGACCGACCGGAGCAGGAAGGCGCTCCGCGCTCTCGGTCCGTCGAGCAATGCCGCGAGCTGATCCATGGGCTAGACGATCGCATATGGCAACGCGCTTCTCAACCATGGAGAGTCTTATGGGTATGACGGCTTACTAGATGCATGACGATTTTGGTTCTGGGCGGAACCGGCAAGACCGGCCGCCGCATCGCTGACCGGCTCACCTCTCTCGGCCTTCCCGTGCGGATCGGCTCCCGCTCGGCCACCCCGTCCTTCGACTGGGCCGACCGCTCCACCTGGGCCGCCGCGCTCGACGGCGTCGAGGCCGTGTACGTCGCCTACTACCCCGACCTGGCCCTGCCCGGCGCGTACGAGGACGTCCGGGAGCTCACCCGGCTCGCCGCGGAGGCCGGAGTGCGGCGGCTGGTGCTGCTGTCGGGCCGGGGCGAGCCGGGCGCCGAGGCGAGCGAGCAGACCGTGCGGGACTCCGGCCTGGACTGGACGATCGTGCGCTGCGGCTGGTTCATGCAGAACTTCAGCGAGGGCTTCCTCTTCGGCCAGGTCCTCGACGGCGTGCTGGCGATCCCGGTGGCCGACGTGGCCGAGCCGTTCGTGGACGCCGACGACATCGCCGACGTGGCCGTGGCCGCCCTCACCCAGGACGGGCACGCGGGCCGCCTGTACGAGCTGACCGGCCCGAGGCTGCTGACGTTCGCCGACGCGGCGGCCGAGCTGTCGCGGGCCACGGGCCGCACGATCATCTCGATCCAGGTCACGCCGGAGGAGTACGTGGCCGGGGCGGTGGCGGCGGGCGTGCCGAAGGAGGAGGCCGAGGGCCTGACCGGGCTGTTCACCGAGGTGCTCGACGGCCGCAACGCCCACCTGACGGACGGCGTCCGGGAGGCGCTGGGGCGTCCCGCCCGCGACTTCGCCGACTACGCCGGGGCCAACGCCGCGGCGTGGGCCGGACGCTGAGGGCGGGCCGGCTCCGGCCGACCCTGCTCAACGTTCCGGGCGGGCAACTGCGCGGCCTCCGTTTCCGCTAACCTCACCCTGGTCACTCCCGTAACCGGAAGGTGTAGTCGTGATCGGCTGGCTCGAAGCGGTGGTGCTGGGGCTCGTCCAGGGGCTCACGGAGTTCCTGCCGATCTCCTCCAGCGCCCACATCCGTGTGGTCTCGGCCTTCTTCGGCTGGCAGGACCCGGGGGCGGCCTTCACGGCGGTCATCCAGCTCGGCACCGAGGCCGCGGTGCTCATCTACTTCCGCAAGGAGCTGTGGGAGATCGTCTCCACCTGGGTCCGCTCCCTGTGGGACAGAGAGCTGCGCGGCCACTGGGCCGCGCGCATGGGCTGGTACGTCATCGTCGGCACGCTCCCGATCGGCGTGCTCGGCCTGGCGTTCAAGGACCAGATCGAGACCGTCTTCCGCGACCTGCGCGTGGTCGGCACGACGCTGATCGTCTTCGGCTGCATCCTGTGGTTCGCCGACCGCACCGCGCGCAACAAGCTCACCCTGGAGAAGCACCTCAGCTTCACCCACGCCGTCGTCTACGGCTTCGCGCAGGCGCTGGCCCTCATCCCGGGCGTCTCCCGCTCGGGCGGCACGATCACGGCGGGCCTGCTGCTCGACTACCGCCGCGAGGACGCCGCCAAATACTCGTTCCTGCTGGCCGTCCCCGCCGTGCTGGCCTCAGGAGCGTTCGAGCTCAAGGACATCGGCGAGCACCAGGCCCCCGCCTGGGGGCCCACCATCCTGGCGACGCTGATCTCGTTCGCCGTCGGCTACGCGGCGGTGGCGTGGTTCCTGAAGTACATCAGCACCCACCGCTTCACCGCGTTCGTGATCTACCGCATCCTCCTGGGCTTCTTCGTCATCCTGGCGGTCACCCTGAACTGGATCCCGGCCTAGTCGATCTAGGCCGACTGGGCCGGGACCGCCGTCCGGTCGAGGGCGGGCGAAGGGTAGTAGGACGCCCAGGCCTCGTCGCCCATGCGCAGCACCTTCAGGCCGGTCCAGCCGAGGCCGACGACGGGCAGGGCCCAGAACAGCACGGTCAGGGGGCCGTACTCGATGGGGAAGGAGACGACGTACCCGACGAGGACGAGCAGCGGCACCCACCAGCCGACGAACCCGGTCCGCCACACGGCGGCCACCAGCAGCGGCAGGCCGAGCAGCCCGAAGAACATCCACGGGATCTGGAAGCCGAAGATGACGCCGGGCAGGTTCAGCATCTCGTCGAGGATCTTCTGCGCCTGGTCCGGCGGGTTGTGGCGGCCCAGCCACCACTCGACGGGGTCCATCATCAGCAGGGCGGACATCGAGATGTAGCCGACGACCGTGGCCGCGCCCGCGATGTGCCCGAGCACCGTGACCCGGCGCCTGGTGAGGTGCACCAGGCCGAGGGCCGCCAGGGCCATGAGCAGCCAGCTCCAGTGGTAGAGCGCGGACTCGGCCTGGGCGAGGGCGGGGTTGTCGCCGTAGCTGACCGCCTCCCGGGAGTCGCCCCACGTGCCGGGGTCGAGGACGACGGCCACGGTCTGGAGGAGCGGGGCCACGATGAGCAGCGTGCCCGCCGCGACGCGGCGGAAGGTCACCTGATTCCTGAACATGCCGGCGACGGTACGTGCCGCCGCCGCCACCCGTCGTCCGCCTGCTGGGCGACCGGAGGTCAGCTCCGAGGCGGAGAAGATCAGGCCGCCACCGGCGTGCGCGGGACGGCGGGAGCCGCCTGCGCCCGGCGTCCCGGCAGGGCGAGCAGGACCAGGCCGAGCAGCGCCCACAGGGCCAGCACCCCGATCGGCGTCCACAGGGCGGCCCCGCCGAAGAACACCGTGTTGCGCACCGCCTCGGCGGCCGGGCCGACGGGCAGGACGCGGCCGACGGCGGCGTACCACTCGGGGATGTAGCGGGCGCCGAGCGGCCCGCCGCTCGCCGGCAGCCCGATGGGGACGAACAGCAGCGCCGCCACCCCGACGCCCGGCGTGCCGATGACCTTGACCAGCCCGGCGACCACCAGGCCGACCGCGAGCGCGATGCCCGCCGAGACCGCCACCAGCGGGCCGAAGCTGCCCGGCAGCGCGCCGAACACGACGTCGGCCAGCCACGCGTTCGCCGTGCCCGCCACCAGCGAGCCCGCCAGCAGGACGCCGGCCCGTGCCGCCAGGCCCAGCCCTGGCGCGACCCTGGCGAGCAGGACGGACAGCGCGATCCCCGGCAGGATCACGCTGAGCACGTAGAACATGCCGGAGATGCCGCCGGCGTCTCCGGGCGGCAGCGGCACGGCGTCCTCGACCTTCAGGGTGCGGCCCTGCGCCTGCGCGGCCGCCTGGAAGGCCGCGGTGATCACCGTCGCCCCGGTGCGGCCGCCCGCGCTCGCCACCACCAGCCGGCCCTCCGCCGGGACCAGCACGGCGTCGACCTCCCTGTCCAGCAGCGCGGCCCGCGCGGCCGCGGCCGAGCCGTACGCCCTCAATGTGAACGCCCCGGCCCGCCGCCCGTCGATGCCGCCCTGGAGCTGCCCGACCTGCTCGGCGGGCGCGACGACGGCGACGGGGACGCCGTGCGGTTCGGGCGCGTGGAAGGCCCCGAGGAACGACCCGGCGAAGAGCATCCCGAGCAGGGCGACCCCGATGACGAGGCCAATGATCCTGCGCATTTTTCACCACCTGATGAGTTCATCGATGTTGAATTTGAGGGTAGATGAATTCCACGTGGTTGAATAGACCCATGGCCGAGGAACGCGGAAGACGACCGGGAAACCCGCAGACCAGGCACGAGATCCTGGAAGCGGCCATGGAGTCCTTCGCCGCCCACGGCTACGGCGGCACCACGATCAGGGCCGTGGCGCGGGCCGCGGGCGTCGATCCGGCCCTGGTGATGCACTTTTTCGGCAGCAAGGACGGCCTGTTCGAGGCCGCGATCAAGGCCAGCATGCCGGTCGCGCTGATGGTCGGCGCCCTCGACGGCGACGTGCCGGGCATGGGCGAGCGGCTGGTGACCCGCTACCTGGAGCTGTGGGAGCACCCGGAGCACGGCCCCCGGCTCTCGGCCCTGCTGCACGCGGCCGCCGCCACCCCGGCCACGGCCGCGCTGCTGAAGGAGCTGCTGGGCAGGGAACTGCTCGCCCCGATCGCCCGCCGGCTGCCCGGCGGGCAGCCCGAGGTCCGCGCGCTGCTGGCGGCCTCGCAACTGCTCGGCCTGGCCATGATCCGCTACATGCTCAAGCTCGACCCGCTGGCCTCGCTGCCTGCCCGCCAGGTGGCGGCCCTGACCGCGCCCAACGTCCAGCACTACTTGACGGGCACGCTCCCGCTCGACGAGACCGCCGCCACCCGGGGGTAGGTGACCAGGGTGAACAGCAGCGCCACCAGGCCCAGCCCGGTGGCCAGCACGACCACCCCGGTCCTGCCGTAGGCGTCCAGGGCCACGCCGCCCGCGATGCCGGCCGCGAACAGGCCCACGTACTGGGCGGAGGCCAGCAGGCCGAGCCCGATCGAGACGTTGCCCGGCACCGCGGCCACCGTCCTGAACTGCTGGGCCGGCGCGATCAGCCAGCCGAGAGCGCCCCACAGGAGCGCCCAGACCAGGGCGATCGGCAGGGCCAGGTTGGCGACGGGGATCAGGGCCAGGAACACCGTGGAGGCGGCCAGGCCGATCAGCACCATCCTGCGCGGCCCGTACGCGTCGGTGAGACGCCCGCCGAGCTGGTTGCCCACGATGCCGCCGAGCCCCCACGCCCACAGCACGGCCGGCAGCGGCAGGTCGAACAGCGACCCGATGTAGGTGTAGGCGGTGAACCCGGCGCCGAACATCAGCAGCTGCGTGACCAGCACCACCAGCACCCGCCGGTCGGCCAGCGGCGCGAACCGCTCGCCGAGCCGTCCCGACACAGCGATCCGGACGTCGGGCACGAGGGCCGCCACCCCGGCGAACCCGACCACGCCCAGGCCGACGACCAGCCACAACGTCGCCCGCCAGCCCGAGACCGAGCCCAGCCAGGTGCCCAGTGGCACACCGACGGCCGAGGAGACGGACAGCCCGCCCATCACCAGCGCCAGCGCCCGCCCGCGCCGGTCGGGCGAGGTCAGCGCGTTGGCCACGCCGGAGGCGGTCGGCGTGAACATCGCCGCGCCGGCCGCGGCCACCACCCGCGTGGCCATGACCAGCGGGTACGTCGGAGCCAGCGCGGTCAACACGTTGCCCGCGACGAACACGGCCAGCGCCGTCAGCAGCAGCCGCTTGCGCGACAGCCGGGCGGTGAGCGCGGCCAACAAGGGCGACAACACCGCGTACGCCAGGGCGAACACGGTCATGAGCTGCCCGGCGGCGGACGTGGAGATCCCGAGGTCTCGGGAGATGGGGGTGAGCAGCCCAGCGGTGACGAACATGCCAGTACCGATGGCGAAATTTCCGGCAGCAAGGGGATAGAGCCGGGAACTCATGGAACCTCCAGTCAAACAGTTGGACGCCCGTCAAACTGTCATTATTGTTGGATAGTTGTCAAACAATGAGAGGGAGGTAGGGTGCCACCATGCGCCTGCTACCGCACCCCGCGAAGGAGGACATCCAGCTCACCGAGGTCCTGCGTGCGCTCGCCGACCCCGTCCGGCTGGAGATCGTGGTCCGCCTGGCCACCCTGGGCGAGATGACGTGCACCGCCGCGGGCGACCATCTCGGCGTCCACAAGTCGACGGCCTCCCACCACTACCGCGCGCTGCGCGAGGCGGGCGTGATCGTCTCCAAGCAGGAGGGCCGGCTCAAGTACATCAGCCTGCGCCGCGGCGACCTCGACGCACGTTTCCCCGGCCTGCTCGACTCCGTGTTGTCGGCCTCGCATGCCACGACCTGACCGGCTGCCGATCCACGACGCGCTGCCCGAGCTGCTCGCCACGCTGGACCGGCACGGCACGGCGGTGCTCACCGCGCCGCCCGGCACGGGCAAGACCACGGTCGTGCCCCTGGCGCTGGCCGAGACCGGGCTGCGGGTGCTGGTCGCCGAGCCCCGGCGGCTGGCCGTACGCGCGGCGGCCCGACGCATGGGCGTCAGCTACACGATCCGCGGCGAGCGGCACACCGGGGCGAACCCCATGGTCGAGGTCGTCACCACCGGCGTGCTGCTCCAGCGGCTCCAGCGCGACCAGGAGCTCGCCGGGGTCGACGCGGTCGTGCTCGACGAGTGCCACGAACGCCACCTCGACGCCGACACCGCCCTCGCGTTCCTGCTCGACGTGCGCGAGACCCTCCGCCCCGATCTGCGGCTGCTGGCCACGTCGGCCACCGCGGACGCGGCCCCCTGGTCGCTGCTGCTCGGCGGGCCGGTGGTGGCCGCCACGGGGTCGGCCCATCCGGTGGAGACCGTGTGGGCGCCGCCGGAGCGTCCGGTCGCGCCGCCCCACGGCCTGCGCGTCGATCCCGCGCTGCTGGCGCACGTGGCCTCGGTCGTCCGGCGGGCGTACGCCGAGCGCGACGGCGACGTCCTGTGCTTCCTGCCGGGGGTGGGCGAGATCGGCAGGGTCGCGGGCATGCTGGGCGACCTCGACGTGCTCCAGGTGCACGGCCAGGCGCCCGCCCGCGTGCAGGACGCCGTCCTGTCCCCCGGGGCCGGACGCCGGGTCGTGCTGGCCACGTCGGTGGCCGAGTCGAGCCTGACGGTGCCGGGGGTGCGCGTGGTGGTGGACTCGGGGCTGGCCCGCGAGCCCCGTACCGACCACGCCCGGGGGCTCGGGTCGCTCACCACGGTCAGGGTCTCGAAGGCGTCCGCCGACCAGCGGGCCGGCCGCGCCGGGCGGGAGGCCCCGGGCGCCGTGTACCGCTGCTGGTCGGCGGCCGAGCACGAGCGCCTGGCCGACCACGCGCGGCCGGAGATCGCACTCGCCGACCTGACCGGGTTCGCGCTCCAGGCGGCCTGCTGGGGCGACGCCGACGCGGTCGGCCTGGCCCTGCTCGACCGGCCGCCGCCCGCCGCGATGGCGGCCGCCGTCCGCACCCTGGAGGCTCTGGGCGCGCTGGAGGGCGGGCGGGTGACCGGTCGCGGGCGGCGCATGGCGCTGGCGGGCGTGCATCCCCGCCTGGCCAGGGCCCTGATCGACCTCGGCCCTCGGGCCGCCGAGGTGGTGGCGCTGCTGTCGGAGCAACTGCCCAAGGACGCGGGCGACGACCTCGCCGAGGTCTGGCGTACGGCCCGGAGGGGCGGCACGGGCTTCGCCGCCCGCTGGCGCCAGGAAACCGCCCGCCTCACCCGAGCCGCCACGCAGCCCCCGGCCGCCCCGACCCCCTCAGGCCCCCGCTCCTCCGGTGAGGGGGCCGGCGGCCGGGAGGTGAGTGACGACGTGCTGGCCGGGATGGCGGTGGCGTTGGCGTTCCCGGAGCGGGTGGCGCGGCGGCGCGGCGGCGGGTACCTCATGGCGTCGGGCACGCAGGCCCAGCTCGCCGAGGGCTCCAGGCTGTCCACCGCGCCGTGGCTGGCGATCGCCGTCGCCGACAGGCCCACGGGTTCGGCCTCGGCCCGCGTGCGCCAGGCCGTGGTGATCGACGAGGAGATCGCCAGGCTGGCCCTGCCCACGACGGTCGAGGAGGAGGTCACCTGGCGGGTCCCGCCGGGCGAGCGGCGCGGCGACGTGTCGGCCCGCGTGGTCGAACGCCTGGGCGCGATCGAGCTGTCGTCCACCCCGCTCAAGGACGCCGACGTACGCCCCGCCATCCTGCACGGCCTCCGCACCGAAGACCTGCTGACCTGGACGAGACCCGCCAGAGAACTCAAGGACCGCCTGACCTTCGCCCACCGCGCGATCGGCCCCCCGTGGCCCGCCACCGACGACCTGATCGCCCTGGCCGACCAGTGGCTGGAGCCGGAGCTGTCCAGGGCCCGCCGCCGGGCCGACGTCGAGCGCATCGACGTGGCCGCCGCCCTGCGCCGCCTGATCCCGTGGAGCGAACGCCTGGAGAACGTGGCCCCCGAACACGTCGAGGTCCCCAGCGGCTCGCGGATCAGGGTCGACTACTCCGGCGAGCAGCCGGTGCTGGCGGTGAAGTTGCAGGAACTGTTCGGCTGGGAGGAGACGCCGCGGATCGCCGGGGTGCCCCTGCTGGTCCATCTGCTGTCCCCGGCCGGCCGTCCGGTGGCGGTGACCGCCGATCTGGCGTCGTTCTGGCGGGACGCCTACCGGTCCGTACGGGCCGAAATGAGGGGGCGTTACCCTAAGCACCCATGGCCGGAGGATCCACTCACCGCGCCGCCCACCCGCCGCGTCAACCGGAGCCGACCTTGATCGACGAAGCCGTCCGCAACAACGCCGCCTGGTGCGACACGATGTGCCGGGCGCACGGCCGTCCCGGCGTCTTCGGCCCGCTCGCCTGGACCAACCCGGCCAGGACCCCCGTTCTCTTTCCCGACGCCGTCACGCTCTCCCCCGGCGCCGGGGCGGCCGACGTGCTCGACGGCATCGACGCGGGCTCGGGCGCCTCGGTCAAGGACAGCTTCGGCACGCTCGACCTGCCCGGCTTCGACGTGCTGTTCTCCGCCCAGTGGATCGGCCGGCCCGCTCCGGACGCGCCGCGGCGTCCCCTCCGGGCGGCCACCGGCGACCCGGTCGTGTGGGAGGTGGCCGGCGACCCGCGAACGCTGGAGGAGTGGGCGGCGGCCTGCTTCTCCGGCGGCGCGCCCGGCCTGTTCCCGCCCGCGCTGCTCGACGATCCCGACGTGCGGCTGGTGTGCGGCCGGATCGGGGGCGACGTGGTCTGCGGCGCGGCGCTCAACGCGAGCGGCACGGTGACGGGCGTCTCGAACGTCTTCGCGGCCGGCTGCGACGAGTCCGCCGCCTGGGAGGGCACGGTGGCGATGGCGGCCGAGCTGTTCCCCGGCCGCCCGCTGGTCGGCTACGAGAGCGACCCGTCGGCCGCCCTCGCCCACGGCTTCACCACCCTCGGCCCTCTCCGCATCCTGCTCAAGCCCTGAGGGGGTAGGGCCGGGCGCAAGAGGGCCGAGGGCCGAGGGCCGGGGGCCGGGGGCCGAAGGCCGAGGGGCGGCGGGCAGGAGGCGTCAGTCCGTCAGGTCGGCCAGGGTCAAACCCGTGCGGGCCGGGTGGGTCTCCTCGCCCACCCCCAGGTCCTTGAACCCGCTCGACGTGCCCACGCACACCACCGGCCCGTCGAAGTCCCGGCGCAGCTTCCGGCAGGCCGCCAGGCCCGCCGCCCCCGACAGCTCCTGCCACACCCCCTGCCGCGCCAGGTCCCGCTGGGCCGCGCGCATCTCGTCGTCCGTCACGAGCACCGCCTCGCCACCGCTGTCGCGCACCGCCAGCACGCCCCGGTGCCCGCCGACCGACCCCGCGATCCCGTACGCCGCGCTGGCCCCCAGCTCGACGATCGCCGCGGGCGCCCCGTCGGCCAGGGCCCGCGCGTTGGGGCCGCCCGCGGCCGGCTCGCAGGAGAACATCCGCGGCACACCCCCGGCCAGCCCGAGCAGCCGCAGTTCGGTGAAGCCCTTCCACACCCCGAACAGCAACTCGGCGTAGCCCGTGGGCGCGAAGACCGCCGCGGGCACCCGTCCGAGCTGGAGGAACAGCTCGTACGCGATCGTCTTGTACCCCTCGGGCCCGTACGGATGGCCGGTGTGGGTCACGGTCTGGTTGCTGACCGGGTGGTATCCGAGCCGGTCCACGATCTCCCGCAGCAGCGGCCACCGCTCGTCGGCCGGCATGGAGAACACCTTGGCCCCGTACGCCCGCACGAACGCCTGCACAGCGGCCGGCGACTCCGCCGAGGCCAGCACGATGGCGGGCAGCCCGGCGCGGGCGGCGTACGCGGCGGCCGAGGCGCCGTGGTTGCCCGACGAGGCCACCACCACCCCGGCCGCCCCCTCCGCCACGGCCGCGCTGACCGCAACGCGGTTCAGCCGGTCCTTGTGCGACCAGGTCGGGTTCTGGGACTCGTCCTTGAGGTGGATCCCGTCGAACTCCAGCAGCGGGGTGCCGCCCTCGCCCAGCGTGGGCGCCTCCAGGGACGGCAGCAGCGGCGACCAGCGCGCGATGTCCGGCCCCGGCTCCTGGTCGAACAGGCCCTTGTCGACGCGGCCGTAGTCGTAGACGACCTCGACCGGATAGGCGATCTCGTCGGTGCTGGTACGCGGACAGCCCTTCGTGAGCGGCGGGGACAACGGGAACTCGATCGAGGGGTCGCCCAGCGAGCGCTGGCCGACGGCAAGTGAAGATCCGTTCACGCGCATGGAGTTTATATGGCTATCATGGTGATATCACTTCGATAGCAAGGAGTCGCGATGGAACGTCGTGCTTTCCGGATCAACGGATTCCTGGTCCTGCTCGTCCTCCTCCTGCTGGCGGGCGGCGCGGCGCTGGTCTCGTTCGAGACGCTCGGCATAGCCTGGATCGTGCTCTTCGCGCTCACGGCCTCCGGCTTCACCGTGGTCAACCCCAACGAGGCTAAGGTCGTGCAGTTCCTCGGCCGCTACGTCGGCACGGTCGACGTGGCGGGGCTCCAGTGGGTGGCGCCGTTCACCACCAAGCGCCGGATCAGCCGCCGGGTCCGCAACTTCGAGACCGCCAAGCTCAAGGTCAACGACGCCGACGGCAACCCGGTCGAGATCGCCTCGGTGGTGGTCTACAAGGTCACCGACACGGCCAAGGCCGCCTTCTCCGTCGACGACTACGAGCAGTACATCGCGATCCAGTCCGAGGCCGCCGTGCGGCACCTCGCGACCACCCACCCGTACGACTCGCACGAGCCCGAGCGCACCAGCCTGCGCGACGGCGCCGAGGTCGCCGGCGAGCTGACCGCCGAGCTGCGCGAGCGCACCGAGCTGGCCGGGATCGAGATCCTGGAGGCCCGCATCACCCACCTGGCCTACGCGCCGGAGATCGCCCAGGCGATGCTCGTGCGCCAGCAGGCCGGCCAGGTGGTCGCCGCCCGCACCAGGATCGTCGAGGGCGCGGTCGGCATGGTCCAGCTCGCGCTCGACCGGCTGGCCGCGGAGGGGGTTGTGGAGCTCGACGAGGAGCGCAAGGCCCAGATGGTCTCCAACCTCCTGGTCGTCCTGTGCGGCGACCGGGCGACCCAGCCGGTGGTGAACGCCGGCAGTCTGTATGCCTGAGCGCAAGAAGCTCCTGCTCCGCCTCGATCCGGCCGTCTACGACGCCATCGCCAAGTGGGCGGCCGACGACCTGCGCAGCATCAACGCGCAGATCGAGTTCGCGCTGCGGCTGGCGTTGAAGGAGGCCGGGCGGGAGCCGGGCAGGAGCTCTCGCAAGGAAGAGTGAAAACCTGCACACTCTAGACATGTTGTGGGCAGGCAGGACCGCCATCGAGATCGCGACGGCCGTCCGGCGCGGCGAGGTGACGGCCACGACCGTGGTGGCGGAGCACCTTCGCCGCATCTCCGAACGGGATTCCCAGGTGGGCGCGTTCCGGCTGGTCAGGCAGCGGGCGGTGGACGAGGCGCGGGCGCTGGACGACCGCCGCGACCTGGCCGACCTGCCGCTCGCCGGGGTGCCGGTGGCCGTCAAGGACAACCTGGAGGTGGCCGGCGAGCCCACCCGCGGCGGCTCGGCCGCCACCCCCGGCGCGCCCGCCCCGGAGGACCATCCGGCCGTGGCCCGGCTGCGCGCGGCGGGCGCGGTGGTCGTCGGGCTGACGAACCTGCCGGAGCTGGGGCTGGTCGGCTTCGGCGACGGCCCGTACGGCGTCGTCCGCAACCCCTGGAACCTCGGCCGCACCGCCGGCGGCTCCTCCTCGGGCAGCGCGGCGGCGGTGGCGGCCGGGATGGTCCCGATCGCCCTCGGCAACGACGGCATGGGGTCGCTGCGCATCCCGGGCGCCTGCTGCGGCGTGCTGGCCGTCAAGCCGGGGACCGGCCTGGTCCCCCCGCCCGCCGACGACTGGGACGGGCTCACCGAGAACGGCCCCCTGGCCACGACCGCGGCCGACCTGTCGCTCGCGCTGTCCGTGCTGGCCGCCGACCCGGCGCTGGCCGAGGCGTGGCGTACCGGCCACCGGGTCGAGCCGAAGCCGCGCATGCTCCGCTCGGTGTGGGCCGACGACGACGAGGTGTGGGAGCCGCAGCCGCCCCAGGACAGCCCGGAGCCGTTCGACCTGCGGGTGGCCTACGCCCCACAGCCGCTGCCGCCGGGCCTGCCCGTCGACCGGGAGTTCCAGGGGGCGGTGCGAGCGGCGGCCGAGACGTTGCGGCAGGCCGGGCACACCGTGGTCGAGCACCCGCATCGCCTGCCCGCCTGGCTCGGCCCCGCCGCGGTGGCCACCTGGCTGGGCCGGGCCGCCGCCGCGGCGGACGGCCTCGACCCGCGCGGTCTTGAACGCCGCACCCGCGCACTCGCCCGCGCCGGACGCGTGCTCACCAGGATCGGCCTGGACGGCCGGCGCGGCCGCGAGCGCTGGAGCGGCTACGGCGCCGACACCTGGTTCGGCGACGCCGACGTGATGATCACGCCGGCGCTCGCCGCGCTCCCGCCGCGCGCCGACCGCTGGGCCGGGCGCGGCCTCCTGCCCAACCTGCTGGTCAACGTCAGGTACGCGCCCACCACCGGCCCCTGGAACCTGTGCGGCTGGCCGGCGATGACCGTGCCGGTCGCCACGCACTCCAGCGCGTTGCCGATCGGCGTGCAGCTCGTGGCGCCGCCGGGCGGCGAGCCGCACCTGCTGGCCCTGGCAGCCCAGCTCCAGGCGGCCCACCCGCCGCTGCGCCCGCCCGGTTTCTCCTAGACGCCGGCCGGATGCCAGACGGTCTTGGTCTCCAGGAACCGCGTCATGCGCCCGAGCCCCGGATCGGCCGTCCAGTCCTCGCGCACGGGACGCAGCACGCGCTTGAGGTTCTCGGCCGCCTCCTGCTCGCAGCGCAGCGCCAGGTCGGCGTCCTCGACGCCGGTGAGGTCGAGGCCGTTGACGTCCATGTGCGCGGCCAGCCAGGGCGCCAGCTCGGCCTGCCGTCCGGTCAGGATGTTGACCACCCCGCCCGGCAGGTCGGATGTGGCCAGCACCTCGGCCAGCGTGATCGAGGCGAGCGGTGAGGGCTCGGAGGCGACCACGACGCACGTGTTCCCGGTGACGATCACCGGCGCGACCACGGACACCAGCCCGAGCAGCGGATCGGCGGGCGCCACCACGGCCACGACCCCGGTCGGCTCCGGCGAGGACAGGTTGAGGTACGGCCCCGCCACCGGGTTCGCCGACCCGCGCACCGACGTGATCTTGTCCGACCAGCCCGCGTACCAGACCAGCCGGTCGACCGCCGCGTCCACCGACTCAAGGGCGGCCTTCTTGCCCGTGCCCAGCTCCTCGGCGAACTGCCCGCGCCGCCCCTCCAGCATCTCGGCGACGCGGTAGAGGATCTGCCCCCTGTTGTAGGGGGTCGCGCCGGACCAGCCGGGGAACGCCTTGCGCGCGGCCACCACGGCGTCGCGCGCGTCCTTGCGCGAGGCGCGCGAGGCGTTGGCGAGGAAGTCGCCCTTGGGCGAGGTCACGGGATAGGACCTCCCACTCTCCGAGCGCGGGAAGGCCCCGCCGATGTACAGCTTGTAGGTCTTTCTGACGGACAACCTACTCATCGCCCCGACCTCTCCACGTGGACTCCTGCGTCGTCTGAACCGGGGCGAACACCTGGCCGCACCTGCTGACGCCGCAGCGGTGGGCGAACCAGCCGACGCGTACGGGCCGGCCGGCACGGGCGAAGGCGTGGCCGCCGGTGGCCTGGGCACGCCGCCCGGACCGCCGGGCACGGCGATGATCACACGTCAAGGTAGGCCTCCAGCCCCGCGAGACCGCCTTCACGGCCGTACCCCGACTCCTTGTAGCCGCCGAACGGCGAGGTGGGGTCGAACTTGTTGAACGTGTTGGCCCAGACGACCCCGGCCCGCAGCCGGTCGGCCATCCACAGGATGCGCGAGCCCTTCTCCGTCCAGATCCCGGCGGACAGCCCGTACGGGGTGTTGTTGGCCTTCTCCACGGCCTCCGCGGGGGTACGGAAGGTCAGCACGGACAACACCGGCCCGAAGATCTCCTCCCGGGCGATCCGGTGGGACTGGGCGACCCCGGTGAACAGGGTGGGCGGGAACCAGTAGCCCCGGTCGGGCAGCTCGCACGCGGGCGACCAGCGCTCGGCGCCCTCGTCGGCCCCGGCCTCGGACAGCTCGCGGATCTTGGCGAGCTGCTCGGCCGAGTTGATCGCGCCGATGTCGGTGTTCTTGTCGAGCGGGTCGCCGAGCCGCAGCGTGCCGAGCCGCCGCTTCAGCGACTCCAGCAGCTCGTCGTGGACGGACTCCTGCACCAGCAGCCGGGAGCCCGCGCAGCAGACGTGGCCCTGGTTGAAGAAGATGCCGTTGACGATGCCCTCGACCGCCTGGTCGATGGCGGCGTCCTCGAAGACGATGTTCGCGGCCTTGCCGCCGAGCTCCAGCGTGAGCTTCTTGCCGGTGCCCGCGACCGTGCGGGCGATGATCCGGCCGACCTCGGTGGAGCCGGTGAAGGCCACCTTGTTGACGTCGGGATGGGCCACCAGCGCGGCGCCGGTGTCGCCCGCGCCGGTCACGATGTTGACCACGCCCGGCGGCAGCTCGGCCTGCTGGCAGATCTCCGCGAACAGCAGCGCGGTCAGCGGCGTGGTCTCGGCCGGCTTGAGCACGACCGTGTTGCCGCAGGCCAGCGCGGGAGCGATCTTCCAGGCCAGCATGAGCAGCGGGAAGTTCCACGGGATGACCTGACCGGCCACACCGAGCGGCTTGGTGCCGAACCCGGCGTAGGCCAGCTTGTCGGCCCAGCCCGCGTAGTAGAAGAAGTGGGCCGCTACCAGCGGCAGGTCGACGTCGCGCGACTCGCGGATCGGCTTGCCGTTGTCGAGCGACTCCAGGACGGCCAGCTCGCGGGCCCGCTCCTGGATCAGGCGCGCGATGCGGAACAGGTACTTGGCCCGCTCGGCGCCCGGCAGGGCGCTCCACACGCCGAACGCCTTGCGCGCCGCCTGCACGGCCCGGTCGACGTCGTCGGAGGAGGCGGAGGCGACTTCCGCCAGCTTCTCCTCCGTCGCCGGGTTGACCGTCTTGAAGGGAGAGCCGGAGCCGTCCACGAACTCACCGTTGATGAACAACCCGTACGACGGCTTGAGGTCGACAATGTCGCGCGACTCTGGCGCGGGTGCGTAGTCGAACATCGCCGTCAGCCCAGGGTGAGGTATAGGGACATCACCTTGCCAGCGTAGACGGTCGGTCCGAGTGCTCCGAGGGGCCTGGAGCTCCTACGCGAGGAGGGACAGGCGATGCGCCGCCGCGGCGGCCTCTCCGCGCGTGGTGACACCCAGCTTGGCCAGGATGTTCGACACGTGCACGCTGACCGTCTTCGCCGAGATGAACAGTTGGGCGGCGATGTCCCTGTTGGTGCGGCCCTGGGTCACCAGGCGCAGAACCTCCAGCTCACGCGGCGTCAGCAGCTCCGACGCCGTCTCCTGGGCCTGCTGGCCGCCGCCCACGCGGCGCGACAACGCCTCGATCTCCTCGACCAGCGGGGTGGCGCGCAGCTCGACGGCGAGCGGGCGCGCCTGCCGGAGCCGGGTCGCCGCGCCCTCCCTGTCGCCGCTCCTGGCCGCGGCGCCGGCCGCGCGCAGCAGGGCCTTGGCCTGGTTGTGCGGGCGCATCAGCCGCTCCCACGCCGCCGCCGAGGCGTCGAAGTCACCGCTGTAGGACAGCCGGTACGCATCCGCCACCGGCCCGCTGATCGTCAGCTCGGCCGCCAGCTCGGCGGCGTGCGCCCGGACCGCGGCGGTCCGGTCGGGTTCGAGGTCTTCCGCCGCGTCGCAGACCGTGCGCAGCAGGGAGAGCAGCCGCCAGCCCAGCATGGCCTTGCTCGGCAGCCGCGGATGCGACAGCGCCCGCTCGGCCACGTCCAGCGCCGCCCACGGCTCGCCCTTGAGCAGGTGCCAGCCGATGTGCAGGCGCGCGTTGCTGATGACGTCCTGGACGAAGTCCTCAGGGCGGTCCTTGAGCACGCCGATCTCCGACAGGATGCCCTCGACGAGCTGCACCTCGCCCCTGGCCAGCCCGATGTCGGCCCGGACGCGCAGCACGGCGTACCGGGTGCGCAGGACCGGCCCGTAGTTGAGCGTGCTCTCCACGCGGTCGAGCGCCTCGTCCCAGCGGCCGAGGGACTCCAGCGCCTCGGCCCAGTTGTTGAGGATGAACAGCCCGCTGCCGCGCAGCCGGCCGTACTTCTTGGCGTAGCGCCAGGCCTCCTCCGACAGGCGCAGGGCCTCCTCGGCGCGGCCCATGTCGATCAGGGAGTCGATGTTGTTGCCGAGCGCCCTGATGATGATCCGGCCCGAACCCTCGTCCTTGCCGAGGCCGATCGCCTGCTCGTTGACGGCGATGACCCGCTCCAGCTCACCCCGCAGCGAGTGGCCGAGCGCCATGTTCATCAGCAGGTCGGCTTCGAGGCACCGGTCGCCGGACCGCCTGACCAGGTCGAGGCCCTCGACGATCAGCTCGTCGGCCTCGGCGACGTGGCCGCGCAGCATGAGCTGCCTGCTCAGCGTCATGACGACCTCCGCGCGCACCGGGCACGGCTCGGGCACCAGTCGCAGGGCGTGCCGGAGCAGCTCGATGACGCCCATCTGGCCCTTGGACACCTTGAACGACGCCTGGCGCACGATGAGCTGGGCCACCCGGTCCGGTTCCTCGTTCTCGTCCAGCTCGGCGAGGGCGGCCTTGACGAACTTCACGCCCTTGTCCACCTCGCCACCGGCGTTCGCGGCTTCGGAGGCGCGTTCGAGCACGGCGGTGTGGTCCACGCCGATGCGCCGGGCGGCGTCGGGGACCCGGTCCCAGAGCATGAGCACACGTTCCAGCAGCGGCACGGCCTCGGTGTAGGCGTACGCCTTGAACGACTTCTGCGCGGCCTCCCAGGCCGACACCAGGGCCCAGAGGTCGTTGCGGGCCCCGTACCAGTGGTGGGCCAGCTCGACGGCGGCGCGACCGGGCGGGACGAGCGAGCGGTCCTTGGAGATCTCCTCGGCGTACCTGGAGTGCAGGCGCTGGTGCTCGCCCGGCAGCAGCTCCTCGTGCACGGCCTCCCGGATCAGCGCGTGCCGGAAGACGTAGGCGCGGTTGTCGGCGATCTGCAGCACGTTCCCGGCGATGGCGGGGCGCAGGGCCGCCTCCAGCTCGATCTCCGACAGCCCGCTGACGGCGGCCAGCAGCGCGTGACCGACCCGGTTGCCGCCCGCCGCGGCCATGCGCAGGACGCGCTGGGTCTCCTCGGGCAGCCGTTCGACGGCGTTGAGGATGAGGTCCTGCATCGACTCGGGGAACGTGCAGTCCTCGCCGCTGTCGAGCAGGGCCTCCACGAACAGCGGAATGCCCTCGCTGCGTTCGTAGACCTTCTGGACCTTCACGTATTCGGGGGCGGCGCCGAGGATGCCGGCCATCTGGGCGGCCACCTCGTCGCGCGACAGGCGGGGCAGGTCCAGGCGGTGGACGCCGTTGACGCGTCCGAGCTCGGCCAGCACCGGGCGCAGCGGATGCTGCCGGTGCAGGTCGTCGGAGCGGTAGGTCATGACGATGAGCACCTGCGGGGCGTGCAGGTTGCGGCTGAGGAAGGCGATCAGGTCGCGGCTGGACCGGTCGGCCCAGTGGATGTCCTCGATGACGAGGATCGTGGGGCGGCTGTCCGCGAGGCGTTCGAGGAGGGTGAGGAACTGCTCGAAGAGCCGGGCGCGGCCCGTGTCGGTCTCGCCGTCGCCGCTGGGCTCGCCGAACTCCGGCAGCAGCCTGGCCAGATCGCGCTGGCCCCCTTCGGGCAGCAGCGCGGCCACCGCGGCGGGGCCCTGCTCTCTGACGAGCTGCCTGAGCGCGGCGGTGAAAGGCGCGTACGCCAGACCCTCGGCCGACAACTCCACGCAGCCACCGACCAGCACCTGCGCGCCATCGGCCACGCAGGTCTCGGCGAAGCGCTGCACGAGCCGGCTCTTGCCGACCCCAGCCTCTCCGCCCATGAGCACGGACGTCACCGTGCCCTTACGCGCCTCGTCGAAGCTCTCTCCGAGTGCGACGAGCTCCTCCGCCCGCCCGACGAAGACGGGACTCACCGAACGTCCCAGCATGTCGTTCAGCATGCCATGCCCTATCAATCGCATTCGACGGGTTTAGGGGGGTGCAGAGGCCCGGCCGCCACATGCGATGACGCGGCCGGGCACTCTTGGGGCGGTCATGACGAACGGCGCTTGCCGAAGACCGAGCGCCGCTCGGTCTTGTTTCCCTTCATGGCCTCGCGTACTCGGCGGTGCTCGGCGGCGGCCTGCCGGAGCTCGCTGGCGTAGGACTTCATGAGCTCGTACTCGAGTTCGGGGTTCATCTTGTTCTCCTGAACATGTGCTGCTTTTCCCTGACATCTTCAATGTTCGGCCTAAGGCCCGGCCCGGCACATCGGGTGGATGCCCTATCTGCGGGCGCACCCAGGGCGGGACATACCTAGATCGGGGCCCGCCCCGCCTTAGGCGGCGTTCCCGTCCGTCCGGTTTGGAGGTAGTGGCCCTGGTCGGCGATGCTGTGAAGGTGTCAACTGTGACTACCTCGCTCGCGGACGTCGCCTCGTCCCACGCGACGCTGCGCGCCTTCCTGCACGGCCTTCCCGGAGTCGACCGGGTGGGCGCCGACCAGCGGGCGGCCATGCTCGGCACCCGTTCCATCAAGACCACGGCCAAGGCCCAGGCCATCGACCTGGCCATCTCCATGGTCGACCTGACGACGCTCGAAGGCGCCGACACGGCGGGCAAGGTCCGGGCCATGTGCACCAAGGCCGTGCACCCGGGCGGCGGCGCCCCCAGGGTGGCGGCGGTGTGCGTCTATCCCGACATGGTGCCGGTGGCCGTCCAGGCGGTGGCCGGGTCGGGGGTCAAGGTGGCCTCGGTCGCCACCGCGTTCCCCAGCGGGCGCTCCTCGCTGGAGGTCAAGGTGAGCGACACGGCGCTGGCCGTGGGCGCGGGCGCCGACGAGATCGACATGGTGATCGACCGCGGCGCGTTCCTGTCCGGCGACTACATGAAGGTCTACGACGAGATCGTCGCGATCAAGGCCGCCTGCGGTGCCGCGCACCTGAAGGTGATCCTGGAGACGGGCGAGCTGGCGACGTACGACAACGTGCGCCGGGCGTCCTGGCTGGCCATGATCGCGGGCGCCGACTTCATCAAGACCTCGACCGGCAAGGTGTCCCCGGCGGCCACGCTGCCGGTGACGCTGATCATGCTGGAGGCGGTGCGCGACTTCCGCGACGCGACCGGCCGCCAGGTGGGCGTCAAGCCGGCCGGCGGCATCCGCACGACCAAGGACGCCATCAAGAACCTGGTGCTGGTCAACGAGACGGCGGGCGACGACTGGCTCTCCCCCGACTGGTTCAGGCTGGGCGCGTCCTCGCTGCTCAACGACCTGCTCATGCAGCGCGAGAAGCTCGCCACCGGCCGCTACGCGGGCCCCGACTACTTCACCCTCGACTGAGGGTGACGGCCCTCGGGCGGCTCTACGAGGTGTTCGGAGCCGTCGGCCGGCCCGCGAGCGTGTCCGGCTGTCCCCATTGCGTGGAACCGGGCGAGGAGGCGTGCCTGCTGTCCGGGCCGGTCTCGGCGATCGAGGCCGGCTCGCTGGCCCGTTACGCGGCCAAGGCGCTCACCACGTGGGGTGACGTCCCCGGGTTCCGCTACTTCCTCCCGCGCCTGCTCGAATGCGCGGCGGCCGACGCCTTCTCCTATCCCGACCCGGAGATCGTCCTCGGCAAGCTCGCCGTCGCGGGCTGGCACGACTGGCCGGCCGCCGAACGCACGGCCGTCACCGCGTTCCTGCACGAGTGGTGGCACGACACGCTGCACCGCCATCCGTCCCGCCCGCCGGCCGACACCGTGCTGTGCGCCGTCGCCGCCACCGGCGTGGACCTCGCGCCCTTCCTCGACGCCTGGGCCGGGCTGGAGAGCGACGCGGCGATCGCCCACCTGCACGACTTCGTCACCGGCGGCCTGTCCGGGCGACGGCTGACCAACGCCTTCTGGGACCGCGACGCCCCCGCCCACGCCCAGGTCCTCGTCTGGCTCGCCGGCGGGCCCGTGGCGCGCGCGGTGGAGGCCGCCTTCGCCCGGGAGAGCAGGGAGCCCGTGCTCGGCCTGCTCGCCGACGTCCACCAGGCGCTGCCGCCGCACTCCTAGAGGATCGCGTCGACGAGCAGCACGATGCCGAAGACCGCGAACGCGGCGGCGGCGCCGTACCGGATGACCTTCTCGGGGAGGTGCTTGCCGAGCAGGCGGCCCACGAGGATGGCCAGGGCGTCGGCGGCGACCATGCCGACGGTCGAGCCGATCCACGTGCCGAACCAGCCGTGCTGCGTGGCCAGGGTGATCGTGGCGAGCATCGTCTTGTCGCCCAGCTCGCTCAGGAAGAACGCCACGGTCACCGCGACCAGGACGTTCCTGGTCGTACGGCGGGCCTTGTCCTCCTCCTCCTTGGTCAGCTCGTCGCCCCGCAACGTCCACAGGGCGAACCCGAGGAAGGCGATGCCGGCCACGATCGAGATGGCCGTCGTCGGCAGCGCCTTCCCGACCAGCTCGCCCACACCCACGCTCAGCAGGTGCACGACCGTGGTGGCGATGGTGATGCCCGCGAGCACGGGCCAAGGCTTGAAACGGGTGGCGAACGTCATCGCCATGAGCTGGCTCTTGTCACCGAGCTCGGCCACGAAAATGACCGCGAGACTGATCCAGAACGCGTCCAACCGGTCCTCTTCCGCGCGACCAGACCGGAAGCAGGCACCCGGGGGATCTTCGGGCACGACTTTCGGCCCGGCAGCGTCTTTGTGTCATGACTGCCAGGCCGAAGGTCTCGTCCGCCCGTTCAGGCCCGTGTGACCGGGCGCGATCACGCGCCAGTATGTCGATCACACGATTGGGACTACTCCCCTTCGGAATTACCAACACACCATAACAGCCCACGCAGAGCCGTCATTCCCCCAGGTCGTCCGCCAGCGTGCAGCCGACCAGCACCGGCTCGTTGACTAGCGTGACGCCGAACTTCTCCCGCACCCCGTCGCGCACCTCCGCGGCCAGCGCCAGCAGGTCGGCCGTGGTGGCGGCGCCCACCGGGTTGGTGAGGGCCAGCGTGTGCTTGGTGGAGATGCGCACCGGGCCGCGCTCGTAGCCCTTGGGGAAGCCCGCCTGCTCGATCAGCCAGGCGGCCGGCACCTTGACGCGGCCGTCGGGCATGTCCCAGCGCGGGTGGCCGGGCGCGCGTCCGGCCAGCTCGTCGGCGTGCTCTGCGGTCAGGATCGGGTTGGTGAAGAACGAGCCCGCGCTGCGGCTGTCGGGGTCGGACGCCGGGTCGAAGACCATGCCCTTGCCCCGCCGCAGCCCCAGGACGCCCTCACGGGCCAGACCGAGGGGCACGCGGCCGCCGAGCTCCACCCCGAGCCGCCCGGCCAGCTCCTGGTAGGCCACCGGCCCGGACAGGTCCGACACGTCCAGCGCGTACGTCACCGCGAGCACCACGTGCCGCGACAGGTCCCGCTTGAAGGCGCTGTCGCGGTAGGAGAACCCGCACTGGCGCGCCTCCAGGTCGACCACCTGCCGGGTGAGCCGGTCGTAGGCCCGTACGCACCTGATGGTCTGCGCCACCTCCTGGCCGTACGCGCCGACGTTCTGGATCGGGGTCGAGCCCACCAGGCCCGGAATGCCGGACATGCACTCGATGCCGGACCATCCCTCGGCCACGGCCCGCTCGACCAGCACATCCCAGTCCTGGCCCGCCTCGACCGTGAGCAGCACCTGCTCGCCGTCCCTGGAGACCGTCACGCCCTCGGTGGCCACCTTGACGACCAGCCCGTCGAAGCCGTCGTCACCGATCACCACGTTGCTGCCGCCGCCGAGCACCAGGGTCGGCACCCCGTTCATGTCGGCCTCGGCGACGAGGGACACGAGCTGCTCCGCCGTGACTGCCTCGGCGAAGTCGCGGGCGGGGCCGCCCAGGCCCAGGGTGGTGTGCGGCGCGAGCATCTCCATGAGCCCCAAGCTTATGAGCCCCCCAGCCCACCCAGCACCCCCTCCACCGCCCCCTCCACCCGAACAGCACCCCGTCCGGGTGGCACTCCCACCCGAACAGCACCCCGTCCAGGCAGCACTCCCACCCGGGCAGCACCCCGTCCGGGTGGCATTCCCAGCCGGGCAGCACCCGGGTGGCATTCCCAGCCGGGCAGCACCCCACCCGAGCCGCACCCCCATCCGGAAGGCTCCCCTTCCTGTGGGTGCGTCCGCCCGTTCGGGGGGCTTTCGCAGGTTGGGGGGGCTTGGGGTGGGCTCAGCCGTGGAGGGCCTGCTCGCCGTGGTGCTCGGAGTCGAGCCGGAGGACCGGGAGCGGACCTTCGGGCACCACGAGGCTGCCCTCAAGCGCGTGGGAGAACTCCAGGTCGGCGTCCTCGCCGCGCTCCGCGTCCTCGGGGAACGCGCCCAGCGCCGCCGCCCTGCGCACCGCCATCAGGTCGCAGCGCAACGCCTGGACCCTGCCGGGCTCCTCGGCCTCGGCCGCCCGCCAGCCCGCCGCCACCGCCCCTTCCACGATGGCCGCCACCAGCGGCGTCACCGCGTCGCCGGTCAGCGCGAGCGAGGTCTCCATCAGCACGTGCACCTCGGACTCGTCCAGCCGCAACAGCTTGGTACGCCCCTCACCCCACCCCGCCGTGCCCCCGTCCGCCCGCGAGGTCTCGGCGACGTGCCACACCGCGATCCGCTCCGGGTACCGCGCGGCCAGCTCGTCCAGGACGTCTCCCGCGCCGTCGACGTTCCCCAGGTCGAGGGCCAGGATCCGGGTGTGCGTGTGGTCGATCACCGACTGGACGCACGCCAGCACGTCCTCAGGCCGGCCGTCCACGAGCAGCCCGACGGAGACCGTCACGTCCCTGGTCTCGACGCGCTGGCGCTCGGTGTTGACGCCCAGGTCGTCCATGCGGTTCGTGGCGAGGGTGGCGTCCCAGACGCGCTGGGCGTGCAGCATCGTGTCGTCGGGGTCGCCGTGCTGGCCGGGGTCGCCCGAGAAGCCCAGCGCGGCGGCGGGGTTCCCGTGCGCGCCCACGCCTCTGGGCCGGGCCCGTCCGGTGCCGACCCCGGTGGCGGAGCCGCCGGTGGTGTCCCGTCCGCTGCCGCTGCTGCCCCCCACCTGCTCAGGGGACGCGGGACGCAGGTGAGCGGGCGGCTTGGTGTCGGTCACGGACGACACGGGGATGGAACGGACGGTGGGCCAGACCTGTCGCGCAACTTCACTCATAACAACACGGGCTACCCGCGACCTGCCCGACATATCACGGCATCAGGAGAGCTGTATCACCGCGCGCGCCTTCGACAGGACCTCCGCGTCGCCCGCCTTGGCCGTCAGCCCGACGACCACCCGCTTGTCCTCAAGCTTCTCCTCCACGACCCCGCCGACCGAGATCGTCGCCCCGTGGTCGTCGTCCGGCACGATCACCATCGACGAGAACCGCACGCCGAAGTCCACCACGGCGCCCGGATCGCCCGCCCAGTCCGTGACGTACCGGCCCGCCTGCGCCATCGTGAACATGCCGTGCGCGATCACGTCGGGCAGCCCGACCGTCCTGGCGAAGCGCTCGTTCCAGTGGATCTGGTTGAAGTCGCCGGAGGCGCCGGCGTACATGACCAGGTTCAGCCGCCGGACGTTGTAGTCCACGACGGGGAGCTCCTGCCCGACCTCGACCTCGTCGTACCTCACCGTGGCCGCCATCTCAGCCCGCCCCTCCGCGCTCGACGATCGTGTTGTAGGTGGTGCAGACCGGCTCTCCGGCGGCCGTCGTCACGTCGCTCCTGATCGTCAGCAGCTCGTTGCGTCCCGCGCTCCGGATGTCGGTGATCGTCGCGGTGGTGACCAGCTCGTCGCCCGCGCAGATGGGCCTGACGTACTCGAACCGCTGCTCGCCGTGGACCACCATCGCCAGGTTCAGACCCAGCTCGGGATCGACCAGCGCCTCGCCGCCCGCCTGCAGGCTGAACACGATGGGGAACGTGGGCGGCGCGATCACGTCGGGGTATCCGGCGGCCCTGGCGGCCTCCCTGTCGCGGTAGACCGGGTTGTGGTCGCCGATCGCGGCCGCGAACTCCTTGATCTTCCCCCGGCTGACCTCGTACGGGGCGGCGGATGGGTAGGTCCTGCCCACGAAGTCACGGTTCAAGGCCATCAGTGCTCCCTCGTATGTCTTCAACGAGCGCTGCTGAGGCAGACGGTAACAGAACAAGGTTCGGCTGTCGCCGCTCATGGCGTGCTTTTTGCCGGGGCCTGGGTCAGTGCCCAGGATGGGCGCCCATACCAGGGCGAAAGCGCCCAGTCAGGACGCTCAAGGCAGTGAGAACGCGACAAACCGGCGCCCCAGACGGGACGCCGGTTGTGCGATGTGGAGGCAGAAGTACCGCTAGCGGGTCTCGCGGTGCGCGCGGTGGCAGCGGCAGTTCGGGCAGTACTTCTTCAGCTCAAGCCGATCCGGGTCGTTGCGCCGGTTCTTCCGCGTGATGTAGTTGCGGTGCTTGCACTCCTGGCAGGCCAGCGTGATCTTCGGCCTAACGTCGGTGGCAGCCACTTGGGAGTGCCTTTCTACGTTCGGGACATGGACACACCCGTACCCAGGCCGACTGACCTGGGATTGGGTAGTAGCGGAGGCCGGACTTGAACCGGCGACACAACGATTATGAGCCGTTTGCTCTGCCTGACTGAGCTACTCCGCCTTGGCCGGAAACTCCCGGCCCGTAGAGGATACCCGAAGCTGGGAGCACATTAGTAACTCACCTGATCGGGCGGGTGCCACCAGTATGCCCCAGGTACCTCCGACAATCGAAATCCGATCATGCCACCTAGGTCTCGCCTGGGGAATCACCTGCGGAGGCCCTCGCCACAGTAGCAGCCGTCCTTTGCCCACGCGAACGCCTGGACCAGGCACGCAACGAGGGAAAGGCCGCCCGGCCTCGGGCATTCGCGCAGTCGACGGAGGGGTGTCCGCGGCGGACGCCGGCGCAGCGGCAGAGGGGGTCCGTCGCGGACGTCTGCGCACCACCAGAGGGGGCGTCGCGCAGTCGGCGCCAGCGCAGTGACGAAAGGGACAGAGCGGGTAGCTCTGGGGCAGACAAAGGGAGCGCGGCGGACACCCGTCCACCGCACGAGGAGAACGCGGACACCCTTTGCGCCACGCAAGAAACGCGGTGACCCGCGCGCCACGCGAAGGAACGCGGTGACCCGCGAAGGAACGCGGTGCGCACCCGTGCGCGGCGCAAGGGGGAACGCGGTGGACACCCGCGCGCCGCGCAAGGGGGGGCGCTTCGCGCGGATGTCCGCGAGGTGCCGCCCACCTCGACCGCGTCCCGGCTCTTGCACGACGAAACCGATCCCCCGCCCGTCGCGCTTCATCCCGGCCGCGTCAGACCGAGCCGGGCGGGCCTGGCGAAGGGTGCTGGTTCGTCGGGGTTATGCCTGGCGTTCGTCGACGCCGACAGCGCCGACGCCGCTGCCCCAGCTTGCGCATTTGCCCTCGGACCTGCCCGAGCCGCCGGGGCCGAGAGTGACCCACGGGCCGACGACGTCCGGGCTCCAGCCGCAGGTGATCACGGCGCGGTACACCCAGGTCTGTCCGGTGGGGTTGTGGCAGTCGGCCCGGCCGACGTAGCCGTCCTCCGGGGCCCGGCCGCTGTTGCACTGGAGGCTGCCGGCCGAGGCGGGGGCGGACGGGATGACAAGGCCGGAAAGGGCGGCGGCAATACCGGCGACGAGGGCCAGTTTCCTGTTCATGTCGTCTTCCTCTTCTGCTCGTACTGCTCGGGGTTTCGGCGCTGTTCTGCGCTCGAATGCCAGGAAAGCCATCGGGCGCCGGTGTCCAACAGCAGGGCGGACAGGCTCGTCCGGAGTCGTCCACATGCGAGCCTGACTCGGACGCCACTGAAATCCCCCCGGACACGTACGGTCATCGTTCGTACACTGTCGGACAGGACACGGCCGGTCGGGGAGAGGGGCGATGGGCGAGGACCAGGAAGGCGCGGAACCCGGCGTGGAGTCGGTGAACTGTCATGAGGGCCTCGTGAGGCTCCTGGCCGAGCAGTTCGCGCGAGCCGACGTGTCGCTGCGGGAGCTCCAGGCGCGGGCGGACAGGGCGGGCGGGCCCCGGCTTCCCCGGGCGACCTGCGCGGACATGCTGGCCGGGCGACGGTTTCCGAAGAAGGCGGTGATGGTGACGTTCCTGCGGGCTTGCGGGGTGCCCGATCATCGGGTCCCGGAGTGGGAACGGGCCTGGGAACGCGTACGGATCGCCCGCATGCCCCCGACCGGCTTCCAACTCGCCGCAACAACCTTCTCCCCCGAAAACCCCACTCTCCCGGCCCCCGCCGCCTCTCTCACCGCCTCCACCCAGCCGACCCCCGGCCCCCTGGTGGACACGTACCCGCCGCACATGCCGCCTCTTGAGGGGATGGGCCACCCGGGCACCACAACCCTCACGGCACTGGGCCAGCCAGGCACCGCGGGACTGGGCCAGCCAGGCACCCCAGCCCACACGGGGCCGGGCCAACCGGGTGCCGTGCTCGTCGGGAACTTCACCGAGCCTGGCGCGCCTCCCGGGGGGCCCGTCCAAGGCGCCACGTCTCTCGGTGGGCCCAGTGGTAGCACCGCAGCTCTCGGGGGACCGGGCCAAGGCGCCACGCCCCTTGGAGAGCCTGGTCAGGGCCCTGCGCTCCCCGGCAGGCTCGGCGAGGTCGTCGTGCCTTCTGGAGGGACGTCTCTGCCGGATACTGAGCCTCCTGGAGGCTTCGCCCAAGCCGGCTCCCAGCATGTCGGAAGTGCTACACCGCCTGGGGCCGTTGCCCCACCTTTCGGAGCCGCCATTTCGTCAGAAGGAGTTTCACCCCCGCCTGGCGGAGCCGCTGACGCGCCGCTTGGAGGCGCTGCCCTGTCTACTGAGGGGCTCTCCGCCCACCCCGCCGGAGGCTTCACCGAGCCGCATGACGGGACAGGCCGCTCGACAGATGCTCTGGCGTGGAGTGGGCTGCCTCCGGCCGGTGTCCCTTCTGTCGGCGCGCCCGTCAGCGGCGGTCAACCATCAGCCACCCCCCCGACCGGCAGTCTCCCAGTCGAGAGCCTGTCGAGCGGGGGGCTTACGGTGGGCGGCCTCCCCGGCGGTGCACTCCCGGTTGTTTCCGGCGGCGGGTTGGGGGGCGACAGGCGTCCGTGCAGTTTGGCTTTCGGCGGGCTTTCTGGTGGTTCGGCGGTCGGTGGCCTTCCTTGCGCCGCATCCCCGATAGACGCTCTGCCCGTCGGCGGGCAGAGCGCCGCCAAACCTCCTGGTGAGGAAGCTCTTGGTGGCGAGCCATCGGCCGGTGAGCACACGCCGAAGGCGTCCGCGGAGGGTGTTCCCGCCGTCGGCAGGGCCCACGCCGCCGCTCCTCTGCCTCTTGTTCTCCCTGCCAACGCTTCTCTGCCCGATGCTCTCCCCGCCGACGCTTCCCCGGTCGGCGGGGGGCCGGGCGGTCCGGCGGCGGGTGGGGTGGCGACCGCTCCAGGTGGGGTGGGGGCTTCGGCGGGTGGGGCGCGGGGGTCGGGGCGGTGGAGGGTGGTCGGGGTGGCGGCGGTGGTGGTGGCCGGGGCCGTCGGGGTCGGGGTGGCGGTCGGATTGTGGATGGCGCCGCGGCACGTGGAGCCACTCACCCTGGGCCGGCGGGTCTCGGACGACGGGCGCGCGTTCGGCCCCGGAGGTTCGAGCCGGTTCACGGTGACCGTGGACCCCGCCAACACCGGCGTACGCCTGATCCGCCGCCTGGACGCCGGCATCTCCATGCAGCAGGCCGCCATCACCGTGAACGGCGCCCCCGCCGGCATGTGGCACCCGTTGCCCGTCGAGAACACCTACCGCTGGCGGGACCAGGCCGTCGACCTGCCGCTGGCGCTGACCGCGGGCCGTCGTTCGCTCACCGTGGTCAACACCTTCGTCTCCTCCTCCCTCGACTTCAACGAGTTCCTCTACGTCGTCAGGCAGCAGGTGAAGGGCGTCTGGTCGATCGCGGACACCGTGGACGTGGGGCCGTACCACACCACCAGCGAGGCGGCCCACGGCTACCGGCTCACCGGCCCCCAGACGTTCGCCGACACCCGCCACTTCGCCTACCCGCCCCTGGACGAGACCGCCTAGCGACGGAACCCCGGACACGCGAAAGCTCCGGACGCTTCCCCACGTCCGGAGCTTTCGTGGATGGGCAACCAACCCTCACCGGCCTACTGCCCACCAGTCCACCTTCTATGCTTTTGTCCGTTTTGCGCAGAGTTGTGGCGTGACACGCCGGCACGGCCCCCGCGGCCTCCTCGGGGCGAGACAACACCCGGACCGCCAACAGCCGCCCCCTCGGCCACTACGGCACCATCGGCCAGATCGTGCAGCACGTCGACCTGGCAGTGAGTCCCGCTCACCGAAATCCCGGCCACAGAGAGCCAGGACCACCAGTCACGAAGGGTCCGCAGGGTAGCGGTAGCGTAGATTCCACTGATACGTCGGCATCACATAGGTGGTGACCTTGATGGCCCGACCGTTCGCCGTCCACCCGATATGGAAGATCTCGTACACCCACTGATCAGGGATCATCCGCAAAAAGCGCGCCTCATCGGGCGTAGGCGGCCGGACCCGGACGTTCTCCTCAAGCTCGACCTGCGCATGCCCCAATTCGGCCAGGCGGCTGCTGATTCCGCCGACTCCCGGGTCGACTTCGGCGATCGGCGTCCCAACGGCGATGTCCCGCGGGATGTAGCTGATGGCGATCTGAATGGGGACGTCGTCGGCCTTCATGCGTCGCGCGCGGATGATGACGCTGTCGGTGCCGGCATCGACGCCCAGGACATCGGCTACGTCCAGTGGGGGGCGGCCGGGGCCGACCGTGTTGGCAGAGTTCAACTCGTGGCCGAGCTGGGCAAGCTCGCTCGCCAAGGAGCCCCGAACACCTCCACGTTCACGGTGATCACGGCTATGCCGTACAGCGGCGTCACGCAACAGTGGCGGCAGAGCATGAACATAGGTGCCCACGCCCATGTGCACGTAGACCAGCCCCTCCCCCTTCAAGATGCGCAGAGCCTTGTTGACGGTGGCCCGGTTCACGTGGAGTTCTTCGGCAAGCCGATCTTCATTGGGAAGCAGAGAGCCACGCGGATAGACGCCGTCATGGATGGCCCGACGGATTGTGGCCGCCACGTCGCGATAGCCGCCTGATGTGATCACCACCTCACCTTAGCGGAAGTATGTACTACATACTCGTTGACCATGTCTCGGTCGAGATCTATGAAGTATGTAGTACACACTTCGCTGAACAGCAAGAACAGCCAGAGGCCGCAGCCGCACAAAGTGCGGACGGCCGAAAGTGTGTGCTGCCGAAGCCGCCCCGGCCCGGGGCGCATCCCAAATCCCTGTGGGAGGACGACATGACCATCACCATCGAACGCCCCACCCTGGCCGACGCCACGATGCTGGTCACGCCGCAGCTCTTCGACCGGCTCACCGCGCGCATCCGCGCCGACCACCCCGAGCACGCCCACCAGGCCCGAGAACATCATGGCGGAGGCGCTCGCGTACCTCGCCGCCTGCGCCGCCAACCCCGGCGCCGGCCTCGGTCCGTCCGAGCTGGTCGACATCGGCTGGCACACCTTCCTGACGTACACGGAGGAGTACGCTCGGTTCAGCGCCCGGGTCGCGGGCAGGTTCATCCACCACCAGCCGGACGACGTCCCCGGCCAGACCGGTAGCGGGGCCGGCCTCGCCGCCACCGTCAAGGCGATCAAGGCCACGGGTTACCGGGTCAACCCGGCGCTGTGGCCGACGGCCGCTGACTGCAGCGGCGACAAGTGCCATCAGTGTCACGAGGGGTGTTATGACTCGCCGAAGAAGGTGGGCTGATCTGCCGGAGCAGGCTGCCTGGGTCGAGTACCGCACCGAGCTGTAGCCGTACAACAACCCGCCGCTGTACCGCTTACGCGGGTGCCACGGTCTCCCGTGGCGGAGACGGGATCACGCCTGACGCTTACCAGCCAGCATTGCCATGGCAACCCCTCCCATCATCGTCCCCGCCCCGGCCAACTCCAGAAACAAGGGCTTCGCCAACGCATGTAACGCCATCGCCACCTGGAACGGGCCGCCTTCGGAGACGATGTAGCCCTGCACTTGGAAGAGAGCTACATACAGGCCCCAGGCGATAAGCGAAGTTCCTGCGGCCACGAACAGAAAAGTAATCAGTCGCATTCGCCGAATGGTAGGCCGGAAGGGGCGGGTCGCCCATCGGCGACCCCGGCGCCGTACAGCGATGGCTCACGCCGTCTTAGGCACGCTGATCTGCCGCACGAGCACCGCCACGGCGGCGCCCGCCTGCGACATCAAGACCGCGGTTTGCTCAGACGAGGCTTCCCCTGCGAAGGGGACCGCCGCGGACATTGCCGCCTGGACGAAGCCCAGGACGGCCGCCTTGACGCTGTCGCCGCGGTCCGCGCTTCTTGGCAGTGAACGCCACCCGCACGCAAGCCGCAGCGATCACAGCCGCGTTCACGCCCGCCGCCATGGCATCCGTCCCGGCAGCCAGAACGAGTGTCCGGATGCGGACAAGGTCAGGGGCAACCAAACGGAGAGCGGCGACGTCTCATAGGGGCCGATGTCTCAGGAGTCGCCTCATGACCTATCCGCCCCAGCCGCCCCAGGACCCGTACGGGCAGCCCTATGGGCCGTCAGGGCCGCAGGACCCGCAGGTGTACGGGCAGCAGGGGCCACACCACTACCTGCCTCAGCCGTACAGCCAGCCCTACCAGGCGCAGCCCTACGTGCAGCCGTACCAGCAGGCGTGGCAGGCACCCCAGGTCGGGCCGGTGCAGTGGGTCACGGTGCGCGAGCGCGGGTTCAACCCGACCGCGTTCATCGTGCACCTCTGCCTGTGGCTGTTCGTGCACTGGTGGCTGGCAGGGTGCAGCATGGGGATCTGGTTGCTCGCCGCGATCCCGCTCACGTTCATCGGCTGGAATGTCACCAGGACGTATCCGGTCCAGAACGTCTACCAGCCGCCTTATCCGCCGATGTATCCGAGATGACAGTGTTGCCGGCTCCGTTCGTGGCGGAGAGCGGGAGCCGAGCGCCCCGATTGGGGTTCGCGGGGAGGCGAATTCCCGACTTCGCGTGCGGATTAATGGGCTCTCATTGCGAATGGCTCTGGACAACGAGAAACGCCCGGCCCCAAGTCACCTTGGTCCGGGCGTCGCGCCTGCTCATTACAAGAGCCCCCAAACGGAATCGAACCGTTGACCTTCTCCTTACCATGGAGACGCTCTGCCGACTGAGCTATAGGGGCCTGTCCGCTCGCTGCGGACAGGTGTAACCATACACGGCACTCAGCCATGATGCGAACTCGTACGGACCGCCGTCGCGGTGGCGGATCGGCGGCGCGCGGCAAGATCGACGACCTCGCACAGATCGGCCAGGTCGACGTGTCCGGCCACCTCCTCGACCGAACGACAGTCGGCGACCAGCCACCCGTTCCTGAGCACCCGCAGCACCTGCCGGCCCGCTCGCACCGCCGGCACGATCTCGACGCCGTCGAGGCCGACCCATCGCCTGTCCATAGCGGCACACCTTAGCCCGCGGGTCTCTCAATTTCCGTCCGGCCACACGTGTTACAGCCATGCCAAGTCAGCACAAGTCGGCACCAAGAAGTGTCTAAGAGCGGTCGCCCACGCTGGTGCCCACACGACAAGAGGAGCACCGAAATGGCACCCAACATGCTCGGCTTCCGCATCACGCACCGGGCCATGCGCGGGGACACCCGCCGTCTGGCCGAGGTGATGAGCGCGATCGCCGCCGGCGAACAGCGGGCCGGTCAGGAACGGCTGCGGGCGATCGCGACGTTCACCGCGAAGCTCTGCGCGGGCATCCACCACCATCACCAGGCGGAGGACAACGTGCTCTGGCCGGTCATCGTCCGCTCGGCGGGCGCCGAGGTGGACCTGAGCGACCTGACCGACGACCACGCGGCGCTCGACCCGCTGCTGGAGGAGATCACGACGGCCGCGGCGCAGCTCGGCGCAGACGGGCAGGCGGCCCGGCGCATGGCCAAGTCCCTGGCCGCGCTGGCCGACCTCCTGGACGAGCACATCGAGGAGGAGGAACGGCTGATCTTCCCGGTCGTCGCCAAGTACGTCTCGGAGGCCGACTGGCAGAAGGTCGAGACCGAGGTGCGGAAGGGCGGGGACGCCCGGTTCGACCTGCCCAGGATCGCCCAGTACGCCCAGCCGGCGGAGCTGGCCGAACTGCGGCGTCTGGCCGGGCCGGTGCTCGTGGTGCTGCTCGCGCTCATGCGGCGCGGTCACCAGCGCCGCCAGGCACTCATCTTCGGCACACCATGAGCCTTCCCGGCCGGCCAGAAGGCCGCCCGGAGGCAAGCCCTCCAGACCGGTCAGGAGATCGCCCGGCGGAAGCCCGCCAGACCGGTCAGGGGGTCGCCCGGCGGCGGGCCGTCTCCGCCCAGTGGGGTGAGCCGACGCGTTCGGCCACCTTCAGGGCCTGTGCGTAGTGACCGTCGGCGGGCAGCCCGAGCAGCTCGGCCAGGTCACCGAGCACCAGCGCGACCGGCCCGAGCGTGATCGACCCGCTGCTCATCCCGGCCAGCTCGTCCGCCCACGGCAGCAGGACGCGGTAGGAGCGTCCGGCCACCTCGCGGTCCCGCAGGGCGACGGCGGTCTGGCCGCGCAGCGTCTGCCACATCAGCCAGTAGTAGTTGCGCGGCAACCACGACTCGGGCCGCCACACCCGCCGGGCCGCGTCGAGCTCGCCCGCGGCCGCCAGCGCCCCGGCGTAGATCTCGTGCACGGTGTCGCTGTTCACGCGTTCCCGGATGGCGGCCAGCTCGTCGAGCGAGTCGCGGACGTTCCCGCGGGCCATCCGGACGGCGAACCTGCACAGCGCACCCATGGCCCGCGCGTTGACGCCGCCGCGCTCGGCCATCTGCTCGGTGAGCCCGGTGTAGACGGCCTCCGCCTCGTCGAACTCGCCCTCGACGAGCTTCCGCAGCGCGCCGAACAGCGTCAGGATGGCCAGCGACATGCCGAGCTGACCGCTGGTGGACACCGCCACGCCGCTGTCGGCGTGCCGCCTGGCCGCGTCCAGGTCGGTGCGTCCGAGCGCGGCCATGAGCAGCGCGCAGTGGCCCAGCGTGAGGTAGCCGACGAGGCGGTGGGTGCGGCCCAGCTCCAGCAGTTCGGCGCCGACGGCCTCCAGCTCGTCCCGCCGTTCGGGGCTGAGCAGCGCGAAGTAGCGGGCGTTGAGCGCCAGGCAGAGCAGGTCGGGACGGCCGAGGCGGCGGGCCAGGGCCACGGCTTCGGCGCCGGCGGCGTCCACGCGGTCGTCGTCGTGCCCCTCCAGCTCGAACACGAGGGCGGCCAGCAGCCGGCAGCGGGTCTCGTCGTCGGGTCCGGCGGCCAGCTCGCGTTCCACGGCCTCCATGAACTCCCGGTTGTAGCGGGAGTCCACCTGGATCGTCCAGACCACGGGGGCTTCGTAGGAGGTCAGCGCGCGGGCGAGCGCGCCGCGGGCGGCGGCGAGCTCGACGGCCCGCGCCCTGGCGGCCAGCGCGCCCAGGACGTCGCCCGCGTGTCCCAGCGCCGACACCAGTCCGCACAGCAGGTCGAGCCTGGTCCCGTCGTCGGTGGCGAACTCCAGCGCGGCGCGCCACAGCGCCGCCGCCTCGCGGTGCGCGTGCAGGCCCGACGCCTGTACGGCCGCCGCCCTGGCGTACCGCACCGCGCTCGGCGCGGCCGCCTCCAGCGCGTGGTGCGCCAGGGCCGCCACGTCGTTCGGCCGCAGCCGCTCCAGCACCGACACCACGCGCCCGTGCAGCCTGGTACGCCGGATCCGCGCGGTGTCCTCGTACAGGGCCTGCCTGACCAGGACGTGCGTGAACCTGACGCGGCCGGGTCCCGGCTCGGCCAGCAGGCCCGTCATGACGCCCGCCTCCAGGCCGTCGAAGACGGTGTCCTCGTCGCCGTCGTGCAGCGCGATCAGCACGTCCACGTCGGCGTCCCTGCCGACGACGGCGGCGTTGCGCAGCACGGTCTGGGCGGTCGCGGGCAGGCGGGTGATGCGGCGGCGGATGAGGTCGCGCACGCCGGGCGGCAGCGCCTCGGCGGCCTGCGGCCCCTCCGAGGCCAGGAGGCGGGCGATCTCGCAGACGAACAGCGGGTTGCCGAGCGATCGCTCCAGGACCGTGCGGACGGTGGCGGGGTCGAGGCCCGTGTGCTGGGAGTGGCGTTCGAGCAGCGTGGCGACGGCGTCCTCGTCGAGCCCGGCGAGCTCGACGTGCCTGCTGCCGGTGGCGAGCGCGGCCAGGGTGGCGGTCAGGTCCTCGGTGGTCTCAGCCGGGCGGTAGGTGGCGACGACCATGATCCGCGCGGCGGGGTCCAGGTGCCGCAGCAGGTGCAGGGTCTCGCCGTCGGCCCGGTGGACGTCTTCGAGCACCACGAGCAGGGGCGCGCAGCCCGCCAGGTAGCCGGCCACGGCCCTGGCGAGCTGGAACTGGTTCTGGATGGCGACGCCGTCGTTCAGGAGGGGCGCCAGGCGGGCCGCGTCGGCGGCGGACGGCGGCCGGACGGCGGCGAGCTGCCGGACGATCTCGCTCCACGCCCAGGCGGGCGGCGCGTCGCCGTCGATCTCCGGGCAGCGTCCGAACGCGACCCGCCACCCGCGCTCGGTCAGCTCGGCAGCGAACGCCTCGGCCAGCGCGCTCTTGCCCGCGCCCGGCTCGCCGCCCAGCCAGACCGTGCGCCGGGCCGGTCGCGCGGCCTCCTCCCGCAGCACGGCCAGCTCGCGCATCCGGCCCACGATGGAGGGCTCCTGCGTGACCACGTGCCGTTCCTGGACGCTTTCGACGACCTCGGGCGCGTGCAGGGACTCGGATTGGCGGAGGATGTCCTGTTCGAGCGCGCGCAGGGCCGGGCCGGGATCGACGCCGAGCTCCTCGGCCAGGCTCTCGCGGGCCTGGCGCAGCACGGCCAGCGCCTCGGCCTGGCTGCCCGCGCGGTAATGGGCCAGGGCCAGCAGGCGGACGGCGTTCTCGCGCAGCGGATGGGCGTCGGCGTGGACGCGCAGCTCCGGCACGGCCTCGGCGTGGCGGCCCATCAGCAGCGCGGCCTCGGCGCGGTACTCGACGGCGACGAGCCTGAGCTCGGCCAGCCTGGCCGCCTCGGGCGCGGCCCACTCCTCGGCGAACTCGGCGTAGGCGGGGCCCGTCCACAGGTCGAGCGCCTGGTCGAGCAGGTCGTGCGCGACGGCTCCCGCGCCCCGCTTCAGGGCGGCGCCGGCCGCGTCGATGAGTCCGGGCAGCCGCCAGGCGTCCACGGCCTCGTCGGGCAGGCAGAGCCGGTAACCGGGCGGGGCGCTGACGATGACGCGGGCGGGGGCGCGCGGCGGCCGGTCGGGTTCGAGGGCGCGGCGCAGGTTCGAGACGTAGACCTGGAGGGCGGCCAGTGCCTTGGGCGGGGGCTGTCCCTGCCACAGATCTTCGATGAACCGGTCGGTCGAGACGACCTGGCCGTTGGCGGCGACCAGGCGGGCGAGCACGGCGCGCTGTCTGGCGGATCCGAGGTCGAGGCGGCGGCCGTCCAGGGTGGCGTGGAGCGGTCCAAGGAGGTGTAACTGGATCATGGCACCCTTTTTCAGTACCGGTAGAAGCCCGCGAAGTCCGATCTTCGCCCGATATCGTCAATACGCACCAGAGCCCCCGTCTCAGGTGCGTTCATCATCTTCCCACGGCCCAGATAGATGCCCACATGATGCGTCTTGATCTTATTTTTCGTGATTTTTCCGAAGAAGACTAAGTCGCCGGGCAGTGCCCGCTCGACCCGCCGCATCCTGCGCACGTGGTCGTCGGTGTTGCCGGGGCCGAGCACGTCCGTGCCGTTGGCCAGGGCGTACACCCATCGGGCCAGGCCGGAGCAGTCGAGGCCGCGGGTCCGGGCGGCCGGGCAGGGCTTGATCCGGCCGCTGTAACCTTGGCAGGTGCCCTTCGTGGGGCCGGGCCGCTCGCCGTGGCCGCCGCCCCACGAGTACGTGATGTCGTACCGCTCGATCTCGTACGCGATGCGGACGATCCTGGACGGCACGAACGTCGACAACGGCATGGACGCCGTACCGGCCAGCAGGACGACGAGCAGCACGACCAGCGGGACGACCGGGCCGGTCACCAACACGCTCAACCGCCGCCGCGCCACCCGTTTCCCCTTTAAGCCGAGATCCCGGGATTTATCCTACCTATCGCGATTTATCAGCTTTTGAGGTTAAGCGTGACCGTTCCTACCTTGACGACCACCCCGACCTGGCCCGTCGGCTTCGGCTTGGTGGTGAACGTGAAGGCGGCCTTCTGACCGCGTTCCAGCTTCTCGATCGTGCAGCGCACCGCCGTGCCGCTGAACTTGCAGCCCGGGGCCTTGACCACCTTCTGCCCGCCGTACGCGCGCCCGGAGATCACGATGTTCTCGACGGGGTGCGGGCCGGTGTTCGTGACGGTGACCCGGTAGAGCTTCCTGCCCTTGACCAGGCCGGAGACCGACACCCGGGCGGGCGGGTTGGCCAGCGACCTGAGCTGGGACTCCGTGCCGTTGAAGGAGTTCTGGCCGCCGGCCAGCGAGCCCTTCTCCGCCGACTGCCAGAACGTGTGCCTCTTCCAGCCCTTCGGCAGCTCACCGGGGTCGCCGCCCCAGCGGGCGAGCCAGAGGGGGTTGGCCTTGAACGCCGCGGAGTTGCCGGTGCAGGTCTGCCACCAGCTCGTGGTGGTGTAGATGATCGCGTCCCGGCCGGTCTGCTGCCGGTACTTCTTGGTGAAGTCCTTGATCCAGGTGACCATGTCCTCGGCGGACAGGTCGTAACAGTTGTTCTTGCCGTTCTTGTCCTTGTACGGGTTGTCCTCGATATCGAGGACGCCGGGCAGCGTTTGACCGTCGCTGGTCCAGTTTCCGCCGTTCTGCAGGAAATACTCGGCCTGCGCTGTCCCGTCGGATTCATGCGGTTGCGCAAAGTGATAAGCGCCGCGCAGAAGACCGGCCGTCGCGGCTCCGGCGAACTGCGCGTCGAACCGTGGATTGCGGTAGTTCGTGCCCTCGGTGGCCTGCACGAACGCGAACTTGCCGCCGCCGGAGGCCACGCCCGCCCAGTCCACGTCGCCCGTCCAGTTGCTGACGTCGACGCCGGGAACACCGTCGGCCGCCTCCGCGCCCCCTGTCATGCCGACTGCGGCAATTACCGCAATTAACCACAGACTTTTCACGCCGGAGATCATGACGGAGCCACCACATACACCGCAAGACCTGAAATATTGCGTCTCTTCGCGAAAAATCGCAAAACCCCATGTCGCGGCCCGGAAATCAGCCTCCCGCACCCACCTCCCAGGACGGCGTTTCCGCAGGTCAGAGCCGTACATGAACGTCACATTCGCGTTTGCCAAATCGATATCACCCGGCTCAAACTGAACCGATCCCCGAAAGGGCCCCTGACCAGGGGTTTCTTCGCCATGCCCAGGAGGCGACCACCCATGATCCACACCCGGGGTCTCACCCGAGTGTTCACGCTGAAGAAGGAGACCGTCGAAGCCGTACGCGGCATCGACCTCGACGTCGAACCCGGCCGGCTCGTCGCCTTCCTAGGCCCCAACGGCGCCGGTAAGTCCACCACCCTGCGCCTGCTCACGACCCTGCTCCCGCCCACCTCCGGCACCGCCGTCGTCGCCGGCCACGACGTGACCCGCGACCCGGCCGGTGTGCGCTCCCGCATCGGCTACGTCGGCCAGAAGAACAGCGCGGGCGAGAACTTCCGCGTCCGGGACGAGCTCGTCACGCAGGGCCGCTGCTACGGCCTCAACGTCTCCGACGCCGTCGCCCGGGCCGGCGAGCTGATGCGCCTGCTCGACCTCGAAGACCTGGCCGGCCGCAGGCCGGGCACGCTCTCCGGCGGCCAGCGCCGCCGCCTGGACATCGCGCTCGGCCTCATCCACCGCCCCGACCTGCTCTTCCTCGACGAACCCTCGACCGGCCTCGACCCGAAGAGCCGCGCCGACATCTGGCGGCACATCCTGCGCCTGCGCGAGGCGTACGGGACCACGCTCTTCCTCACCACCCACTACCTGGAGGAGGCCGACGACATGGCCGAACGGGTGGTGATCATCGACAACGGCACGATCATCGCCGACGGCACGGCCGAGCAGCTCAAGAACGACCTGGCCGGCGACACCGTCACGGTCACCGCCGAAACCGCCCAGGACGCCGCCAGGGCCGCCGAGCTGACCGGTGGCCACGCCGAGGGCCTCACCATGCGCCTGCGGGTGGCGAACGCGCCCGCCGCGCTCCCCGGCTGCCTGCGGGCGCTGGACGCCGCCGGGATCAAGGTGACCGCCGCCGAGACCGCCCGCCCCACCCTCGACGACGTGTTCCTCACTCTCACCGGGAGAAGCCTGACCGATGACGACCTTCCTGCGTGACACCGCCACCGTCTTCACCCGCGAGTTCCGGCCGGTCCTGCGCGAGCCGGTGGCGCTGCTGTTCGAGATGGGCCAGCCGCTGCTGTTCCTGTTCCTGTTCGGCGCGCTGCTGGACGGCGCGGTGGGCTCGTCGTGGCAGTGGTTCGTGCCGGGCATTTTGGTCATGATGTGCCTGACCGGGCCGATGTCGGCCGGTTACACGCTGCTGGTGGAGCTGATCGGCGGCTCACTGGAGCGCATGCTGGTCACCCCGCTGAACCGGACGGCGATGCTGGTGGGCCGGGCGCTGAAGGCGATGGTCGTCCTGCTGGCGCAGGCCGTGCTGATCATCGTGCTGGCCGTGCCGCTGGGGTTCGAGCTGTATCCGGCGGGCGTGCTGGCGGGGCTGGCGCAGCTCACCGTCTTCGGGGTGGGGCTGGGGGCGTTCTCGTTCGTCCTGGCCATCCGGTCGGCGCCCGGCGGGACGCTGTTCTACATCGTCAGCCAGTCGATCCTGTTCCCCCTGCTCCTGCTGTCGGGCGTGCTGCTCCCGCTGGACACCGCGCCGGGCTGGCTGCGGGCGGTCGGCACGGCGAACCCGGTCACGTACATCGTCGAGGCCCAGCGCGCGCTGTTCTCCGGCGACCTCGCGAACCCCTCCGTCCTGTACGGCACCGCGTCGGCCTGCCTGGTCGCCGCGATCGGGCTGTACCTGGGCAACCGGGCCATGCGCAAAGGCGTGTGAAATAGGGGCATGACACATGTGGTGGCCTCCTGCGTCGTGCCGTGGATCCCCGTCGACCACCGCCTCGACGTGATCCTCTCCTCGGCCCTCCCGCCCGCCGGCAGCACGACCTCGGCGTTCGCGTTCGTCTCCGACAGCACCGGCAGGACGCTGCTGACGTGCGTCGACCGGGTCGGGCGCGGCTGGGACATCCCGGGCGGCCACCTGGAGGCCGGTGAGAGCGCCACCGAGGCCGTGGTCCGTGAGCTCCAGGAGGAGACCGGTCTTCTCCTGGAGCCGTCGGCCCTGTCGGTCTTCGCGTGGCAGCGCGTCGAGCTTCTGGCCCCGGCCCCCGCCGGCTACCGGTACGCGGCGCTGACGCACATGGTGATGTTCCGGGCCCGGCTGGCCACGCCCGGCGCCGCGACCGCGCCGCCGGCGGGGTCGGAGAGCACGGGCGCGGAGTGGCTGCCCCCGGCGCGGATCAAGGAGCTGTGCGCCGGGCGCACCTGGCTGCCGCTGCTGGAGAGCCTCTAGAGGGTGCGTGCCCGTTCGAGGTCGGCGCTGCGGTAGTGCCGCTCCGGGATGCTGGCCAGCGTGGACGGGTGCACCTGCGGGCCCAGCCCGTACAGCTTCTGGAAGCTCATCATGAGCGGACGCCAGGCGTCGGGGTCGATGTGGTCGTCGGTGCCCTTCAGGCGGATGTCCTCGTGCACCCAGACCCGCTGCACCCGCACCTCGAACGTGAGCACCCCGCCGTCGCCCATCGGATGCGTCTCCTCCACCACGACCTCCATGGCGACCGGGCACTCGGCCACCCTGGGCGCGGCCACCGTCTCCGACGGGACGGCGGTCAGCCCGGCCCGGCCGAACTTGTCCGGCACGAACCGGTAACCGCGCTGGTGCTTGCGCTCGGGCACCGGGTCGCTCCCGGTGGTCAGCGCCAGCCGGTCCACCTGCGGGGCGAGGGCGTCGGAAGGCAGGTTGAGCACGCCTTCGCCGGTCCGCAACAGGTTCTGGGACGTCTTCGACCTGGCCCCGAGCCCCAGCATGCCGCGCCAGCCCAGCCAGAAGACCGACGACATGGGGGCGAGGTTCGGGGTGCCGTCCTCGTTCAGGGTGGAGATCAGGACGACGGGGGTGCCGAAGTAGAGAATGTTGGGCTCAATCCGGACGTGCTCATCCACGACAGTGTTCATGCCTTCCACTGTCGCGGCCGGTGGCGGCCGGGCGCTGGCGGCCTTCGGACCTCTCGTTGCCGGGCGGGGTCAGGAGCGCGGCACGAGCCTGATCGTGGCGGCGCGGGCCTGCCCGCTGACCACCGAGTCCACGATGCTCTCCGAGTAGTGGCGGTACTTGTCCCGGTACGCGGCGTCGATCCGGTCGTTGAGCTCCTGGTCGGCGTCGGCGAACGTGACGCCCTTGTCGACGCCCCCGGCCTGGATCCGGCCCCTGCCCCGCTCCTGGGCGCCGCGGAACCAGGTGCCGTCGCGCCCGTTCACGGCCCGGACGTACAGGTCGTCGTCGAGGCGGACGACCCAGATCGTCACCGGGCGGCGCAGCTCGCCGTCGCCGCGCAGGGACGCGATCTGCAGTTCCTCGGCGGCGGCGATCCGGTCGAGTTCGTCGTTCGTCCAAGCAGTCATGGTGGGGGCCTACCCGGAACCGGTCGACGGCGCTGATGGGCATCGTCCGTTGTTGGTAAATCCGCCGGGGGCTCAGGGGAGGTAGCCGGCGCGCCTGGCCGAGACCACGCTCTCCATCCGGGTGTGGGTGCCGAGCTTGCGCATCGCGCTGCGCAGGTAGCTCTTGACCGTCTCCGGCTTCAGGTCGAGCCGCCGGCCGACCTCGGCGTTGCCGCAGCCGACCGCGACGAGGGAGAGCACGTCGAGCTCCCGGGGCGACAGCGGGTTGGCCGGGACGGGCCCGACGTTCGGCGAGCTCAGCCGGTCGCAGACGCCCTGCAACCGCTCGCGCAGGACCGGGTCGGCGACCTCCTGGGCGATCGAGCGCAGCTCGGCGTGCGCCTCGCGCAGTTGCTCCCATTCGGGGCCGGCGGGCCGTTCGCGGGCGGCGCCGGTGATCGCGGCCGTCTCCAGCGCGGCCACCCGCCGCTCCACCTCGGCGCGTACGGCCAGCTCGACGCCGAGCCGGGCGGCGATCTGGTTCATGCCGTCGAGGACGCGGGTGCCGAGCGGAAGCGGCTCACGGACGCCGCCGTAGAGCAGGCCGTAGACCGTCTCCCCCACCACGACGGGGACGGCCGCGATCGCGCGCAGCCCCTCCACCGCCACCGGCTTGTCGTATTCGTGGCTGATGCGGGAGTCGGTGACGTAGTCCTCGACGCTGCCCGGCCGGGCGGTGACCAGCACCCGGCCGCCCAGGCCGGTGCCGGTGTGGATGGCCAGCCCGCGCAGCACGTCCGTGCGGGCGCCCGTCACCTCGGTGAGCCGCACGGACCCGCCCGGGGTCGACACCGCGCCGCCGAACAGGACGGGCAGCCCGACGACGTGCCGCATCCGGGTGAGGGCGGCCCGCAGGAGCACGGCGGCCTGCGGGGCCAGGGCACTCGACGGAAGGTGTGTCACCGCCATGTCACCAGCATGGCACGCGGCCGGCCTCCCGCGGCTACCCCTGAACGGGGGTAGCGTGCCTCACCGCCCTGGCGGATGCTTCCGGCATGGGTGACTCACTGCTCTCCTACGCGTCCGGCGTATCCGCGCTCCCCCTGCTGGGCGAGACGATCGGGGAGAACCTGGAACGCGCCGCGGCCCGGTACGCCGACCGCGAGGCGCTGGTCGAGATGGCGAGCGGGCGGCGCTGGACGTACGCGGAGTTCGACGCCGCCGTGGACGAGGTGGCGCTCGGCCTGCTGGCCAGGGGCATCGCCAAGGGCGACCGGGTCGGCATCTGGGCTCCCAACTGCGCCGAATGGGTGCTGACGCAGTACGCCACCGCCAAGATCGGCGCGATCCTGGTCAACATCAACCCGGCCTACCGCGCCCACGAGCTGGACTACGTGGTCCGCCAGTCGGGCATGCGGCTGCTGGTCAGCGCCGTCGAGCACAAGACGAGCGACTACCGCGCGATGCTCGCCGAGATCGGCTTCACGCAGGTGGTGTTCATCGGCGAGCCCGGCTGGGACGAACTGGTCGAGACCGGTCGCCGCGCCGACCCCGACGCGCTGCGCGTACGGGCGGCCACGCTGTCCTTCGACGACCCGATCAACATCCAGTACACCTCGGGCACGACCGGCTTCCCCAAGGGCGCGACGCTGTCGCACCACAACATCCTCAACAACGGCTACTTCGTCGGCGAGGGCGTCGGCTACACCGAGACCGACCGTGTCTGCCTGCCGGTGCCGCTCTACCACTGCTTCGGCATGGTCATGGGCAACCTGGGCGCGACCTCGCACGGCGCCTGCGTGGTGCTGCCCGCGCCCGGCTTCGACGCCGAGGCCACGCTGCGGGCCGTGGAGGCCGAGCGGTGCACGTCCCTGTACGGCGTGCCGACCATGTTCATCGCCGAGCTGGGCCATCCGCGTTTCGCCGAGTTCGACCTGTCGTCGCTGCGCACCGGCATCATGGCGGGCTCGCCGTGCCCGGTCGAGGTGATGAAGCGGGTGATCGGGGAGATGCACATGAGCGAGGTGGCGATCTGTTATGGCATGACCGAGACGTCGCCCGTGTCCACGATGACCCGCCGCGACGACGGCCTGGTACGGCGCACCGAGACGGTCGGCCAGGTGATGCCGCACCTGGAGGTGAAGATCGTGCACCCGGAGACCGGGCTCGCGGTGCCCCGGGGCGAGCCGGGCGAGCTGTGCACCCGCGGCTACTCGGTGATGCTCGGCTACTGGAACGAGCCGGACAAGACGGCCGAGTCGATCGACGAGGCCCGCTGGATGCACACCGGCGACCTGGCCACCATGGACGCCGAGGGCTATGTCAACATCGTGGGCCGGATCAAGGACATGGTGATCCGCGGCGGCGAGAACGTCTATCCGCGCGAGGTCGAGGAGTACCTGTACACGCATCCCGACATCGCCGACGTCCAGGTGATCGGCGTGCCGGACGAGAAGTACGGCGAGGAGCTGATGGCCTGGATCGTCATGCGCCCGGACACCGAGCCGCTGACCGCCGAGGCGGTCAGGCGCTTCTGCTCCGGCCGCCTGGCCCACTACAAGGTCCCCCGCTACGTCCACCTGGTCAACGGGTTCCCGATGACGGTCACGGGCAAGATCCGCAAGGTCGAGATGCGCGAACAGGCCGTCACCCTCCTGGGCCTGCACGACTGACCCGCGCCCCGGACGGCTGAACCGGGGCCGGTCGGGCTGCGTACCTTCGCTTGTGCGCCGGAACTAGACGATCACCGCGCCTGGCCCGGGCACGGCCCCTGTGGGAGCATGTGGGGACCGCGCCCGCCCCGGCCGGCGCGGCCGGGTTTCTGGCCTCGGACGACGTGGCGGGTGGCCTATGAGAGCTTCCGCACGGACGTACGCCGTGTTCGCGGTCGGCGTGGGCGTCTTGGTGCTGGTCGCGGTGCTGCGCTTCGGCGGCGGCGCCGGCACGGTGGAGGTCTTCGGGCTGCCCACCGCCGGGCCGGTCACCGACTGGGGCCTGCCGCTGGCCCGCCTCGCCCTCGACCTGTGCGCGGTGGCCTGCGTGGGGACGTTGCTGGCGGCGTCCGTGCTGGCCCCTGGCGGCTCGCCGGAGTCGGAGCGGTGCCTGCGCGCGGCGGGCTGGTGGGCGCTGGGATGGGCGGTCGCCGCCCTGGCCGGTTACGTGTTCACCCTGTCCAGCTTCATCCCGATGCCGGTGGCGAACCTGCTCGAAGAGCCCGGCATGCTCGACTTCGGCACGTCACTGCCGCAGACGCAGGCGCTGCTGGTGGTGCTGGTCACGACGTTCGCGGTGGCGCTGACCACGCTCGTACGGCGGCTGCCCGCCTGGGTCCCACTGGCCGTGGCGGCGTTCGGGCTGCTGCCGCCCGCCTACGTGGGCCATGCCGCCTCGGCGGCCGACCACGACATCGCCGTGTCCGCGCTGATGGCCCACCTGCTGGGGGTGTCGGTGTGGGTGGGCGGCCTGGGCGCGGTGCTGCTGCACTTCCGGCGCTCGGCGGACCTGCGGGTCGTCCTTCCCCGGTTCAGCACGATCGCGTTGTGCTGCTTCGCCGCGGTCGCCTTCTCCGGCCTGGTCAGCGCCTGGGTGCGGCTCGACAGCCTCTCCGACCTGTGGCTGAGCCGGTACGGCCTGCTCCTGCTGGCCAAGGTCGCGGCCCTGGCGGTGCTGGCCTGGTTCGGCCGGCGGCATCGTCTGCGTACCGTCGCCGGGGTGGCCGATCGCGGGGTGCGCCGCACGTTCGTCCGCCTGGCCGTGGGCGAGGTGACGGTGATGGTGGCGGCGACCGGGCTGGCCGTCGGCCTGTCCCGTACCCCGCCGCCGCCCGGCGCGGGTGGCGGGCACGACCATCCCGTCCTGGAGTACGCCCTCGCGCCCTTCTCGCCCGGCGCCCTCCTCAGCGAGGTGCGGCTCGACCCGCTCGTCCTGCTGCTGCTGGCGCTGCCCGCCGCCGGCTACCTGGCCGGCCTGCGCCGGGTGCCCGGCTGGCCGGTCCTCCGCACGCTCTCCTGGCACGCCGGGCTGGCCCTGGCCGCGGTCGCGCTGCTCGGCGGGGTGGGTGGCTACGCGCGGGCGATGGCGTCGGCCCAGGCCGTGCAGCACGTCGTCCTCGCCGTCGTCGCGCCGCTGCTGCTGTGCGCGGGCGCGCCGCTCACCCTCGCCGCGCGGGCCACCGGCCCCGGCTCCCAGTACGGCCCGCTCGGCGACCGCGCCTTCGGGCGGCGTCTCACCCGTCCCGCCCTCCTGACGGCCGCCGTCCCGCTGCTGCTCCTGCTGCTGTACGGGACGGCGTGGCTGCCCTGGTCGCTCGCCGGGTACGCGCCCCACCTGGTCACCATGGCCGGGTCCGCCGGGGTCGGCCTGCTGGTCGCCTGGGCGGTGCTCGACCTCGACCCGTTGCCCAGGCCGTTCCCGTGGGCCGCGCGGGTCCGGCTGCTGGCGGTGGCCGCCGTCGCGTACCTGGGGCTCGGGACGTACCTGCTGGTGGGACCGGCGGTCGCGGCGGACTGGTTCTCCCTGGCGGCCCCGCTCGGGGTGCCCGACCCGCTGGCCGACCAGCGCGTGGCCGGGGCGGTGTTCCTGCTGGTGCCGCTGGCCGCCTTCGCGTTCCCGGCCGTGCGCCTGGCCCTGCGGCGGCAGGCCGCCCGCGCGCGGCGCCCCCGGCCCGTCCTAGACTCCTCCCTTATGGGCGATCTCCCGGTCTACGACGTTGTCCTGCTGCCTCCGCACGACGTCAACGCTCAGTCCGTACGCCTGAGCCGGCGCTGCGCGGAGGCCACCGCGACCGAGTTCGTCCTGCGAGAGGACGGCCTCTACCCGCACATCTCGCTCTACATGGCCAACTTCACCCCCGACGGGCTCGACGAGGCCGTCGCGCTGCTGCACGAGCTCAGCCGGCGCACCTCCGCGATGCACCTGGAAGGCGAGTCCTTCGCCGCCAACGAGCACGGCATGGTCGAGCTGTTCTTCCGGAAGACGGACGCGATCACCCGGCTCCAGGAGGACGTCGTCACCGCGCTCGGCCCGTTGCGCACGGGCCTGCGCCACCTCGACCCGGTCGGCCGCGTCCTGGCCGACCACCGGCTCACCGCGCCGCCCACGGCCCGCGCCAACCTCGACCTGCACGGCTACGACGAGATCGGCGACCTGTTCCGCCCGCACATCACCCTCACCCGGCTCCAGCGGCCGGACCACCCGCTCGACCTGGGTCTCCTGGCCGAGCCCGCGGCCTTCACCGCCACCTACCAGACCCTGGCGCTGTGCGTGATGGGCGAGCACGGCACCTGCACCGAGATCGTCGAGACCTTCACCCTGGACACCGCCCCCGTCACCCCGTACTGAACGGTCCGCCTCCTCGGCCTGCGCGCCTGCGTCAGTCCGTGGGGAGCAGGGTACCCAGGGGGCCGAGGTCGAGGTTGAGGTCGGCGGGGGACAGGCCGAAGCGTTCGCAGAGCTCGGCCATGGCCTCCTCCAGCCGCATCAGGGTCAGCCCCACCGCCTCAAGCTGCTCCTCCGACAGGTCGCCGTTGTCCATCCGCCGCACGCACTGACGTTCGACGAGTTGGCGGATCAGCTCGACCAGCGTCAGCACCAGCCGGCTCAGGTCGCGCTCCACCGAGTCGGCGTCCGTCTCCAGCCGCCATTCGCCGCGTCTCGCCGTCCGCCCGTCACTCCTGCCCGTCACGTCGCATCCCTCCTTCGACCGCGTCGCCCTCCCTGACGCTCACCAGCAGGGCCCTCAGGGAGATCCGTACGAGGTCGATGCCGGAGATGGACAGCACGACGTCGCCGATCACCACCGCCCCGCCCGCCAGCAGGCGGTCCAGCAGGTCGACGAGCGCCACCCGCTGCTCGGGAAGGCGGCCCTCGGCGGCGAGCCGGCCTCCTCTCGGCTCAGGAAGCGTCACCGTGGGCCGCCTCACCCTCCTGGTCGAGCGCGGCGAAGGAGTAGGGCGCCCAGGGGCCGACGAGTTCCACGGCGACGCCCTGCCCGACGACGTCCTCGATCACCCGGGTGAACTCGGCGGCGCGTTCCTCGTCCACCAGGTAGGCGCCGTTGAGGACCATCTGCTCCCGGCGTCCGGACAGCTGCGGGTCCTGGGCACGGTGGCGACGGCCGACGACGGCGACGTGCATCAGCGCCTCGTGCACGGCCTGGGCGTGCTCGGCGGCCCGGCGCCAGTCGGCCTCCCGCCCGCGCAGGGCCGCCCGGCGGCGGTTCAGGTACGCCGCCCCCGGCGACGCGCCCCGCGGACCGTCCACCGGCTCGGCCGCCGGCTCGGCGGGGACCGGGACGGCGTACGCCTTGACGCCCCACTCCTGCCGGCCCGTCACCCGCGACAACACCGCGTCGAACTGCTCGTGCCGCTCGTCGAGAAGCTCCCGTACCTGCGCCTCTCCCGTGTAGACGGTGACCAGCCGCACCGGGGCCGTGGACCGCAGGCCGGCGATGGCCTCCACCACCCGGTGATGGGTGCGCGCGGTCTCCTCCAGCCAGGCCAGGTCCTCCATCGAGCGCCGCAGCGCCTCCTCGCCGAACTCCTCCAGCGAGACCGTACTGAGGAAGGCGGCCAGGCCCGCGTGCACGAGACGGCGCACGGGCGCGCCCGCCACGCCGGTCAGGCCGTCGGGCCCCTCGCCCTCCGCACGCGTGACCGCGTACAGGTAGACGCCCTCATCAGTGGCCACGCTCGACCGCCTCAGGCCCGTGACCGGACACGTGCCCGGCGTCGCCGCTCGGCACCACCCGCGCGGACACCATCTCCTCCAGCGCCGCGAGACGGCGGCGCAGCTTGCGGTTCTCCTTCGCCAGCTCCTGGGTGCCGCCGGTGAGCCACGGATCGTGCTCCCACCAGTCGATGCCCATCTCGCGGGCGGTGTCCACCGAGGCGATGAGCAGCCGCAGCTTGATCGTCAGCAGTTCGATGTCGAGCAGGTTCACCTGGATGTCGCCGGCGATCACCACGCCCCGGTCGAGCACGCGCTCCAGGATGTCGCCGAGGTTGGCCGACTCCCTGCCGCCATGGCCGGACTGCATCGAGGACCCGGGAAGGTACGGACTCGGCCGCACGTTGGCGCTCACCGCGCCCCCTCGGCCAGGTCACCGCTGCCCCGCTTGTAGCGGCGCACCCGGCGGTAGGACAGAAGGTCGCCCGCCATGTCGAGCTCGATCTCGTACAGGGCCAGGGTGTCCCCGGACGACGGGATGCGCCGGTCCTCCACGATCTCCACGCCGACCAGCCACCCGTCCTCCGCCGGCTCGACCAGCGTGACGGACTCGGCCTCCTTGCCGGTCAGCTCGGTCATCATGCGCAGCCCCACCCCGGCCACCGCGGCGGCCGGGAGGTCCGCCGAGCGCGTACGAGGCGGCCCCTCGCCGCTGATGTCCGCGCTTCCCGTTCCTGGCGCGTGCTTGCTCCCGGTTCCCTGCCTGGCAGGCACGAAATCACCCCCGTACTCCCCCGATGCGGCGCGGGCGCCTCACCAGCCGACCATCCCCTGCAAGATCTCCTCGACCGCCCGCTCCTCCTCCTCCTCGGAGATCCGGCCGGCGGCCCTGGCCTGCTCCACCTCCTCCAGGCGGCGCCGGACCACGGCCGGATCGTGCAGCTCCCGCTCGACCTGGTCGCGCAGGAGCTCTCCGAGTTTGACGACCGCATAAACCGGCATAAGTGGCCAGCCAAAAAGCAACGTCCCCAGTCCCAAGGATGTTCACTCCTCTCTGACGTCGCTGTCCGCGCCGAACCGTCAGCTTCGTGCCGTCAGCTCGTGCCGACGAAGTCGTACGGCGCCATCGGCCCCAGCAGGCGTACCTCGACCCGGCCCGACCAGCGGCGGGTCAGCTCGTCCACCGCCTGCTCGAACTCGGCCGTCTTGCCCCGCTCCACCAGCGCGGCCACGTGCGCGGCGTCTCGTTCGTGGGCGGGCTCGCGCACGACCAGTTGCTCGCAGACGTCGGAGAGCTCGTCCACGACGGCCGCCGTGTCCACCTCGCGTTTGTCCGCGATCGTGCCTTCGATGATCTCTCCCAGGCGCATGCGCTCGTTGCGCGTCGCGTCCTCGGGCAGGCCGGCGATCTGCTGCCGGAGGTCCGCGGCCTCGCCGTTCTCCCGCAGGATCTCGCGCAGGATCGCCTGCTCGTCGTACCGGCCGTTGACGACGTACTGCGTCCGGCCCTCCACCTCCTGCAGGGCGTCGGCGAACTGGTCGTGGTACGGCTTCAGCAGCTCCTCCACCACGGCGTCGGAGTCGGTCAGCACCGCCCCGAACCGGAACGGCAGCACCGGCACCTCCGCCGCGGTCTGGTCGAGCAGCCGCTGGTGCGCCTGGAGATCCTTCGGCCGGCCCAGCGGGCGGTCCACCTCGACGTCGCTCACCAGAGCGGCGATCTGGCCGAACGGCACCAGCCGCACCTCCCCGGCCGGCTGCCCGACCCCCTCGGTCCCGGGCTCCACCTCGACATCCGTCGGCACGATCCCGTACACGTAGGACGCGCTGCCGTTCACGCTCGCCGGCGAGGTCTCCTCGGCCTCGGCGGCCCTGTCACGTGGCGACATCTCAGCCATCCTCTCTACGACGTGCCCGGCGCGGTTCTTCCTCGCGTTCCACGACGTCACCCGCGATCTCCTGGATCTCGTCCGTCTCCTCGGACGGGGCTTCCAGCGCTCCGCCGGCAGGCTCGTTCGCCTGGCTGACGGCCCTCGCCTGTGTCACTCCCTCGACGACCTCCGGCAGTCCCTTCTCCGTGGCCGACAGGTCGAGCCGGTTGGCCGCCTCCGCGAAGCGCAGGTACGTGTCCACGCTGGCCACGACGATCCGGCTGTCGATCGTCAGCACCTCGATGCCGACGAGCGAGACGCGGACGAAGGCGTCGATGACGAGGCCCTTGTCGAGGATGGTGTCGATGACGTCCGCCAGGCTTGTCCCCGCGGTGCCGCTGCTGGCCGGCGTGCCGCGACCGGCAGGCTGAACGGTCATGTCGTTCCCCCTGTTACTGGCTGGCCGGGCCTTCGGCGACAGGCCCTGACGAGTGGCTACTCGGCTCGGATCCGACGCCGGCGTACCGGCCGGTCCTGCTCGGCGGCCCGGCGGGTGGGCGCTCCGGCCCGACGCCGCGCAACCGGAGCCGCGGGACGCTCCTCCTCGGGCTCCTCTTCCTCTTCCTCTTCCTCTTCGGGCTCCTCCTCCTCGTACTCCTCCTCTTCGGGTTCTTCTTCCTCTTCCTCTTCCTCCGGCTCGCCCTCGCTCAGCTCGTCCTCGTCCTCGAACTCTTCCTCTTCGGCCCTCTCGCCCTCCTCGGGCTCCTCGCCCTCCTCGGGCTCCTCTTCCTCGGCGCCCAGCCGGTCCTGTTCCTCCTGGACGGCGGTCTGGTGATCCTTGACGACCTCGCTGTCGTGGATCTCACCGCGCCAGCCCTCCAGCTCGTCGGGCTTCAGCAGCAGGTGCGCCATCACGTGCCGTCTGAAGTGCTTGAGCTCCAGCCGTACGCGTCGCCCCTGCGCGCGCCACAGGTTGCCGGTCCGCTCGAACAGGCCCTGCGGGTGGTACTCCAGGACGACCAGGACCCGGGTCAGGTCGGGAGTGACCTCGTGGAAGGTCACGGCTCCGTCGACATACCCCTTCTGTCCCTCTGACCGCCAGATGATCCGCTGATCCGGGATCTGCTCGACGATGTGCGCCTTCCAGCTCCTGTGCGACCAGAAGATCTGGGCCTTCCAGGAAAGCTCCTCGTCGCTGTCCTGCTTGACGGTCTCGACCTTCTTCATGAACGTCGGGAAGTCCTGGAACTGGGTCCACTGGTCGTACACCAGACGCCGTGGCGCGCCGACGTCGATCGACTCCACGATGTTGGTGATCTTCTCGTGGCCCGCCTTCCCGCCGCCACCGCCGGTGAGCTTCTGGAAGATGCCCTTCAGACCTCCCTTGAGGCCACCCTTCAGGCCGCCGGTCAGGCCGCCCTTCAGGGCTCCGCTGACGAACCCGCCCGGCTTGTCCGAGCCCGTGACCGCGCTCATCAGGCCCTTCCCGCCGTGTTCCACGTAGTCGGAGAGACGGCCGGTCAGGCCTTCGAGCTTGTCCCCCGCGGAGGACAGCACCCGCGAGCCCGCGGCCTGCAGCAGCCCCTGCGCGGACTGGACGAGCCGGTCCATCGGCAGGCTGTCGGCGATCCCGTGACCGGCCTCCCCTGCCTTCCCCGCGGCCTCACCGGCCTTTCCCACGGCTTCCCCGGCCTGGTCCTCGACCTTGCCCTTCGCGGCCTGGCCGGCGCGACGGGCCGTGCCGGTGGCTTTGCCCAAGGCTCTCCCGCCGGCTCCTGTCGCCTTCTTCGCTGCCTCTGCCTCAGTCACCGCACTCACCTCCGCGACTGGCTGACCCGCCGGACAGGACGCGTTCGCCGCTGTCCTCGATGACCCTCGGGTTGCTGCCCGGCCTGCTCCGGTTCCTCGGTCGCCTCTTCGTCCTCGTCCTCGTCGTAACGATCGCTTTCGTCGTAGTCCTCTTCGTCGTAGTCCGCTTCCTCGCCTCTGGGCGCCTGCCGCTTCGCGGGCTTGGCCTCGTCCTGCTCGGCGTGGGACTTCCCGCCGTGCTCCTGGAGCTTGTGGGTCAGGGAGTCGATCTGCCTGCTGGCCGCCGACACGGCCGCCGCCTTGCCGACCTCCATGAGCTCGCCCCGGAGGCGGCCGGTCATCCGCTGCAGCTCCGGATTGGAGCTGAGGGCCTTGACGCCCTGCGCCAGCAGGCCGCCCTCGCCACAGCTGGCACGTCCGGCCAGCCCCGCCGCCGCCAGTGCCGCCGCCATGCGCAACTTGTGGCGCCGTCCGAGGTAGTACCCGGCGAGTACGGCAAAGGCCACCTGCAACCTGTTCGACATGATCAGCACTCCTTCCCGCTCACTCACCACCTCGGCCCGCCCTGGGCCCGGTACGCGCGTACAGACCCCGGACGTGCCGGCGCCTGCTCGCCGCGGCATGACCTACCCGCAAATCCGACAAAGGACCACATTGGCGGAAAAAAGGGACGCGGAGTTGGCGCGGAGCCGCGAATCCGACCCACCCCATCAGCACCCGTTTAGCCCCAACTGGCCCCGACCGAGACCCCACACCTACCCGCAGCCATCGCAGGACTCCGGGCCTCGGTATGGAAGTCGTTGACGGACAGTAAAAACTTGCCTACTGTGAGTGCTCGACATCACTCAACTCATCGAGAGGTGAAGCTCATGCTCAGACGAGTCGAATCCGACCGGTGGCAGGAAGCGCTCGATGTCAATCCCCTCTACAACGGGCTGGTCCCCGAAGGGGGCGTCCCCCGCTTCAAGATGCCGACCAACCCGATGAACCCCAGCGCGGCCCAGGCGCTCATCCGCGACGAGCTCCTCCTCGACGGCAATGCCCGGCTCAACCTGGCCACGTTCTGCACCACCTGGATGGAGCCCCAGGCCCGCGAGCTCATCGCCGAGACCCTCGACCGCAACATCGTCGACCACGACCAGTACCCGCAGACGGCCGACATCGAGTCGCGCTGCGTCAACATGCTCGACCACCTGTGGAGCGACCCCAACGGCGCCAGCGTCGGCTGCTCCACCGGCGGCTCCAGCGAGGCGGCCATGCTCGGCGCGCTGGCGATGAAGTTCCAGTGGCGCGCGCGGCGCCGGGCGGCCGGGCTCCCCGTCGACAGGCCCAACCTGGTGATGGGCACGGCCGTCCACACCTGCTGGCCCAAGTTCTGCCAGTACTGGGACGTCGAGCCGCGCTGGATCCCGATCGAGGAGCCCGCCTACTCCCTGTCCCCCGCCCGGCTCAGGGAGTTCTGCGACGAGAACACCATCGGCGTCGTCGGTGTGCTCGGCTCCACGCAATGCGGCAAGTACGACCCGATCGAGCAGATGTCGGCCGAGCTCGACCGACTGGAGGCCGAGCGCGGCCTGAAGATCCCGCTGCACGTCGACGCCGCCGTGGGCGGCTTCATCACCCCGTTCCTGGAGCCCGACCGGGTGTGGGACTTCCGGCTCCCCCGGGTGCAGTCGATCAACACCTCGGGCCACAAGTTCGGCCTGGTCTACCCGGGCGTCGGCTGGATCGTCTGGCAGGAGCCGGACGCGCTGCCCGAAGACCTGGTGCTCTCCTGCGACCTGCTCGGCGGCAGCATAGACACCTTCACCCTCAACTTCTCCCGTTCCGGCGCCCCTGTCGTCGCCCAGTACTACAACTTCCTGCGGCTCGGCTTCGAGGGCTACCGGGCCGTCCAGCAGACCTGCCGTGACGTGGCGACCTACCTCGGCGAGGAGATCGCGAAGCTCCCCGAGCTCTCGCTCATCGCCGACGGCTCGGAACTACCGGTGCTCGCCGTACGGACGGCTCCCGGCTTCGACGGTTTCACCGTCTTCGACCTGGCCGACCGGCTGAAGATCCACGGCTGGCAGGCCCCGACGTACTACCTGCCGCCCAACCTGGAACACATCGCCGTCATCCGCTTCGTCATCCGCAACGGCTTCAGCCAGGACATCGCGGGCAAGCTGCTGGCCAACCTGCGTACCGAGGTCGAGTACCTGCGCAACAACCGGGTTCCGCGTCCCCGCACGGCCGCCGACGGCACCGGCGTACCGACCGGGCGATAGGAACGATCCACAGCCTGAGTCGAAGGCGGCCCCCACAGCTGGGGGCCGCCTTCGCCGTGTCCCGGGCGCAGCCGATGAAACGCAGAAGAGGCCCCGAAGGGCCTCTGGTCTGCCTTCAACTACAAGGTACGAACCGCGCAGGCTGGGCCGATCTCCCAGTCCTGCCGACAAGAGCGCCGGGTTCTCCGGATCGGGCGCGACTTCGTGACGACCTCCGCAACTTGGTCCGCCTCCCTTCTGGAGGCCGCAGGTCACAGGCTGCGGGCGGTGATGTCGCCGCTGGAGGTGGTGGCGTGGATGTCGAGCTCGACAGCGCCGTCGTTCTTGAGGGCGTTGGTGATGCGGCCGTGGTCGGTGCCGGCGTCCAGGGCCGCCGAGACCCCGGTGGCGGCGGCGATCGAGATGTCACCGGACTGGGTGCGGAGCACGACCTTGCCGCCCGCGGCCTCGGCGATGCGGATGTCACCCCGTGCGGTGCTGATCTCCGCGGCGCCGCCCAGCCGGCCGATCTCGACGTCGCCGTCGACCGCGGTGAGGCGGAGGCTTGCGGCCTCTTCGATCTTGATCTGGCTGTACGCGCCGTCGAAGGTGACGTCGCCGAGGCGGCCGGCGGTCCGCAGTTCGGCGCTGGCCGCCTTGGCCTCGACGTGGGAGCCGGCGGGCAGCTTGACCGTCACCTCGATGGCCCCGGACGGGCCGAGGTACTGGTTCTTCACCGGGGTCACGACGCGCAGCACGCCGTCGGCGTAGTCGATCGTGGTCTGCTCCGCGGCCTGCGCGTCGCGGCTCTTCGAGGCGTTCGAGGGCACGACCTCGACCGTGGTCTCGGCCTGGTCGGCGGCGACGCAGTGCACGCGTCCCGCGGGGATGTCGAGGATGGCGCGGATGGCGGCGGGGGTGGCGAACGTCTGCATGATGGTCTCCTGCGACTCATGGTTCTCGGGTAGGTGGCCCAGTCCGCGGCCCGGAGGCCGCATCGCTGAACCGTTCATGCATTCAGCATGTCCGTCCGCTCTGATACGGGGCTGTCGCCGCCCTGACACCACGACTGACATGGGGACGCCCTGGTCGCCGCGTGGGCGGGGCAACTTGTCAGTGGTCTTGGCCGCTGCTCCACACAGTCGATCCGGCCTCGGCCGGTTGGTCGCGCGGGGCGGCAAGGTCGTGGGCGGAGCGGGCCAGCCAAATCATGATCAGGACGCTGGAGACCACGCCGAGAGCCTCGACGGCGCTTCCCTCTTCCGCGAACGGCAACGCCGCCAGCATCAGGAGGATCGGCACCACCAGGGCGGCGACACCGTACTTGACGGTCGCCGTCCGCCAGCGGTCGTCGTCCCATTGGGCCCGCAGGATCAGAATCGTCCAGGCCAGGACGGCCAGGCCGCAGACCAGTTCCATACTTTCCGGGACAGGCAGGCCGACGAGGCCGAGCACATCCATGAGGGTCAATCCGCCGTACCCCAGCACCCCCGCGCCCCGCATGTACTGCCGGCCGGGGCCCAGCACCCGCATGAACAGCAGCACCAGCACGTACATCGCCGCAGAGTCGATCACCGCGACATCCACCGGGAGCCACGCGGTGACGTGGAGCAGCCACGTCGTGGCCGTCGCGACGTAGAGCGCCACGCGCAGCCGCAGGATGTCGCGGTCCTGCCGGGGCGGCGGGCCCGCGAGCGGCCCGCGCAGGACCTCCCAGATCCCCCATGTCCAGGACAGCCCGGCCACGATCAGGAGGAGCAGGTTCCCCCCTGTCACCGTGACGTCGTCGGTCACGGCCGAGAACACCGTCAGCCCCCACAACGGGCCGAGGTCGCCGGAGATCAGGGTGACGACGGCGGCTGCCGTCAGCGCGGCACCGTACAGACCGGCGACGAGCAGGGCGGGCAGGGCTGAGCGGTGACGACGTAACACGAGGGGCTTCCTTGGGGGCGGAAGGACGGGGGTGAACGCCTCACCCTACAAGCGATCATGGAGAGTGGCGTCAGGCCGGGACACACTGAACTTTCTTCACGTCCGTCACCTCTAACCCGGATGTGAACAAGCTCCAGAAGTTGGTCGCCCTGTCCGCGCTGCCGATCGTCGCGGCGCTCATGCCGCTCCCGGCCCAGGCGACGGCTCGGCCGTCCTGTCCCGTCCCGTCCAAGGCCGAAGTGAAGCGGTCAGCCGACACCAGGCTCGACAAGCCGCCGCGAGGGGCCGCCGCCATCAAGGGGGTCCGTGTCGGCCATGTCCCGAAGGGGTTCACGTCCGGGCAGGTCCTCGTCAACAAGCACGACGGCATCACCGAGTACGGCTACCAGTGGACCGACGACCGCGACGACGTGGACCGCCGGCATCGGTCGCTGTGGATCAGGGTGGTGTGCTGGCCGAAGGCCAAGTCGCCGGCACAGCTCAAGAACGGCCCGTTCGACCTCGGGACGTTCTCCGGAGACACCAGCACCGTGAAGATCGGCGACCGTCAGGTCCTCACCCAGGAGGGCGACGGCGCACTGGGCCACGGGCGGTACGCGGGCTGGGTCGAGCGCAAGGGGGTCGTGATCACCGTCATGGCCAGTCAACCTCTCGTACCCGAGCTTACGAAGATCATCAGGAGCATCCGACTCTGAGCCCGCACGGGCACCGGCCTTCCACGACGCCTACGGATCCCCCGGCGGAACATCGCGTCAGCAGAACAGCGGCTTGCCGGCGTACTTGGGGACCTCCGGCATCGAGTCGACGACCTTCCGCCGTCATCACCGCCATGCTGGAACGCGGGGTCTCTTTACCTGTCCGCCCTGGGGTTGTCCGAGCCAGCTCCGATAACCGAGGAACCGGTACGTTCCCGGCTCGAAGATGAGCTCCCCGCGTTCCCAGATCGTCGGCCTGAGGAAGCCGGGTGGATCCGCCCATGCGGCACTGTCCCGCGCGTTCGTACTCCACCGTTCCGGGAGACTGGAGGTGCATCGGGTCCCGTCCGTCGGTGACGTGTGTCTGCCCGTACGTGCGTCTCCTCCCGTACCGCGATGAGGGCCGCGTTCCGCAGCAGCTCGGCGGCGCCGGCCGGGGCCGCCCCGAACGGAGCGGAGTCGTGATCGCCCCGGACCACCACGAGTCCCGCGGTCACCGCCGCGTTTCCGCGCCGGGTGGCGCCGCATGGAGGGGAGCTGTCATGCATGTCGGCCTTTCAGGTGGTTACGTCGAACACACCTGGTTCGGCGAACCCCCGATCCTTGTTCACGGTTTCTCGCGATCTCCACGGCCGTCCGAAAAGTATGGATTTACCAAGGTGATCGACTGATGAGAAGATCGGGGGTGCGCAGAACAGCTAGAGCAGTACTCGCGAGGTTGCCGAAACCGCTGCACGCACTCGTGCTGAAGCACCGTGAGCTGCTGAAGTTCGTGGTCGTGGGCGGAGCCGCGTTCCTGGTGGACAACGCGACGTTCTACGGGCTGAAGCTGACCGTCCTGGAACCGAAGCCGGTGACCGCCAAGATCATCGCGGTGCTCGTGGCGACGATCGCGTCCTACGTGCTGAACCGCGAATGGTCGTTCCGGACCAGGGGCGGCCGCGAACGCCGTCACGAGGCGGCGCTGTTCTTCCTGGTCAGCGGCATCGGTCTGGTGCTCAGCACCGCACCGCTCTGGATCTCCCGGTACGTGTTCCATCTGGAGACCCCGGACGTGAGCGTGCTCACCCAGGAGGTGGCCGACTTCATGAGCGCGCAGATCATCGGCACGCTGGTCGCCATGGTCTTCCGCTTCTGGGCGTTCCGGAAGTGGGTCTTCCCCGATGAGAAGGCCGGGTCCGGCAGGATGCGACTGCTTTCCGTTCCCGATTCCACGGACGAGGCGGCCTGACCGCGCCCCTCATGGCTCACGGGGAGGGAAGGTTGAGCGGGTTGGTCACGACCAGGTCGAAGGAGTAGGAGTCGTCGATCCAGGCGATCACCGGCCGGCCGCGGCCGTCCAGGGCCATGGCGAGGCCCGGGCCGGGAGTGTGTTCGCTCTTGGCCACGGGGGTGTGCGTGCAACGGGTGCCCCTGCAGGTGGCGACGACGATCTGGTCGCGGTCGAGGTCCTGGTAGGCCACCACGGTCCGGCCGGTCTCGTCCACCGCCAGCGCCGGGGGCAGGTGGTCGTCCCCCGGGGTGGACAGGACGACGGTGTCGGCCTGCGAGCACGAGGGGTTGCGGCAGTCGAGCAGCCTGACCGATCCGTCGGCCGAGTCCCGGTAGGCGATCAGCGGGCGGCCGTCCTCCCTGAGCACCATGGTCGCGCCGGTGGGGCCGTCGTTCTTGCCCGAAGCCCACGTGAAGCCGCCCTGGACCGGATGTTCGACGTGCACGGGGTCGCAGGTGTCGTCCTCGCAGGTGATCACGGCCAGGGAGCCGGTGTAGTCGTCGAAGCGGAGGACGACGGGACGGTTGAGCGGGCCCGCGGCGACGGCCAGGCCCTGATCCTGGTAGCGCGACGTGCGGGTGGGCAGCTTGGCCAGGTCCTTCGTCCGCGGCTTCGTGCAGGCGGGGTCCTCGCAGGTGGTGACGGAGAGGATCTCGCCGTCCCCATTCCGGCGTACCTGGGCGATCATCAGGCCGCCGTAGTGGCTCGGCGCCAGGGCCACCAGCCTGTTCTCGTCCTTCACCTCGCCCAGGGACCGGCCGCCGGCCGCGGGCAGGCAGCCTTTGGCGTCGCACATCAGCAGTCCGAGCCTGGCCCGCCAGGTCTCGTCCTTGCCCTGTGGGGTCCAGGTGGTCAGCACGATCCGGCCGTCGGGCAGCCGGGTGCCGGCCGACCGGGGATCCTCGTCGGCCTGGGCGGGCTCGGCCCACGCGTACCGGTAGTGGGCGCAGGCGCTGTCGGCGCAGGTCAGCAGCTTCGCCTGGTCGAACCCGTCCATGAGCATGACCATGCTCGACCCCTGGCCGGCGAACACGGCCCGCAGATCCCGCGTGCCGAGCGTCGGGGCGGGGCGCCCGTCCTCCCGTATCGGCGGCTCACGACGTGTCCAGGACGCCGTGACGACCGTCTGGTCCACCTCCAGCCAGCCGAACGGGTTGACCAGCATCGTGCCCCCGTACAGCAGGCCGGGCAGCAGCAACGCCGCGAGCACCGGCACCGGCCTGGCCGGGGACGGCCCGCTCTCGGGCAGGCGCTCGACGAGCCCGTCGAACTCGGCGGCCGTGCCGCGCAGCGCCAGCCGCCGCAGGTACAGGCGGGCGATCACCGTCGCCTGGAACGCGGGGAAGGCCAGCCCCAGGACCGAGGTCGCGACGCCGCCGACGAGGGGATGTCCCGAGGCCGCCCACTCCACCGCCTGCCGCGCCGCGACCGGAAGAGCCAGCACGCCGAGGGCCAGCGTGAACGAGCTGGACCAGAAGCCGCTCTGGGCCGGTCCCGCCGCGCACGCCAGCCGGTACCCGCGGGCGATCGCGCTTCCCGGCGACCGGCCCTCCAGCACCACGGCCGCCATGCCCAGCAGGCACGGCATCGCGATCAGCAGGAGAAGGCCCATCACGAAGAACACCCCCGGCAACGGCCCGTGCCACAGCAGCACGCCGATCCCCGCCGCCGCGATCACCGCGCACACCAGCACGGCCAGCAGCGCCAGCGCCAGCATCGCGGGCAACCTCCGCGCCGCGGCACGCATCGCGTCCGGCACCCGGACGCGCCTGCCGGTCAGCAGCCCGGTGGCGAGCACCACCGTGGCGGGCAGGACCACGGCCTGGGCGGCCAGCACGAGCGCGGTCGCCGCCGCCGTCCACGCCAGCAGCGGCCCGACCGGCGGGTCGAACAGCTCGAACGAGCCGTTGACCAGCGCCGCCGACCCGTCCACGATGGGCGCCAGCCCCAGCAGGGCCAGCAGGCCGAGCGGCACGAACACCAGCGCGGCCGGTGTCGCCAGCCGGATCAGGTGCCGGGCCGTGGCGGCGTAGGCGAACCAGACCACCCAGCCTCGCCGCATGCCCTCGCGCGGGTCCTCCGCGCGGTCGGTGCCGCTGGGGACGTCTGCGCGGGGTGGCGCCTCAAGCTCGGCCATGGGAGCTCCTGAGGGGGGAAGGGTTCCCACGAGCCTAGGTTTCACCCGCCGCCCGGACCGGGCCGCAGACTCCATCGGCATCGGATCGAACCCACGGCGGGACACGTTCCGTACTCCAAGAACGCGACGCCCCCTGGACGGAGGCGTCTCGCGGACGTGACACGTGCGTTCCCGCCTCGATACTCGGTGGCCGTTCGGCCCTGGCCCCGCATACGTTCGGCCGCATGGCTGACGAATGTTTCGGGCATCCACGCCTCGCCGTGCTCTACGACCCGCTCGACCCCGACCGCGGCGATCTCGACGCCTACCTCCGGATGGCGGAGGAGTTCGGGGCTCGCCGGGTGCTGGACATCGGCTGCGGCACAGGCGTGTTCGCACTTCTTCTGGCCGGCCGCGGGATCGAGGTCGTCGGCGTCGATCCCGCTCGGGCCTCCATCGACGTCGCCCAGGCCAAACCGGGCAGCGAGCGAGTGCGCTGGATCTGCGGTGACGCGACGGACCTCCCGCCGCTGCAGGTCGACCTGGCGACGATGACGGCGAACGTCGCCCAGGCCATCGCCGATCCGCCGACCTGGCAGAGGACGCTGCGGGGAGCCCGCGAAGCACTGCGGCCCGGAGGGCGGCTGGTCTTCGAGACCCGCGATCCGGCCAGACGCGCCTGGGAGGAGTGGACCCGCGAGTCCTCCCAGGACGTGACGGAGATCCCGGGCGTCGGCTCCGTCGAGAGCTGGGTCGAGCTGATCGAGGTGAGCCTGCCCCTGGTGACGTTCCGCTGGACCTACGTCTTCGCCGCGGACGGGCAGGTGCTCACGTCGGACTCGACGTTGCGTTTCCGGGAGCGGGAAGAGGTCGAGAGGGATCTGGTCGCCCACGGCTATGTGGTGGAGGACGTTCGCGATGCGCCTGACCGGCCAGGAAGGGAGTTCGTCTTCCTGGCAAGGCGTTCGTGATCGCCCAGCGATGACTTCCGGGTGGCGTCGGTGTCCAACCGCATGGACGACGGGCCGCGACGCCCACACGCACGTCCCTCCATCAGGCAGAGACCCCCGGAGATCCGATCATGCGGAAGCTGACAGCGACAGTCTTCAACTACTCCCTCGACGGCCTTCTCGCCGACGAAGGCACCGAGTTCTCGACGTTCTGCTTCGACCTGCCCGAAAACCGTCAGCCCGACGAGCCCGCGCACCTCGACTTCCTCCGGAGCGCCCACGCGCACATCATGGGCCGAACCGCCTACGAGAGCATCGCCCCGGCCATGACGACCTCCACCGACCACCCGTTCGCCGACATCCTGAACCCCGCGCGCAAGGTCGTCTTCTCCCGGACCCTGAAGACGGCCGACTGGGCCAACACCACCATCGCCGCCGGCGACACGACAGAAGAGATCGACAAGCTCAGGCTGGGCGGCGACGGCCACGTCATCGTCTGGGGCGGCGTCAGCCTCTGGCGGTCGCTCATGCGGCTCGACCTGATCGACGAACTCCGGCTGAGCATGTTCCCCTACGTCGCGGGCGAGGGCACCCGGCTGTTCGACGGCGTCCCCAAGTCCTACCGGCTCGACCTGGTCTCCAGCACCGCCTCCGGCAACGGGATCGTCTATCTGCAGTACCGGCGACACCGCTGACCTGCGACAGGCTTTGGGGCGGGGTTCAGCTGGTGAGCAGGAGGCTGTCGACGAGGCCGGTGGCCGAGGAGATGGGGGCGGTGCCGAGCAGGCAGCCAGGCAGGCTGCCGTAGTAGCTGATACCGCCGGTGACGGTGGTGGTCTGCGCGGTCGTGGTGGCGGGAGGTGAGAAGGTACGGGCGAAGTTGCCGACGCATTCGACGTCGATGCTCGCCGCGTACGCCTGGGGTGAGAGCGTGCAGGCGGCCAGGGCTGCTCGAACGCCGATGACGCTGCCTCGATGGACCGCCGCTCGACCGTGCTCAGGTGCCTGGCATGCTCTGTGGCGTGATGATTCGTACTGCGACGCGCCGGGATCTGCCTGCGATCATTGCCCTCCTGGCTGATGAGGACACTGTGATCGATCCCCGGACCGTTGAAGTCGACGAGGCGTACGAGCGGGCCTTCAAGGCCGTCGACACCGATCAGCGAAACGAAATGCTCGTTCTCGACGAGGGAGGCGGCACGGTCCTTGGCTGCCTCCAACTGACGTACATCCCTGGCCTGGGACGACACGGACAGGAGCGGGCGCTGATCGAGGCAGTCCGAGTGCGTGCCGATCGACGTGGGGCGGGACTCGGACGCGAACTGCTCACCTGGGCGATCGAACGTGCACGCGCCCGCGGATGCACCCTGGTGCAGTTGACCAGCAACAAGCAGCGCACCGAGGCCCATCGCTTCTACGACTCCCTCGGCTTCGTCCGCAGCCACGACGGGTTCAAGCTGTCGTTCTAGCCAGAGCGCGAGCCCGCGCCGGCCCCTTGTCCCGTTCGACCTGTCGATTCCCGCCGAAGTCTTCGGCGACAGAGAGCACTACTCCTTCGAGGTCTGCGCGCAGTCACCCGGTCCGGTGCCATCGACCTCCGGCTTCGACGTGTACGCCGCCCAAGGGCTGGACGCCCTCGCCGCCGCGGACACCGTCATCGTGCCGGGCTACGCCCCGCTCGACGACCCGGCACCCTTCGGTCGACGTGGATCCTGACCTGCTGTACGTCGATCACGGAAGAGTCGCGACCAGCGCCGGATTCGCGGCGGGCATCGACCTCTGCCTCCACCTCGTACGCGCCGACCACGGCGCCGAGACCGCAGTCCGGGTCGCGCGGCGTCTGGTCGTGGCGCCGCACCGCGAGGGAGGCCAGGCGCAGTTCCTGCAGCGTCCCCTGCCGACGGGCGGGGACGGGATGGCCGCCGTGTGCGCCTGGGCCCTGGACCGGCTGGACCAACCCCTCCCCGTCGCGGACCTCGCCCGCCGCCACCACGCCCGCCGCCTATCGCCGCGCCCTTCGCGGCCGGTAGGCAGCGGACACGACACGATCGGCGTGAAGGGGCCGCTGGTCCACGCGGTCAGCTGTCAGCGGCATCGCGCCCGCCCGCTGCGGTCCGTTCCGCATAGCCGTACAGAAAGGTCGATACCCCCGCGGTGACCATCTTCCGGAGCGCGTCCTCGTTGTGGAGGTCCGCCCGGTCGGTGAGGTTGTCGGCGGAGATGAGCAGCATCAGGTGCCCGGCCGCGCGAGCGGGGTCGTCGATCGCGAGGTCGCCGCGCTCGGCCATCCGGCGTAGGCGTTCGGCCAGTTCGTGCCGGGTACGGCCGGGGCCGGTCTCCTGCCAGAGCTTGAGCGCGGCCGGGGGGATGTGCTCGACCTCGGCGTTGACCTGGCGGATCAGCGCGAAGTGCGGGGCCAGGTCGGAGGTCAGCACGCCGAGCCAGGCCAGTCCGAAGTCGATCAGATCGCTTTCGAGATCGATCACCTTGGTCAGGTGGCGGTCGATGATGTCGACCATGGTGTCGGCGACCCGCTGCGTGCTCTCCTGCATCACCGCCTGGAACAACTCGGCCTTGTCGGTGAAGTGGTTGTAGATGGTGCGGTTGGACACCCCCGCCTCGACGGCGATCGCGTCCAGCCCGGCGCGCGTATAGCCGTCGCGGGCGAACAGGGCCAGCGCTCCGGCAATGATCGCCCGGCGCTTGTCCGGCTGGCCGACCGGCTTCTTTCTCTCGGTCACGCTCCCTGACTCTAGTCGATTACACCGCTACTTGCATTCACTACACCGCTCGACGTAATGTTTGCATCGATCGGTGCAACACCTTTCCACTGAGGAGACGTCAATGACCAAGATCGGCATCATTGTCGGCAGCACGCGCCCCGGCCACCGTGGCCGCGCCGTCGCCGAGTGGGTGGCCGAAGTCGCCGCGCGGGAGCAGCCGACGGCCGACTTCGAGATCGTCGACCTCGCCGACTTCGGCCTGCCGCTGCTGGATGAGACGCACCCGCCGGCGTCCGGCCTGTACGGCAAGGCGCACACCGTTCGCTGGGCGGAGGCGATCGCCGGCTATGACGGGTTCGTGTTCGTCACGCCGGAGTACAACCACTCCATCCCAGGCGCGCTGAAGAACGCCCTGGACTTCGTCTACGCCGAGTGGAACGACAAGGCGGCCGGTTTCGTCGGCTACGGCCTGAACGGCGCGACCCGAGCGGTCGAGCACCTCCGGCTGATCCTCGCCGAGCTGAAGGTCGCCACCGTTCGCAGCCAGGTGGCATTGTCCCTGCACCACGACTTCACCTTCTCCGCGCCCGCCGAGCCGGGCGACCTCACGCCCGGCGCACACCAGAACTCCGCCCTCATCGCCCTGCTGAACGACGTCGTCGCCTGGTCGCGGGCGCTCGAACCGATCCGTGAAGGAGTTCCGGCATGACCCTCTTGATGACAGAGACCGTCCTCGACGACCTGGCCGACGCGATCGGCGCCGGCGCGACCGTCGCCGGGCTCGGCGAGTCCACCAGATTCGCTCACGAGACCTTCGAGGTGCGAGACCGGCTCTTCCGCCGCCTCGTCCACAGGCACGGCTTCCGTACGCTGGCCGTACAGGACAACGCCTCCGTCGGGGCGGCCCTCGACGCGTACGTCACCGGAGGCGCGGGCACGGCGCGATCCGCCCTGGCCGGCGCCTGGCGGCCCTGGCGCACCGCCGAGATGGCCGCGGCGCTGGAGTGGATGCGCGCCTTCAACCAGGACCACCCTGACGACCCGGTCCGGATCTTCGGCATCAAACCCGCCCAAGCGCAGCCCGCCGACTACGACGCCGTCATGGAGCACGTTCGCCGGGCCGCCCCGCACCGGCTGGACGAACTGGCCGTCCACCTGGAGCCCATCCGCACCGCCCATGAGACGGACGAGCACGTGCAGCGGGCCAGAGGCCTGCACCCGGGCCGTCCCTTCGCCGAACATGCCCGCGACGCGCTCGCGATCGTCGAGCAACTGCCCGGCGACTCCGTCCTGGAGCGGATGCGCCTCATCGCGGACTTCCACCGGCACAGCGTCGCCGGACGCGACAACTATGCCGGCGACGCCCGGACCTGGGCCGACACGATCGTCTCCCACCAGCACCGGAGCGGCCACCGCGTGGCCTACTGGGACGGCATCGCCCACACGTCGGCGGCTCCGGCGAGCCTGGGCCTGGCGCCTCAACACGGCCCCCAGCCCACGGTCGGCAGCGTGCTACGCGACCACTACGGCACCCGCTACGTCTCTGCGGCGATCGGCTTCCACCACGGCGACCTCGGCGCCGTGACCGTCCCTGAACCGGCCCCCGACTGGCTCGACGCCCGCCTCGGCGCCGTCGACCAGCCCGCCCACTGGCTCGACCTGCGTGACGGCGGATGGGACGGGCCGATGAAAGCCCGCGTCATCAGCGGCGTCTACGACCCTTCCAGGGACGCGGCCGAACACCTCGCTGTCGCCTCCCTGCCCGATGCGTTCGACGTGCTCGTCCACCTGCGTGAAGTGTCGCCGGTGCGCTGGTTGACGGCGTAGAGGTGCGGCGAGGATGCCCGTGGTGCTTCATCCGCAGCACAACTTCGGACATGAGGTGTCCCCGTGCATGTGCTCGAGTTCCGCGTCGAAAGGCCGGTCGCCCCAGCGTCTATCCGCACATGGAGATCCTGGTCGACGGCCCCAATCTCATCGAACTCGCGCGCGTCGTCGAACTACCCGGGGTTCCGTAACGGTCACCGTCCCCACTGGGATTTCAGGGCGCTGAGTCCTTTTGTCTTCGACAGGCAGCAGTACGAGACGGCTCTCCGCAGAACCGGCGTGTTTTCAAGATCCAGTAGATGCCTTGAGCAATTTCACCTGCCGGTCATACCGTCGTGCTCATGCGACATATCGATGACCCGGACGTCCTCAAGGTCCTGACCAGCCGCTTTCGGATGAAGCTCTTCGGCCGCCTCTGCCGGATCGGCCCGATCACGGTGAGCGAGCTGGCCAGACGGATGGAGGCCGACCCCGGCCAGGTCAGCTATCACCTGCGGCAAATGCAGAAACACGGCTTGATCGAGGACGTGCCGGAGCTGGCCCGGGACAGCCGGGAACGCTGGGTGCGGGCATCCATGGGCGGGTGGGCATTGGTGAGAGACTTCGAAGCCCCGGAAACACGAGCCGCGGCGCAGGCGTGGACTTCACAATGGGTGATCGACCAGTTCGAGCGGCTGCGCGATTTCGAGCGTACTCACATGACGCTTCCCGAGGACTGGCGCAACGCGGCCTTCGGCGGCAGCCACCACCTGAGGCTCACCAAGGACGAGCTCGCGCAGCTCGCCGACCAGCTCTATGCCGTGTTGCAGCCGTGGCGTGCGCTGGCCAAATCGCGCGTCGAATCGAGCGAGGCGCCGCCGGACACTCGGCCGATTTTCATTTTCTACCACGCATTCCCCGAAGAACCCTGAGGAGCCTTCCGTGTATGCCATGCATGAGGAGTGGGGCCGCGCCTGCCTCGCCGAGCAGCGAGCAGAGGCCGCGCGGTTACGCATGATTCCGCCGCGTTCGCGCCGGCCTGTTCTTCTGCGCCTTCGCGGCCGGTTCGCAATCACCCTCCGCCGCCTCGCCAACCGCCTCGAACCTGCCTGATGGTCCCTACGGGTATTTGTCGGCGGAGATCTCCAGGGCACCTGGCAGGGGGCCCGGTTCCACCACTCGAAGTAGAGCCAACTTTTCGTCGGACTCACATGCCATTCTCTTCGTGATCTGTCCCACGAGAAGAGGATCCCCGTGAGCGGCTACGACTGGCTTGAGGACGACGCTTTCTGTGCAACCTTCGTCCGCGGCCTCACCCCGCGCGAGGCGCTGGCCCGCCTCGGCATTGACGTGTTCGACGGGGATGACGAGGAAGGCGATTTCGAAGAAGGGCTGATCTGCGCGCGGTCGGCCGAGGGCGGGACCATTCTGAGCGAGTGGAACGGCTTCACCGGCACGCTGCCCGAGGTGCTGCGGCTCTTGTCGGCCGGGACGGTCACCGCGAGTGTCTTCGTCAACGTGAACCGGGACGCGTCCTTCGACCATTACGCCGACGGTCGCGTCATCCTGACCTTCGATCCGCTGTTCGGCGGCAACGAGGACGACCTCCCGGACGACTACCTGGCCGACCGGATCGAACTCGGGCTGACCGGCGACAATGCGGAGGGCGGGCTCGCCGCTGCGCTGCTGCTGGCCGAGCGCATCACCCAGGTGCGGCCGAACGCGTCAAGTGACGTGGTGGCCGCCCATGGCGTTTTCGAGTACTGAGACACCATGCAATATGCGTGCGATGAGCAAGGCCGATCAAGTGGCCCTCGTGCGTCTATCCGCAGGTAAGACGCATGGTCCCGACCTGAAATCACGCGCTGTGAAACCGGGTCCAGTTGCAGGGCGAATTACTCCTGGGAAGGCAGCGCCCAGATGCAGCCACCAGCCTGAAGTGACCGATGCCCTGGCACCAGAAGGGTGCGTTGTCCACGGCGCTCGCTCCCCGTACTCACGGCCGGCTCCAGCTGAGCACCAGTGATCAGGAGCCTGAAACCATCCCGACGCCGAAGTTCGAGCTTCTCCCCGGGACGCCAGTCCCCCGAACGCCAGTGACCGGTGATTCTTACGCCCGAGCCCAGCCCTGCCTCCATGGTCATCGTCCGGAAGTGAAACGGCCCCCCTTCCCCGCGCGAGGCGACACGGTACCGTTCCCCACACCCACCACACACTCGCTCAGCAGCTTGAACTACTGGGTCAACTTCGTGTTGGGGCACGCTTCTTACTGTAGGTCGCTCACTCGCGCAGAATGTGTACCGCCAAGTGGGCCGGAGTGCTCCTGTCGACCAGCCGCGACAAGACGCGACAGCGTTCGGCTCGTCACCTGGCATTTCTCGCGCGACGCGCTCTCTGCCCTCCTGATCACCCCGGAGCCGGAGCCATGATTTGTCTGTCGTTGCCGTTACAGTCGGCGCCGTGGCATACGACCCTGAACCGCTTGAGCAACTCGCTGCCCTTGTTCCCCCGCCATCGTCACCGCTCTTCGGCACTCGTGCCTGGGATGAGCTTTTCGCGGATATCGGGATGCGCCTTCCAGACGACTACGTCGCCTTCATCGAACGTTACGGGAGCTGCGACTTCGCTCGCTGGCTGGCCATCTACGACCAGCGCCTTCTTACTGCAGAGCAGTGTGCTCAAATACCGGAAGGGATGGACTACTACCGGGATCTCCGAGAGGACTCTCCCGAAGATTTCACGCTCGCCATGTGGCCTGAACCCGGCGGGTTCTTCCAGTGGGGTAGCACCATTGACGGTGATGCGATGGGTTGGCTGACGGTAGGCGAACCCGAAGAGTGGCCGATGGTCGTCGTTCCTCACGATTCCGACCAAGAGCCGCCCATCGCAGAGACCATGACCGAGTGGCTGGTGGGGTGGGCGTCTGGCACCCGGTACGACGCCAGTAGGTTTGCGAGAGGCGTCAAGGGCCATCCGCTGATCTGCGAGAGGTGGTAATAGGACTGGCGCATCAGCCCTGTGCCGAGGCCTTGAAAAACCCCCGAGACCAGTTCGGCAACCGGCTGTACGACATCCCCCGACATCGACCTGGGCACGTTCCACTCCGGTGGGTCGACGCTGTTCCTGACCGGCGGCCGTCAAGGGTGGAACGAGGCTCCCTTTCCCCCGCCTGGGCTCATGCGGTGGTGGGTGCGCCCGCGACGTGGCGGTCGCCGCCGTTGCGCTCCTGCCAGAACCGGTACACGTCGACGGCGTCCTCGCGTGCCTCGTAGCGCATCGGCAGCCGGCGTTCCTGCCAGGGCTTGGCGAACTCGTCGTAGAAGGTGCTCAGCTCGAAGTACTTGCGGTCGTCCACGTAGTGGGGCTCGTAGGCGTCGCGGGTGGTGAGGAAGACGACCTCGTCCGGGGAGCAGTAGTACAGCGAGCCCAGGCACATCGGGCAGGGGTGGGCCAGCACGTAGATGGTGGTGCCGGTCAGGTGCTCGGTGCCGAGCTTGGTGCAGGCCTCGCGGATGGCGAGGATCTCGGCGTGGGCGGTGGGGTCGCCGGTCTGTGCGACCTTGTTGGGGCTCTCGGCCAGGATCTCGCCGTCCCTGACGATGACGGTCGCGAACGGACGGCCGCCGTCGGCGACGTTCTGGCGGGCGATGTCGATGGTGCGCTGGGCGAAGTCCACGGAAATCCTCCAGAGGTTTGCTGGGTGGGCAGTCGGCGCGGCCGGGTTCGTCGAACGGGGCGGGGCGGGCCGGCAGGTCGTCTGCGGCCCGCCCCGTTGCCGCCCGTCTGTGACGCCGTGTCAGGTCGTCAGAAGGGCTTGGTCGGCAGGTACTTGCCGTCCAGGGTGATGACGGCGCGCTCGCCGCCCTCGGGGTCGGCGACCTTCTTCACGTCGAGCCTGAAGTTGATCGCGGAGATGATGCCATCGCCGAACTGCTCGTGGACCAGGGCCTTGAGGGTCGTGCCGTAGACCTGGAGCATCTCGTAGAAGCGGTACATGGTCGGGTCGGTCGGGATCCGGTTCGGCATCGAGCCGCGGACCGGGATGGTCTGCAGCAGCATCACCGCGTCCTCGTCCAGGCCCAGCAGCTCGGCGACGGCCCTGGCGGAAGTCTCCGGCAGCGGGTGCTGGCCGAGGACGGCCGCGGTGGTGAAGGCCACCGACAGGCCGGAGGCGTCGGCGATCTGCTGCCAGGTGAGGTTCCTGCGGGTCTTGGCGTCCACAGCGGCGGCGGCCAGGGCCTCGCGAGCGGTGGCGTTGAACTGTGCGTGCACCATGATCGGTACGTCCTTCTCTGTTCGATGGATACGGGGGTTCCGGCGAGCTGTCGCGGGCGAAACCGCGGCGTCAGGCCGCCCGCGCGGGGCCGGCGGCGGTCAGGTCCTCGACACGGCCGGTGGGGATGTCGTAGACCCAGCCGTGCAGGGCGACCTTCCCCTCCGCCAGGGCGCGGGCCACCGACGGGTGGGTGGCCAGGTTCGCCAGCTGGGCGAGCACGTTCTGCCGGACCAGGGCGGGAACGTCGCCGGCGGTGGCGGTGCGGGCCCGGGAGGCGTCCGCGTGCCGCAGCCAGGCGGCGACCGTCGGGGCGCCGCTGAGGTCGTGCCCCTCGGCGAGCGCGGTCATCGCGCCGCACGCGGAGTGGCCGCAGACGACGATGTCCTGCACCCCCAGGGCGGCGACGGCGTACTCGATGCTCGCCGCGACCCCGTCGGCTTCGAGGCCGTAGGCGGGCACCAGGTTGCCGGCGGTGCGGATGACGAACAGGTCACCCGGTTCGGTACCCGTGATCAGCTCGGGGACGACGCGGGCGTCGGAGCAGCTGATGAACAGCGTGTGCGGTGTGTGGTGCGTGGCCAGATGGGCGAAGAGCTCCGCCTTGGCCGGGAAGACGTCCCGCTGGAAACGGGCGACGCCTTCGGTGAGGTCCTGCATGGTGTGGTCACTCCCTTCGCGGGCTGGTGAATCCATCATGCATGACCTGGTCTTATAGAGTCCAAGAGTTGTTCGACATGGAATCTATTGCTCTCATCTATATTTGTTCCATGGCCGTCCTCGAACTGCGTCACCTGCGCTATCTGCTCGCCGTGGCCGAACACGGCAACTTCACCCGCGCCGCCGAGGAGCTGCACATCTCGCAGCCCACGCTCTCCCAGCAGATCAGGCAGTTGGAGCGGACCCTGGGCGTGCAACTGCTGGACCGCACCGGCCGCACGGTACGCCTCACCGACGCCGGCGTCGTCTACACCGACCACGCCCGGCGCGCACTACGCGACCTGGCCGCCGCCGAACGCGCCGTCCACGACGTCCAGGACCTCTCCCGCGGTGACCTGCGCCTGGGCGTCACCCCCACCTTCACCGCCTACCTGATCGGCCCGCTCACCGCCGAGCTCCACACCCGCCACCCCGGCATCCGCCTCACCCTGGCGGAGATGGCCCAGGACCGCATCGAAGCGGCCCTGCTCGCCGACGACCTCGACCTCGGCATCGCCTTCGCCGGCCCCCACCTGCCCGGCGTCACCGCCACCGCGCTGTTCACCGAGACCCTCAGCCTCGTCACCGGCATCCCCCGCGCCCGGCCGCTGCCCGCCCCCCTACCGGTCCGCGCCCTCAAGGACGAGCGACTCGCCCTGCTCAGCGGCGACTTCGCCACCCGGGGCCACATCGACGCCTACTTCGCCCGCCACCGGACCGCCCCCCACATCGCGGTCGAGGCCAACTCCGTCCAGGCCCTCATCGAGATCGTCCAGCGCACCCCGCTGGCCACCGTCCTGCCCGACGCCATCACCCACGACCATCCTCACCTCACCCCCGTCCCCCTCGACCCGCCCCTGCCCACCCGTACCGTCACCCTTCTGCACCGCGAGGGCGCCTACCGCAGCGCCGCCACCCACGCCTTCACCGAGCTCACCCGCGACCTCGTCCGCACCCGCGGCTACACCCCCGCCGGCGAGGCCGGCGTCGGTGCTGGTTGACGGCTTGAACGAAGGGCGCCGGAGAGGTCGCCGCCAAGCCCGAAATGCCGGGAACTTCCGTACCGGGCGACGCGGTTGCCGCCGATCAGCAGGAGTGCCTCACTGAGCGCCCGTGACGGGCGTGCACGGCTTCACGGATGTGCCCGCCTCGGCCAGCCAGGCGCCGAGCCGCCAGGGCATCTGCGGGTTCCTGTTGTCGCGGAACTCCACCACGAGCGTCTCGCCCGGCTTGATGTACTGCGGGAAGATCCGGATCGTCCGAACGGACGTCACCCGGGTGGCCTTGAACGACCGCGACTCTTCCACGAGTGAACGCAGCTCGCTCGCGTTCGAGGCGGGTTCCCCGCCGTAGGCCCGGTCCACGCCGGCGAACCGCGGGCCCGCGCACCGCGTGGCCGGGGCCAGGAAGGTCACGTCGGCCTTGATGCCCACCGCGGCCAGCTTGGCCTCCAGCCCGGCCGGATCGCTCAGCTCGTTGACGGTGACCTCGACCGTGCCGTCCGGGCTTCTGGTCACCGCGTGGGCGGCGGGCTCGGTTCCGATGATCAGCGGTACGACGGTGAGCCCCGCCGCGAGCCCGGCCGCGACCAGCAGCCGGGGGCCGGTGACGACGCGTCGCCGGGGCCGCATCCCGTGGAGCAGCCGCTGCCGCGCTCCGGCCAGTTCGTCCGGGGTGGCGGGGGGGATGGTCTCCCACATGGCCTTGAGTGCGTCCATCAGCGTTCTCCTTGCTTGCTCAGGGCTTGACGGATCCGGAGACGGGCTCGGTTGAGTCGCGAGGCGACGGTTCCCGGCGGGATGGCCAGCGCGTCGGCCACCTCCTGGTAGCTCAGTTCGGCCCATGCGACGAGCAGCAGCACGTCGCGATCGGCCGGTGCGAGCTCCAGCAGGGCCAGCGCAAGCGGGCGGTTGACGGCCAGGGTGTTGACCTCGTCCTCGACCTGCGAGCCGGACAGCTCCGCCGGATGCACGCCGCTGCGAACGTAGGCGCGATAGAGGCTCGTCTCGGTACGCCGCCGCCGGCCGATCAAGTTGGAGGCGATGCCGTACAGCCACGGTCGGGCATCGGCGCGACTTCGGTCGTAGCCGCCGCGGTGCTGGAAGGCGGCCAGAAAGGTGTCGGCCACGACGTCCTCCGCCTCGCTGGGCCCCAGGCGCCTGGTCACGTAACGGTGCAGGAGCGGCGCATGCCGGTCGAACAACGTGGCGAAGATCTCGGGTTCGTTCAGCGATCTCTCGATGAGGAGCGCGTCGTCGACCTCAACTACTTCGCGAGGGATTGTCATGCATACCGACCTTTCCTGGCGTATGCGGTCACCTGTACTTACCGCGCCAGGCCGAAATCCTTCACGAGCCGCCCATCATGGGCGCCGGGGCCGGAGGAACGCCCGGAGAGCGCCACTGGAGGCACTGGCGGCGTGATGCTCAACCACACCCACAGAGCTCCGGACACCGGGACCACGCGAGGCAGGCATCACACCGGACCAGGCTGAGGCGCATTCAGCGGCCGGCGCGAACAGTCAGGCCCAGCCGCAGGGCCGCTCGAACGTCGGGTTGGCCCGCAGGTAGACGGTCGAGATCGGCGACGGTCGGCAGTGGATCAGTGGAGAGAGCCGCCGGTCTCCTTGAGATCTGCGGTCGTGGTGACCGCCACGGACACGATCGCCGTCAGCGCTTCGGCGATCGACTGGACGGACATCGACGGCTGGTCCCCGCTCGGGACCTGTTCGGGAAGGTAGGGCACGTGCACGAAGCCGCCGCGCACCCCCGGCCGGCCGGACTCGATGAGATGCATCAGCCCGTAGAAGACGTGGTTGCAGAGGAACGTCCCCGCCGTGTGCGAGACGGACGCCGGCAGCCCGACCTCGCGGACGGCGGCCACGCACGCCTTCACCGGGAGGGTGGAGAAGTACGCGGCCGGGCCGTCCACGACGACGGGCTCGTCGATGGGCTGGGCGCCCTTGTTGTCGGGGATGCGAGCGTCATCAAGGTTGATGGCGACGCGCTCGACCGTGATACCCGGCCTCCCGCCCGCCTGCCCGACACAGACGACGACCTCAGCACCGGACTCCTCGACGGCCGCGCGCAGCCGTGCGATGGCGTCCTGGAAGACCACCGGCAGCATCACAGTCGTCAGCGACGCCCCTTCCGGTGGCGTGGTCGCGGCCAGTCGCACCGCCTGCCACGACGGATTGACGCCAGAACCGTCGAACGGCTCGAACCCGGTGAGCAGCACGTGGGTCATGGGTCTCCTCTCGTACGCCGGCGCCGATCAGCGGTGCAGGGGTCTGCGGAGACTATCGGCATCCTCGGCCCGCTCCCCTCCCCGGCCCTTGGCGAGGCCGGGGAGGGTCGGGGTGGTACTCAGAAGGCGATCAGGCTCTGCCGCCTTTGATCGTTGGGGAACATACAGAGAACGATCACCCGTGGTCAGCCATGGAGTGCCGGGCATGAAACGAGAGGCCCGTCACCGCGTTTCCACTGGTGACGGCCCTCTTCCCGTTGGTGCGTCAGGTGCAAGGTCGAGCTTGCGTAGGCTGAGCCGACGGTTTTCACAGGGGATCGTGGATCTCGCCTCAACTGGCCGCTTGGCCTGCGTCTCTGGATCGGGCCTCGGCTCTGCGACGTCATCATGTTCGTTGTGCCCGCTCCTCCAGCCGCCGGAGCCGGCGGTTGTACTGGCCAACGTGCGACCGCACTGCCCGGTCGATCAATCGGACTTGCGGATCTGAAGCATGCTCGTAGAGCTCGATCTCGAACGGATCGCCGTCGTACTCGATCAGTTGGGCCAGAGCTTCGCGGTCCCGCTCAACCGAACCACGGTCGCGGACAAGTTTGCGCCACGCACAAGCGCTCGCCATGGCTGTGTCCACCCCATCACCGCAATCGCCCGTATCGCTCGCGTGGAACCACGACAGCCGTTCGACCTGCATCACGTGAGCTCGCGCCTCCTGTCCGATCACCCCGTTCGCCGTCCACGCGCGCACGAGGACGAAGGACTGTCGAATGAGAAGCAGATCGCCTTCATGGCGCATCGTCCTGCCGCTGAGCTGCGGATAGACAGTCTGGCGCGAAGATGATGTCGCTGATCATTCTGGGCATGTTCCGGAACACGCTCCCACGACGATACTGGTCCCGTGGAACTCTCGGCAGAACTGCGCGCGTATCTTGTTGAGCTTCGGGGTGACCTGCTCTGCCGACGACTCGTCGGTCGTGTCGCAGACGCAGGTTGGATGGCCTGCGATCTGATCGGAGCCGGAGTCGACACACCCAGCACCATCGAACTAGCCGGATATGCCCTCTCCATCGGCTCCCTTTCGGAGATCGAACCGCTGCTTCGCCAGGTGCTCTCCGAATGTGGAATGCCCCCCTTGGATACCCGGCAGGAACCGTGGAATGTCGCGTTCGAAGTCTCACTAGCCATGCAGGAAGGCACGCTGCCCATTTCGGCTGGTGCCGATTTCCTGATCATCGAACTCTCACCTCGATGCGGCCACCCTCCCGAGATCACAGAGCTCATGATTCTCATCGATGATTGGGAAGCCTTACGAAGCACGCCGCCAACTGATGATGAGCTCCGATGCCAAGCTGGAGAAATCGCGAAAGCGGCGCGACTACGACGCATGAAATGAAAGAGAGCAGGCTCTGGTCCCCTGACTGTCGCCAATCGTCATGTCAGTTGGAGGGTTTCGGTACACGATCTCTGGACCCGTTGGGCATCACGTTCACGCCCCCATCCGCCATGTCTCGACGTCTACGCGTGGGTTCGGAGCAGAGCCCCGAGGTCTTCGAGCGATTCATCGACGGCTACGTCAACGTGGACAAGCATCGTTCGCCCAGGGTGGCTCCCAAACCAGATCCACTCCGCGGGGGTTCACCCAGAGCCGGCGGCAGTGGTCCGGCGTCTGCTTTGATCACGGTAATGGAACCAGCCGCGGCACCCTATGAGCCGATGACTCCGGCGCACCTGGCAGTAGAGCATGGCGACCTGAGGGAGCTGACCCGGTTGCTCGACGCCGATACCGACCCGAATGAGGTGTGCTCCAACACGACACTGCTCTTGCATGCGATCGACGTGGAGGCGGACGGAGCAGCCCAGACCGGAGAGCCACTCGATGCTGCATGCACCGCCGTGCTCCTGGCATATGGGGCGGATCCTGAACGCCCGGGCCCCGATGGGGACATCCCGCTGCTCTTCGCCCTCCATTACCGTCATGGGCTGGCTGTTCGGCTACTTGAGGCCCACATCACCCGTCGTCACGGTGGCACGGCGCCTGTCCCCTGCCCTGTGCTTCCTCCAGATGAACCGCTGACGCGCCCCCAGTCCTAACGAGTTCTACGCACTGCCCGCCACAACCGCGCTCCGCCATCGGGCTTGCAGTTCCGACGATGCGGGCCGTAACTTGCCCCGAGCCGTCGAAACGATCTGTCAGAGGGGCACCCACCATGGCCTTGGCATGGCATGGCATCGACCTTGCTCTCGTGGACACTGTGATCAACCTGGCGAGAAGCCCATGGAGCCGCGAGGCACTCGATCAAACTTGGCAACCGACCGGATGGCCACTCCCGGAAGGCGGCTCTCTCGCCAAGCACATCCTCGACGATGAAGAGTGGCCCATAGTGCCCGCGGGAGAGTGGAACGTCGGTGTCATCACCAACGGCAAGAGCACTCGGGTAAGAGGATTCTCCGTGGGCTTCGCCCTCTTTTACGAGCCCGACGATATCTGGGATCCCGACCCAGACCCGGACCTGAGCGAGTTTCCCCAGCACGTCCCATCGGATATCTGGCGGATCGATCGCACCGCCGACCGGGCCCGGTTCAAGGGCGTCTGGGAAGACGGGCACAGGACTGTCGCACGACGCTTGGGCGCACCGACTGTGATCGATGACGGCTGGGACGACGAGTCGGAATGGCAACATGCGGTCTGGCGGCTGGGCGCACGTCTTCTCATAGTGGCCCAAGGCGACGACATCACGACGTACAGCCTCTACGACGAGGCTTCGCTCCAGGTGATCGACTATCCGGATGACAGGCCCATTCCAACGGGCTGGGATCTCCACGGCCTTCTCCTGGGCTCCAACCTGGAATGAGGCCAGGCCGCACGCCCGGACGGCGGGCTTACGACGGCGCCGCGCCGCCGTTCGATCTTCATGAGGCCGGTTCGGCAATGGGCCCCGCCGATCAGGCCGTGTCGGCGGCGAGCTGCATCACAGAGGCATCGGCAGTGCCGTCGAAGTCGGCCTCGACCACGCGTAACAGCGACAGGTCCAATGAGCAGCCCTTCGCTTCAGAGCTGTCGACCTGGCCCTGCTCAAGAGCGGGGTGTGGCGCCCGAGCGGCTCGCCTATCCGTGGAACACGGATTTTCCGGCGTAGGAGCCTGCAGCCATCGGCTCAGACCGCCGTGGGTACTGGCTCAGTAGCGATGGTCAGGCCAGTGGGGGTCCTCCCAGCGGGCGGAGCCGGCGAGGCCGAGCAGTCGAATGCGATGGAGCAGCTCTACGGGGGCGTTCTGGCTGCGGAGGCGGGCGGGGGCGGTGCGGATCAGCCAGGCCGTCAACTCGATACGCGTCTCTTCCTCGTGCTCCTGGGTTTCCCAGGGGAGTCGGTCTCCCAGCAAGTCGTATTCCCAGTGCGCCACCGCCTTGGCCAGGTGGTGGTCGGCCACGCTGGACGTCTGCGCTTCCCAGACGTCCAGCCAGGGGCTGAGTGTGGCAGAGGCTTCGTGACACAGTGCGAGAACTTCGTACACGGGCACAACCGGATCCGGGTCGATGAGAGTGCGGGCCCACCAGGCGTTCAGGAATTCCCGGACCGCTGCAACCTGCTCGCCAGGCCACTGCTGCCACTGGCCACGGGCAAGCGAACGTCCGACCTCATCCATACCGAAAAGCGGCTCGACGAGACCGCCGACGAGAGCCCTCGACAACTGAGGCAGAACACGGCGCAACACGGATCCATGGTCGTTCCAATCGATGGGCCGCCAAGCGCGGTGCAGAAGATCAAGCTCTAGCTCCACGTCCGGCACCTTCAACTGCGCGAGCTCTTCCGCACTCCCCCAGTGACACTCGCAGTTGTACTCATCAGGACGTGCGGTCATGCCTTGGAAGGTGACGACCATGCGGTTCAACGCGGCGTCGAGACGGAGACGCGCGGACGCCTGATCAAGGTTCGTCATGGACGTTCGCCTTCAGAGACTCCGGAAGATCGCCACTCTAGCCAACTCCGCGCCGGCGGTGAAGAAGACAGAATCGGCGTCGTCAGCGGGTGGCCACTGTCAGTCGAGCTCGACGGAGCCGCCAGTGGCCGGCGTGTTCAGCTGCGCGCTCGTCCGGCCGGTGAGCTCCTCGAGCGAGACGCTGCGCCGCGACCCGTCCTGGAGGATTGTCGTGACGCCCGTGACGCCGCCCCGGCCTGAGGCGTTCTCGCGCTCCTCCGTCGTCGGCGCGTCCGGCCACCAGGCCGCGAAGTAGCCGCCGGTGACGGTCGCGGTGACGGTGCCTTTCGCCTCCGTGGCGAGCTGGAGGCCCACCACACCGGCACCGACCCTGCCGGTCACCGTACGCACGCTCTCCTCACTCGAACTCGTGGCCGCGCCGAGGGCCGCCCGTGCCGACCCCGCGGGAACCGGCGGAAGCGGCTTCGCGCCGGGGCCCGGCGTGCTGCCGTGCATGCCGACGAGGTCGCCGTCGCGGAGCAGGCAGGTGATCTCGGCGAGGTGGCTGCTGTCATCGTTGACGTAGACGAGCGTCCATGGCCCACGCCCCTCGGTCACCACGGGCCGGAAGTCGAGCTTGCGTCCAGTCGTGCGCTCGGCGGTGTCCTGGGCGTTGTCGAGGCACTTCTCCTGGGCCTCGGCGGCCCGGTCACTGCTCACCGTGTGCGGCGTCGCGGTCCACGCTGCCATCGCCGTGCCACCGCCGAACACGCCGGGCAGCAGCAACGCCGCCGCGATGCCGGCAGCCACCCCTCCGCTCACCATGGCGAGCCGCCCGGCAGTGAGCACGCGAGGGCTGCTGGTCGTCGGTGCGTGCGCACTCATCGGGTCGGCGGCCACCACCCGGGCCAGCAGGGCACGAGCCTGCGGGTCGGTGCCGGTGTCCAGGTCGGCCGGGGTGACAGCGGGGTCGAGGTCGCGCAGGGTGCGGTCGAGGATGTCGTTCATCGCGTGCTCCGAGAGTCGACGGTGGCGGTCGCCACGAGCTGGGTTTCTGTGGTGGGAGCCGCGTCGGCGTGGCGGCGCAGGGCACGCCGGGCCCGGGTGAGCCGAAGCCGGAACGCAACGGGAGAAATACCGAGCACCCGCGCGGCATGCGGGGCTGTGAGTCCATCCCACACGGCCAAGGCGAGCGCCTCCTGGTGGAGCGGACTGAGCCGCCGCCACGCCTGGACGAGGTCGAGCCGGCGCGCCACCAGTTCGGGGTCCAGCCCGGCCACCGCGGCGCCGGTCAGCTGCCCGTCGGCGATGCGGACGGCGAGCGCCTGCCGCCGCCGATCAGCCCGCAACCCGTTGCGGAGAGTGCGGTGCGCGACGCCGAACAGCCAAGCCCGCGCCTCATCCGCCGCCGGCGGCACGTCGTCCAGACGCCGCCAGGCGACGAGGAACACGTCGGCGACCACGTCCTCGGCGTGAGAGGGGTGGACGCGACGCTCGACGAACCGCAGCAATGCGGCATACGTCTGCTCGTAGAGCCGGCCGAAGCGCTGGGTGCGCTCCGGCGGCTCAGTATCAGTGACGTTCATGCCTGGGTCATGTCCGGCAGGCCCGCAGGTGTGTCGCGAACCGTCACGACGAGGCGTCGGACACTGCCTCCCCCGAGCTCTCGCCGGTGAGATCGCGCGCCGCCCCGCCGCCACCCGGGTCGGAACAGCGCCCTACTTGGTCAGGGATTCGGCGACGAGGCGCCAGATGTCCGCGGCCAGGTCCATGTTGCCGCTCTGCTGGGCCTGCTCGGCGAGCTTGCGCAGCCCGGCGAGCGCCGTGTCCTGCTCGCCCTCCAGGAGCAGGACGCGGTTGCGCAGGACGTCGAGCCGCATCCGCTCCTGGTAGGTGAGCAGGTCGTCGAAGCCGGTCAGCCGGTCCAGGACCGTACGGGCCTCGTCGAGGTCGCCGGCGAGGACGGCGATCCGGGCGCGCACGGCCAGCAGTTGCTGCTCGATGGCCGGGGCGCCCGCGAACGGCAACGCGGCCTGGACTTCTGTGACACGCCGCCGGGCGGACTCGATTCTGGGCGGATCGGCCCTGAGGTCGAGCCGGGCCGCGCCGAGGCGCAGGCGCATCCAGATCGTCAGGTCGTCACGGCCGTTGAAGCCGTCGATGGCCTGGTCCATCAGTTCCGCGCCGGTTTCGAGGTCGCCCTGGCGGACCCGGATGTTGGCCACGGTCCACACGGCTTGGGCCCGCAACGCTCCCGAAACCTGGTCCGCCAGCGTGAGCAGTTCGTCGGCATGCCGGGCGGCGTCGGGGAGTCGCCCGGCCTCGGCCAGCGCCGACACCAGGGCCAGCAGCGCGGAGGCCCGCACGCGGGCGGGCAGCGCTTCGCGTTCGGCCAGCTCGTAGGCGTGTGTTGCGGCATCGACGGCGCCGACGATCTCTCCGGTGCTGCGCATGCAGCGCGACAGTGCGGCCAGCACTCTGGACTGCAGCTCGGGTAGCCCGATCTGCGCGCTGAGCGTGGCCAGCTCGTCGAGGCATGTCCGCTGCTCGGCGTACTCCTGACGCCACTGACGCCATTCGGCGACTTGCCAGAGGGCCTGCCAGCGCAGCAGGGGGTCCTCCCCGCCGGAGGTTTTCAGGGCGTCGCTGAGGGTTTGGCCGCCTTCGTCCTGGCTCAGGCCGGTGGCCAGGGTCAGGCTCTGGGCCAGGGAGGTGGCGGTGAACTGGGTGAGTGCGGTGGGGCTGATGCCGAGCTGCGTGGCCAGGTGCTTGATGGCCCGTTCGGTGGGCTGACGCGCCCCTGATTCCAGCCGGGACAGGTATCCGGTGGACATGCCCTCGCCCGCGAGGGCTGCGAGCGTCAGGCCGCGTTCGGTCCTCAGTTGCCTCAGTCGGCGGCCGAAGACTGGTTGTTCGAGCATGTCCGAACTCCCGGGTAGCGGTTGACGTCGTCCGACGTCTTGAGGGTCAAGCCAGAGGCTAACTCACTTGCCTCCCTTCAGACAAGTTCTTGCCACACGCCGATGCCGCTCACCAACAACTCTGGCAATTCATCTTGGCAACTACTTGCCAAGATTGTGGCAACGGCCGTAACGTTCCTGTCGTCGCCAACGGACCTCGTCGCCGACAAGCCGGAAGCCCCGAAGGAGCACCGCCATGTCCCTCGCCCTCACCGACCAGGACCAGCTCACCCTGCGCACCGCCGCCTGGGGCGCCGTCTCGCTGATGTCCGCCGCCGGTGCCGCCGGTTCGGCGCACAAGGCCGCCGCCGAGGGCTCCGTCGCCCTGACGTCCGCGACCGGCCCTGTCGGGCACGTGCTGGCCAAGGCGCCCAAGGGCGTGAAGTACGGCAAGACCGTGGCCGAACTCGCCGACCAGGTGCTGCCTGCTCTGAACGCCTCCATGAGCCTGCTCAGGAAGCAGGCCCCGGCCGAGGCCGACAACTTCCGCCGCACCGTCCTGGTCGCCGTCGAAGCGGCCACCCACGGGAGGCCCAGCCCCACCATGACCGAGATGGCCCGCAAGATCAGCGCAGCCCTCGCAGCGAACACTGCGGCCGGGCAGGATCGCCCGGAACTGCAGAAGCTCATCCAGGAGTTCGTGGACTCCGGCATCACCGGAATGCAGTTGCGGGTGAACGACGAGCGCGGCGAGTGGGTCGGCACCGCGGGGGTGCGCGAGCTGGGCTCGTCGGAGAAGCCGCCGGCGGACGGACGGTTCCGGGTCGGGAGCTCCACCAAGACGTTCATCGCAACTGTGGTGCTGCAGCTCGTGGCCGAGGGCAAGATCGGGCTGGACAGCCCGGTGGACGGCTACCTGCCCGAGTTCGCGCTGGACGAGCGGATCACCGTACGGATGCTGCTGCAGCACACCAGCGGGATCTTCAACCACACCGGCGAGTACTACGAGGACGGGACGTTCGCGCCGGGAATCGCATGGTCGGGCAAGGAATGGGTGGACGGCCGGTTCCGCACCTACCAGCCCGAAGAGCTGGTCCGGCTGGCGCTGTCCAAGCCGGCACGCTTCGAGCCAGGCACCGACTGGAGCTACTCCAACACCAACTACGTGCTGGCCAGGCTGCTGATCGAGCGGGTCACGGGCCGCTCGTTCGCCGAGGAGCTGCAGCGGCTGATCCTCAGCCCGCTGGAGCTGACGGGCACCGAGGCGCCGGGCATCTCGACGGAGATCACCGGCCCGCACGCCCACAGCTACTACCGGTACGAGGACGGCGGCCGGGAGCACACGGTGGACGTCACCAGCCAGAATCCTTCGTGGATCTCCGCCGGCGGCGACATGATCTCGACCACCCAGGACCTGCACACGTTCTTCGCCGCGCTGAACGGCGGCCGGCTGCTGCCCGCCGAGCTACTGACCGAGATGCGCAAGCCGGACCCGAAGATCGGCTACGGCCTCGGGATCTTCGAGCAGGACCTGGGCGGGAACGGCGGCACCGTCTATCACCACAACGGCGGCATGGCGGGCTCCGCGGCGCTGATGTACAGCACGCCCGACGGCGGCAAGACGATGACGGCCTCGGTGACCTACGTGGACGACGCCGACCTGTCCAAGGCGGTGGCGTTCCAGCAGGCGACACAGCGGCTCATCGACGAGGTGTTCCGCGACGGCCGGACCACGAGCTGAGAACAGCGACCAAGAGCCCAGAACCCCAGAAACGAGGAAACCATGAACACGACGATCAGCCGGCGCACGGCCGTCGCGGCGCTCGCAACGGCGGTGCTGGCGGGGGCCGCCACCCCCGCCATGGCCACCTCCACCGGGCCGGATCGCCCGGAGCTGCGCAAGGCGATGAACGCCTTCGTCGACGCCGGCTTCACCGGGATCCAGCTACGCGTGCGCGATCAGCAGGGCGACTGGGCCGCCGGCGCCGGGGCGCGCGAGCTGGGATCGGCCGCCAAGCCCCCGACCAACGGGAGCTTCTGGACGGGCAGCATCATCAAGACCTTCACCGCGACCATGGTGTTGCAACTGGTGGCAGAGGGCAGGATCGAGCTGGACAGGCCCGCCGCCGACTACCTGCCCGGCTACGGGCTGGACGAGCGGATCACGGTACGGATGCTGCTGCGCCACACCAGCGGGATCTTCAACTACACCGGCGAGTACAAGCCCGACGGGACAATGGACGAACCGGGGATCCCCGCCAACGGAGACGGATGGGTGCCCAACCGGTTCAAGAGCTACAAGCCCGAGGAACTGGTACGGCTGGCGCTGTCCAAGAAGCCGCGCTTCGAACCCGGGACGCAGTGGAGCTACTCCAACACCAACTACACGGTGGCGCTGCTGATGATCGAAAAGATCACCGGCCACTCCTACGCCACCGAGCTGAAGCGGCGCATCACCGGCCCGCTCGGACTGCGGGACACCCTCGCGGGAGGCAACCGCACGACGGCACTGCCCGGGCCACACGCCCACGGCTACTACCAGTACAAGGACAAGGTGATCGACCTCTCCCACCAGAACCTGTCCCTGCTGACCGGCGCCGGCGACCTGATCTCCACCACGCAGGACCTGACCACGTTCTTCTCCGCACTGAACGGCGGCCGGCTCCTGCCCGCCGAGCTGCTGGCCGAGATGCGCACGGCGATCCCCACGCCGCTCCCCAAGCAGGACTACGGCCTCGGCATATGGGCGCAGGACCTGGGCCCCGGCTGCGGCACCGTCTACCAGCACAACGGCAGCCCACCGCACGGCTACGGGGCGCTGATGTACAGCTCGCCCGACGGCAGCAAGACCCTGACCGCCTCGGTGACCTGGCTGGATTCGGCCACCAGAGGCCCGGCGAAGGACTTCCTGACGCTTGTGGACGCCCTCGTCAAGCAGGAGTTCTGCGACACGCCGGCCGGATAGGCCTGTTCTGCCGTCTGAGGAGCGAGCGGCCGCAGCGGCGCCGGGGAAGAGGACGGCGGCGGCGAGGTGCCAGAGGAGGCTGGAGACGGCCGGACATGAAGCAAGAGGCCCGTCACCGCGTTTCCGCTGGTGACGGGCCTCTTCCCACTGGTGTGGCAGGTGCTGTTCGGCCCGTACGACGTGGCCGGCGTGCGGCACCCGGCCCAGTGTGACGCCGCCGTACAGCGGCCTGCCGCTTGTCCGCCGCCCGGGCATCCGGCCTGGGAGCCGGCCCCGGACGACAGCAGCACGGGCCGCCACGCCGACGTGTCCAAGCCAACCTGCCACCCCGCGGCGCCACACTGCCGTGCTCCCGCCCCGTCACCGGCCCTGACCGCTACGCGGCGCCTCCGGCGTCCTTCGGGGCAGCGCCGCCCACGTCGCTCTCCGATGACCGGCTGACGGATTTGCGCCACGCCCGGTGCCGCGTCCGACCGGCAGCTACACACAGCAACCCGAACACTTGAAGGCTGACGTAGACGAACAGGAATCTGTAGGCATTCGGCCACACGCGCCCGTCGTTGACAGCGAACACGAAGAAGAAGCCGGCAGCACCCCAGCCCAAGCTGATCAGAACAAGCGCCCGACCGGCGCGGTACCAGGCAGATCGGCGATACGCGTCCACAGCGCGAACTGTCCCACGAACACATCACCCCAACAAGACCGCCTCCGGCGGGTACCTCTCGCTCTGGACGCGGTGCCCCATTCGACACTCCGACCCGGCGAGCCCGTCAGCCTCCGCAAGCAGGGCTGCCACCTCCCACCGCACGGCTGGCGACGACTCACTCTCGACGGCTCGCGCCTGCCCGCCGACGAAACGGCCCTCTACCCCCAGCGCTGCACCGACCCAGCCGAACGCCGCCGTCTGCTGCACGGCGTCAACGGGATACGGCTGGTGCCGTTGTCGAGCCTGCCCTGGCCCCACGGCCTGTTCACATGCGCGCACGCACCCGCCGCCAAACGCCTGGCCCGCGGCTCCCCCGCGACAAGCACAGCGACAGCGCGCGATTGGCGCGAGACCCTCACCCCAGCCGAGGCCGACAGGCTCACTCCGGACGACGAGCGCTGGCTCGACAGCTTCGTATTCGACCCCGTCAACTGGGACGATGGCCACGACGGGATCACCAACGACCAGCACCGCCTGTGCACGCTGCGCGCCGCCGGAGTCCTCACCTGCCCCGTGGACGGCCGGCACGTCCCCGACGCCCCCTACTCCCGGCCCGGTGCCCGCCCACGAGCACGCCCGGCAGACCGTCACCGGATTCTGGCACCGCTACCTGACCAAGCGGCTGCGCCGCCGGGGGCTGGCCGACCTCGCCACCCGCATCATGCTGCCGTGGCCCACCGGCCGCCGCTTCCTCTTGGCTCCCTCATCGATAGCGACCAGAAACCCGACACCCACACTCGGCCCACTCTGCCGCCGCTCGACTCGGGGGAGGCGGACCGACGGACCGTCAGATCCGTCGGCGATCGCGCCTCAACTGCGCGGTTCCGCGTTGCGCAGGCCGGGAAAGCCGCGCACCGGGCTGGCGACGGTGGGCGCCGATCAGTTGGCCATGTCGGCGAACATGCCGGGCTCGTAGGAACCACCAGGCTTGCGCACGATCACGTTGAGCCGGTTGTTGGCGTTGATCATGGCAACCAGGGTGACCAGTGCGACGATCTGGTCGTCGTCGTAATGCCTGCGCACCTCGGCCCAGGTCTCATCCGACACGCCGCGGTGATCGTCGGCGATCCGGGTGCCCTCCTCGGCGAGCGCCAACGCGGCCCGCTCGGCCTCGGTGAACACCGTCGACTCACGCCAGGCGGCGACCAGATGGATGCGGGTCGCACTCTCACCGGCGACCGTGGCGTCCTTGGTGTGATAGTCGACGCAAAAGCCGCAACCGTTGATCTGGCTGGCGCGCAACATCACCAGATCCTGGGTGGCCTTGGGCAGCGGCGACTTCTCCACCAGCACAGCGACGTTGTAGATCCGCTTTGCGATCTTGGCGCCGAGCTCGTTGGCCAACAGGTCGAAACGTTCCATGACTGAGTCCTTGCTCGCGGGGTTGTCTGTCATTCGGATGGGATGCGGATCGTCACTTGGTGGGCTGATAGGAGCCGCCCCGCTGCCGGTTCATGACGGCGAAGCGGTTGGTGGCGTTGATGAGGGCGATGAACGCCACCAGCGCGGCGAGCTGGTCGTCGTCGTAGTACTTGGCGGCGTCGGCCCAGACCTCGTCGGTGATGCCACCGGCGCCGTCGGCGATGCGGGTGCCCTGCTCGGTCAGCTCCAGTGCGGCACGCTCGGCGTCGGTGAACACCGTCGACTCGCGCCAGACGGCGACCAGGTTCAGCCGCGCGATGGTCTCACCAGCGTGTGCGGCGTTCTTGCCGTGAACGTCGGTGGCATAGCCGTCGCCGTTGATCTGACTGGCGCGCAGCATCACCAGGTTCTGCGTCGTGGCCGGCAGCGCCGACTCCTGAATCAGCACCGGGGCCGCCGCGCCGTAGTGCCCCAGGGCCTTGGCGACGACCGGGCTGGCGAAGAGGTTCAGGCGGCTTTCCATGGAATTGCTCCTTGCTGCTGTTGTCGGCTCGGCCATGAGATGCCGGAGGTCCGAGTTCTGTGACACCGCCACTCATGTGACTTACGTCATACAGACCTTGAACCTCCATTGAACTCACATGCGATCACTGCACTACTGAGCAGACGTCAAGATCTGCGGCCACCACCGACCCAAGGAGCGACAGAGCCACGATGAGCAGCGACGATCCAGCCCGCCGTAGCGGCCGCGAAGCGCAGCGCCGCCGTACCCGCAAGGCGATCGTGGACGCGGCGGTCCACCTGAGCGCCGGCGGAACGACACCGTCCATCGACGAGCTCGCGGCCGCCGCCGACGTGCCCCGCCGCACGGTGTACATGTACTTCCCGAGCCTGGACATCCTCAGCCGCGTCTCCGAACGCATCAACGCGGCGTCCGTCCTCACCGATGAGGATCGAGACTTCCTGCTGACACGGCGACACGAGCTGCAATGCGCGTACGACGAGCTGGCCTTCCCTCTCACGCCGTGCGCAGTTCATGGGGACGCGCACAACGAGAATCTCATCCGAACCGTCGACGAAAGGGTTCTGCTCATCGACTTCGAGCGCTTCGCGTTCGGCCCACCGGAGACGGACCTCGCTGTCACGGCCATCGAGCACACCGTCGGCTGGGGAACGCGCACCGAATATGACCGGTTCGCGGAGCGGTACGGATTCGATGTTCTGGCCTGGGAAGGCTACCCCGTGCTCAGAGACATCAATGAGCCGAAAATGACGACCTGGCTCATGCAGAACGTCGACGAAGACGCGGCCATAGCCCGGGAGTTCCGCAATCGCATGAACTCGCTACGGAATCCCGACGTACCTCGCCGCTGGCGTGCTTTCTAAGGTCGATGTCCTGGGCCGGGAGATGACCGCCCTGCAGGAGCACAGTACGGGTGCCACCTGCTCGAAAATTAAGGTCGGTGTCTGCGGCTCACGTGCCGTATCCGACATGTTGTGACGGCTGTCAGTCGCAGGGACGGAATACCCCTCTCCAACAGCCACAGCTCTCATCGCTCAAGATCACCGATAGGGTGTGCCAGAAGCAAAAGGAGCCTCTGACGTGTCACCTTCCGCCCCGTTAGCCTGGCTGGCGGCACTCGCCGCTGCGGCCTACCCTACCTGGGACACCTGGAAGCCCAGGTTCGACTGGTCCTCCCTGTTCACGGCCGCCGGCGTGCCCGAGGAGTACTACGCGAAGGAGCACTTCGGGGGCTTCACCGAGGGCGTAGTGAGCTGCGTACGTCCGTACGACGCGGTAGACCACTCGCCGTTCCTACCGCTGCGCGACGACCTCGCCACCCTCACCGAACTCGCGACGACCTGGGCCGTGCCCCTGCTGGCCGTGCTGGTCGCCCTGATGCGGCGGCATTCGGCGACGGCGGGACCGCGTGCTGCCTGGGTGCTTGCCCTGATCGCGCTCGCCCGGCCGCTCTCGGCCGACTACCAGGGGGACAGCATCTGCTCGGGCTCACTGCACATGTTCACCCCGGACTGGTTCGAAGCCCTGTCCGGCGGCTGGGGACTCTGGGAGTTGTGCCTGCTGGCGGCTGCCCTGCTGGTGCTGCTCGCATCGAACTCCCCGGCGCTGCCGATCTCTGGGCGGCGCGCGTTGACGACCGTCATGGACGCCCTGGTGGTGTACGGGCTGGTGGGCCTCGCCCCGCTCCTCACCGGGGACGAATCCCTGCGCGCCGGCCTGCTGTACCGACTCCAGTTCGACGGCCTCCGCGATGCCCCTGCCCGGCTGCTGGTGCTCGTGCTGCCGCTCGGTTACCTCCTGTGGAGATACGGCCGGCCACCTCGCCACGGGTACGACAGCTAATGCGGTGACCATGAACGTTCACCGGGTGGACAACGCACCGGCTTGACCGCGCCCACGTTGATCCACGCGGTTGCCGATCTCGTTGTTGTATGGTCTGACGTCGGCAAATATCGCGGGGAGGGCAAGGCCGTGGAGCGCGAAACACTGGTCGGTTACCTGGACTCGCAGCGCAAGCACGTCCTGGGCATCCTGGACGGCCTTGGCGAGGAGCAACTACGCCAGGTGGTGCTGCCGTCCGGTTGGTCGCCCCGCGACCTGGTGCACCATTTGACCTGGTCCGAGGCGCTTTGGTTTCGCGGCGCGATGACCGCCGATCGCCAGGTCATCGACACGCTCGTGGTCGGCGAGTTCGGTTGGAAGGTCCCCGAGGAGTTCTCCGGTGCGGACGTGCTCGCGCGGTATCGACGGACGATCGAGCAGTCGAACATGGTCATCGGGGCGACGGCGATCGATGCCGTGCCGGCCTGGTGGCCGACGAAGATGTTCGGTTCGGGGCCATGGCGGCTGGAGTCTTTGCGCGAAGTGCTGATGCACGTGATCGTCGACACTGCGACGCACGCCGGACAGCTCGACGCGGTCCGGGAGCTGATCGACGGACGGCAGTGGCTGGTCAACGACGACTGACCGGCCGCAGGTCACTGAACCCGGTGAACGTTAGCGGTCACCGCACTAATCGCTCTCCGACGAATACTTCCGGGCGACGACGGCGTTGAACTCCGCCACCAAACCATCGCCCGCGTACGCATTCAGGTCCGCTTGCAGGTCTCGGATGTACCGGAGATAGCGCTCCGACTTGAGCGGCCCGGCGAGGTCGATGGCCTCCAGCGCGACGGCCGCGGCCTGCGACGGGTCGCCCATGTGCACGTAGCTCGCCGCCTGGACCAGCCGGTCGAAGGCCAGGGTCCGCACGTACATCGGATCGCAGAGCCCGACCTCCTGACCGACGAACTCCATCGCCCGGAACGGCTTGCGGAGGTCGCGGTAACATGCCCCTGAGCCGCCGCGACCGGCGGAAGTGCCGGGTACCGAGCAACTACGCTTCGACGCCGGAGGATGTCGTCTGGTGCTGCCAGTTCATCGTGACCGCCTCGCTCAGGCTGTCCGCCGCCGAAGCCCAGCTCCATGACCCTTACCAGGGCACACAGACCTGGAAGAGAATCGCCACGCGCCCCTCGCCCGGCGCTGAACTCGTTGGGACGAAGAGTGAGTACGCCGCTGCCCCGCGCCGCCACAGACCTCACGCTGAGCGAGGCGACGCCCGCAGGCACATCCAAGGCCGCGGCCCGCCAGCCATGATCGCTAGGGAATGCATAGGGAACGATCAACCGTAGAGCGCCGGTGTCAGCCGTGGATGGCCGGACACAAAGCGAGAGGCCCGCCACCGCGTTTCCGCTGGTGACGGGCCTCTTCCCGCTGGTGTGGCAGGTGCAAGGTTCGAACTTGCGTAGGCTGAGCCGACGGTTTTACAGACCGCTCCCTTTGGCCACTCGGGCAACCTGCCGTGCCATCCGCTCTCGCGGCGACAGACAGAAGAATAGCGGACTTCCGAGGTGTACGTGACACCAGTTTGTCCCTAGCCGGATCGTGGTCATCGGCTGCGCCGGAACAGCAGGCGTCCCATCCCGCGTGCGTGCTGGTCGAAGCCTGCCGCGTCGTTGGTTCTGGGGAAGGGTTCGTTCGGGACGGGTACGTCCAGGAAGTCGCAGAGCGGCTGCCAGCCCTGGGCCACTTCGAACACCAGCAGCCGGTCCGGGGGGATGGTGGCTTTGACCTCTTCCACGTGTTCTTTGAAGATTTTCAGGGCGAGTTCGGTGTCGGGGATGCCGCCGCCGAAGACGCGTTCGCTCACGACCAGCCGGGTCATCCGGATGAATGCGGCGAAGTCCGTGTCGAGGAGGCGGGAGATCGTGCCCATCGTCCGGCCCGACCAGGTGCGGGCGCGGGCGGACCGTTTGAAGATGGTGGCGTTCATGCTGGCCAGCCAGCGTTCGGGGTCGCGGACGGTGAGGATGACCTTGGCGTCCTTGTAGTGGTGGGCGAGTTCGCGCCAGTACGCGGCGGCCGGCCAGTCGACGCAGGAGTCGTAGCCAGACATGAGGGTGTCCCAGGTGACGGGGCGGCCCTCGGCGAGGTCCAGCCAGCGGCGGATGTGGACGGGATTCTGGAGCACTTCCGTCATGTGATGACATGGGCCGAAGCCCAGACGTTCCAACGCGGTCTTCGTGGACAGCGTTCCTGTACGGCCGAAGCCGGCTCCGATGACTCGCATGATCCCTACCAATACGATCGGAAACTGCGAAATGTGGGCCCACAGGCATGATCCGCCGCCGAGGGCCCGGCAGCAAGCCGTGTCCGGGGAACGTGGACTGCACGGCGCGCCGATGCTGGCTAGGCTCGTTCGCTGGGTCCGCGCATTTGGCGTACGACGGAGCGGTTTCGCGTACGGCGGAGAGGCGGGATCCCGAATAACGCTTTCACAGCCGAGAGGATGGGTGTTTTGGCCGATTCATCTTTCGACATCGTCAGCAAGATCGACCGCCAGGAGGTCGACAACGCGCTGAACCAGACGGTCAAGGAGATCGGACACCGCTTCGACTTCAAGGGCACCGGGGCGAGCATCAGCTGGTCCGGGCAGGACAACATCGAGATCAAGGCGAACAGCGAGGAGCGCGCGAATGCCGCACTCGACGTGTTCAAGGAGAAGGTGGTCAAGCGCGGGCTCTCGCTGAAGATTCTCGAGGCGGGCGAGCCCCGGCTGTCGGGCAAGGAATACCGCATGCTGGTCACCCTCAAGGAGGGCATCGACCAGGAGAATGCCAAGAAGATCTCCAAGCTGATCCGCGACGAGGGTCCCAAGGGGATCAAGGCGCAGATCCAGGGCGAGGAGCTGCGGGTCAGCTCGAAGAAGAAGGACGATCTGCAGGACGTCATTTCTCTACTCAAGGGCAAGGATCTGGACATCGCTCTTCAATTCGTGAACTACCGCTAACGGGCCGGCATCCGGGGCACATGGTGGCGTACGCGCCTTCTTGTGCCTCGGGCCTGCGTTCTCGTGGGACGGGTGGGTCCGGCATCGTAAGCTCGACAACCGTGACGAAGATCCCCCTGCGCCGCTTCACGGCACGCGTCCTGCCCCTCGACGCAGAAGACCGGGTGCTGCTGCTGCACGGCTTTGATCCGCAACGGCCGGACGAGCCGTTCTGGTTCACCATCGGCGGCGCGACCGAGGCCGGGGAGGAGCTTCAGCAGGCCGCCGCGCGCGAACTGTACGAGGAGGTCGGGATGCGGCGGGAGGCGGAGGAGTTCGCCGGTCCGTACGGGACGAGCACGATCGAGTTCTTCTGGTCCGAGTACGCGATCACGCAGGACCAGACCTTCTTCGCGATCCGGGTGCACGACGCCGCCGTCTCCTTCGATCACATGGAGCAGATCGAGAAGGAGACGACGACCGGGCATCGGTGGTGGAGCGCGGAGGAACTGGAGAACACCGGGGAGACCTTCTTCCCCGAGGACCTGCCGGCCATCCTGAGGAAGGTCACGGCGGCCGGCGAGCTCGGGTAACAGCCGAGCGGTGAGGCCCGCCGAGCCGTACGCGAGCCCTCGCTGCCTTCCGAGACAGGGCCGGAAGGCCCTGATCGATTGCGGCACGGCCGGTGGAGAGCGGATGGCGAAGCTCTGACAGGAAGGCCGGATTCGGGGCTCTCGGTCGATTTCAGCAGCCCTGGCGCAGTCGCGACGGATTCGCCTCCTCAGCCTCACCCGACCAGGAACGCCCTCGGTCCATCTGATCGGGAAGGTCAGCGGCGGTAGCCGGCCATGCGCTCCAGCCTTGCCACCCGCTCCGACGTGGGCGGGTGGGTCGAGAAGAGGCGGCCGAAGCCGGATCCGCTGAACGGGTTCGCGATCATCATGTGCGAAGCCGAGGTCAGGCGGCTGTTCTCGGGAAGCGGCAACCTGCGCGCGCCCATCTCGATCTTGCGAAGCGCCGAGGCCAGGGCCAGCGGGTCACCCGTGAGCCTCGCGCCCGATTCGTCAGCCTGGAACTCTCTCGTCCGTGAGATCGCCATCTGGACCATCCCGGCCGCCACCGGCCCGAGGATCATCATCAGCAGGGCGCCCACGAAGCCGGGGCCCTCGTCGTCGTCGGAACCGCCGAAGAAGACGGCGACGTAGCTCAGCCACGTGATCATCGTGGCCAGCGCGCCGGCCACGGACGAGACAAGGATGTCCCGGTTGTACACGTGCGACAGCTCGTGCCCGATCACGCCGCGCAACTCGGACTCGTCGAGCAGCTGGGTCAGGCCGTACGTGACGCACACGGCGGCCTTACGTGGGCTGCGTCCGGTGGCGAACGCGTTGGGCTGGACCGTCGGGGAGATGTACAGGCGCGGCATCGGCTGGCGGGCCTCGGTGGAGAGCTCGCGGACGATCCGGTAGAGCGTGGGGTGCTCGACCTCGCTGACCGGCCTGGCCCGCATGGCCGACAGCGCGATGCGGTCGGAGAAGAAGTAGGCGACGCCGTTGCTCAGCAGGGCCAGTACCAGCGCGATCTGCAGGCCGGTGCCACCGCCGAGCCACGCGCCCACCACGATGATGAACGCCGACAGACCTCCCAGGAGGATGGCGGTACGCAGACCGTTGTGGTGCAAGGTCTCCCCCCTTCGTGGTCCGGGTTTCACCTCGTCCAACGACGATGACCCGGGTTATCGTTCCCCGGCGTGCTCAGCTGCGGGCGGAGCGCGACTTACCCCCTGTTCCGGGGGAAGCAGGGCGGGTTGCGGCCCGGCTGCCCCGCAGTGCGAACAGCCGGTGGACCCGCCCACGGTCAGCTCGTGGCCGATAACGAGGTCAGGTCGAGGACGAGCTGGGGAGCGACCGAGAAGAGGATCGCCACGGCCAGGGCCAGGCCGACGGCGAGCCACGCCGCCGGGGACGGGCTACGGAGGCGCCTCTCTCCTGAAGGGGTGAAGAGGCGGGACGCCCATACGGCGTAGTAGTAGAGGCCGATCACGGTGTTGACGGCCATGACCAGCGCGAGCCAGCCCAGGCCGCCCTCGACGATCGTCCGGAACACGAAGACCTTGGCGAAGAGGCCGGCCAGCCCCGGCGGCAGCCCTGCCAGGCAGACCAGGCAGAACGCGAGCGCGATCCCGGCGGCCGGGCTGCGCAGGACCAGGCCGCGGTAGTCGTCGAGCTCATTGCGTGGGGAAGTTCTGGAGACGAGCAGGACGACGGCGAAGGCGCCGAGGTTCATGGCCGCGTAGATGACCAGGTACGCGACGGACGTGCCGGTCGCGGCCTGGGACGTGGCCGCCGTGGCGGCGATCGCCAGCGGGGCCAGGACGTAGCCGGACTGCGCGACCGAGGACCAGGCCAGCATGCGGACGGCCGAACGCTGGCGCATGGCGAGCAGGTTGCCCACGGTCATGGTCAGCGCCGAGATGACCGCGATCACCGGCCCCCAGGTGGACGACTGCCCGGCCAGGGCGGTGACCAGGATCAGGATGAGCCCCGCGAACCCGGCCGCCTTGGAGATGACCGAGAGCAGGGCCGCCACCGGGATGGGCGCGCCCTGGTAGACGTCCGCCGCCCAGGAGTGGAACGGCACTGCGGCGATCTTGAACGCGAACCCGGCCGCCACGAGGACGACGCCCACCGTGACGACCGCGGGCAGCCCGTGGGCCGTCTCCAACGCCGTGGAGTACGTGCCCGCCGCCGCTCCCGGCGCCGGGGCCCGGCCGCTCAGGACGGCCGCCAGACGGGAGAGGTAGACCGTCCCGGAGATGCCGTAGAGGAGGGAGACGCCGAACAGCATGATGGCCGTGGACACGACCGACACGACGAAGAGCTTGACCGCGGCCTCGGAGGCGCGGCCGTCGTAACGTTTGAGCGCGGTGAGGGCGAACACCGGGAGCGAGACCAGTTCGAGCGCCACCACGAGCATGACCAGGTCGCGGGAGGCGGGCAGGGTCACCGCGCCGACGAGGGTGCCGAGCAGCAGGAAGTACCACTCGCCGGCCGGGATGCCGCCGCCGGCCAGCTCCGCCATCGACATCAGCACGACCACCAGGGCCGCGACGAGCACCAGCCCCGCGAACGCCGTCGTGAACCGGTCGGCGACGAACGAGCACAATGAGCCCGCCTCGCCGGCCGCGAGCTCCGGCGGGACGCAGAACGTGGCCCGGGACGTACCGCTCACGGCCTGCGCGATCACGAACCCGAGGGCCGCGGTCACCCCCGCCAGAGTCACCAGCCCGAGTGCGGTCCGTGTGCGCGCCGACGACGGCAGGAACGCGTCGAGCAGCAGCACGAGCCCGGCCACCACCGCCAGCGCCAGCGGCGGCGCGATCACGAAGTAGTCGATCTGCTGAGTCATGACAGGGCTCCCAGCAGCGTCTGCACGGCCGGCGTGGTGAGTGAGAGCAGGAGGCCGGGCCAGAGCCCGAAGAGCAGGATCAGGACCACCAGCGGGGTCCACGCCGCCAGCTCGTAGGACCGGATGTCATCGATGCCCTGCTGGACGTTCTCGGCTTCGAGCGTCGTGGTCGGCTGCCCCGCGAGCGACTCGTCCGAGCCGAGGGGCGCCACCGGACGTTCGTCGGGCGTCTCGCCGGCCGGCTGCCGCGCATGCCCCGACGGGCGGCCGTGGGTGACGCGGGACAGCATGAGCACGAAGTACGCGGCCGTCAGGACCGCCCCCAAGCCACCGATCACCATGTACGTCAGGAAGAGCGGACGCGGCAGGCCGCTCGCCGGCTGGAACGCCCCGAACAGCGCCAGCATCTCCCCCCAGAACCCGGCCAGACCGGGCAGCCCGAGCGAGGCGATCGCGGCGAAGGTGAGCACCGATCCCAGGCGCGGCATCGTGGCCAGCAGGCCGCCGCCGAGGCTCGGCATGTCGGCCGTGTGGTAGCGGTCCTTGATCGCGCCGGCCAGGAAGAACAGCAGGCCGGTGATCAGGCCGTGGGCGACGTTCGCGAACAGGGCGCCGTTGACGCCGACCGGGGTCAGGGTGGCGAAGCCGAGCAGGACGAAGCCCATGTGCCCCACGGACGAGTAGGCGATCATGCGTTTGAGGTCACGCTGCGCCAGACAGGCCAGAGCGCCGTAGATGACGCCGACCACGGCGAACGCCCCCAGCCAGGGCGCAACCGCGATCGCCCCCTCGGGGAGGACGGGGATGGCGATCCTGGCGAAACCGTACGTGCCCATCTTCAGCAGCACGCCGGCCAGCAGCACCGAGCCGACGGTCGGGGCCTCTGTGTGGGCGTCGGGCAGCCAGGTGTGCAGGGGCCACATCGGCGTCTTGACCGCCAGGCCCACACCGATCGCCACGAACGCCAGGATCTGCACGGACCTGGACATCCCCGCGCCGTGGGACGCGGCCAGTTCGGCCAGGTCGAGCGTGCCGGTCTGGGCCCAGACGAGCAGCAGGCCGAGGAGCATCACGACCGAGCCGAGCAGCGTGTAGAGGATGAACTTGATCGACGCCGCCCGGCGCCCCGCCCCGCCCCAGATGCCGATCAGGAAGTACATCGGGATCAGCACGATCTCGAAGAAGACGAAGAAGAGCAGCAGGTCGAGGGCGAGGAACGTGCCGATCATGCCGACTTCGAGCACCAGCAGCGTGAACACGAGCGCCCGCGGCCTGTTTCCCAGGAAGCGGCTCGGCGTGCGGGCCCGCCCCCAGGAGAGGTAGCCGAAGCAGAGGAACGTCAGCAGCGCGGTCAGGACGATCAGCGGCAGCGAGATGCCGTCGACGCCCAGATGGAAGCGCAGCCCCAGGCCGGGGATCCACGGCTGGTCGACCGTGAACTGCAGGCGCGTCGGACGTCCGTGATCGAACGTGGCGGTCATGACCAGGGCCAGCGCCAGCGTGATGCCCGAGAGGATCAGGCCGTACGTGCGCAGGGCCGGGCGGAGCGCGCCGGGGGCGAGGAGGAGCAGGAGCGCGCCGAGCAGCGGCACGGCGAGCAGTGCGACCGGCAGCCAGCCCGTCATGAGATCACCACCGTCCCGCGCGGGTGCGCACTCGTGCCCGGATGGTCGTGGCTCGTCGTGTGGGCCGCTCTGATGCGGCTGGGGGCCGTCATGTGAGCATCACCGCCCCCACCGCGATCAGGAGCACCCCGGCGAGGACGCCGCTGACATAGAGCTGGACGTTGCCGTTCTGGGCCAGGCGCAGCCATCCGGACAGGCCGCGGGCGGTACGGCCCGATCCGCGGACGGCGCCGTCCACGACCACGTCGTCCGTTCTGACGACCAGCCGGGCCAGGGCCATGATCGGGCGGACGAACAGCGCGGCGTAGAGGCCGTCCACGTAGAACGCGTGCTCGCAGGGGGCCCGCAGTGGGCCCAGCAGGCGTGCCGGATCGGTGAGCGGGTCGCCGCGCCAGACGGCGTAGACGACACCCGCGCCGAGCAGGGCGAGCACGACGCTGATCGCGGCCACCGCCAGGTCCACGTGCGGCTCCACCGCGAAGCCCAGCAGCAGGGCGGGGACGGTGAGGAGCATGACGGGCACGAGCATGGTCCTGGGGGCCTCGGTGACGTCGACGACGTGGGCCGTGCCGGGCTCGGGCTCGGGGAGCGCCACCACTCGCGGCGGCCCGAAGAACGTGCGGAGCCAGGCTCTGGTGGCGTACGCGCCGGTGACGGCGACGGTGGCGAGCGCACAGCCGTACAGGAGCAGTGCGGCGGCGTCCGTCAGGCCTCCGCCGGCCAGCGCGTTGTCCATGGCCGCCAGGACGCCGTCCTTGCTGAAGAAGCCGCTGGCCGGTGGGAGGCCCATCAGAGCGGCGAAACCCACCGTCATCGTCACGAACGTGACCGGCAGCTCGCGGCGCAACCCGCCCATCTGGGTCATCAGGTTGGAGCCGACGTGGTGGATCACCACTCCGGCGCACAGGAACAGCAGCGCCTTGAACGCCCCGTGCGTCACCAGGTGGAAGATGGCCGCCCGGTCGGAGCCCGCGGCCAGGCCGCCGGCCATGTAGGCGAGCTGGCTGACCGTGGAGTAGGCGAGCACGCGTTTCAGGTCGTCCTGGGCGAACGCGGCCAGCGCGGCGCCCAGCATGCCGATCGCCGCGATGACGGCCAGGACGTCGAGCGTGGGTCGGGCGGCGAGGAAGGCGGGAAAGAGCCTGGCCACGATGAAGATGCCGGCGGCGACCATGGTGGCGGCGTGGATCAGCGCGCTGATCGGCGTCGGGCCGGCCATGGCGTCCGGGAGCCAGGTGTGCAGCGGCACCTGGGCGCTCTTGCCCGCGACACCGCACAGCAACAACATGGTGGCCGTCGTCAGGGTGGCCGCGGACATGTCGGGCACCTTCGCCAGCACGTCGGCGACACGGAAGCTGCCCGCCGCCGTGCCCAGGACGAAGATGCCGAACAGGAAGCCGACGTCGCCGAGCCGGGTGACGAGGAACGCCTTGACCGCCGCGCGTGAGTTGCCCCGGTCTTCCCACCAGTGACCGATGAGAAGGTAGGAGCACAGGCCCATGATCTCCCAGCCCACGTAGAGGACCAGGAGGTCGCCCGCGTAGACCACCAGGAGCATGGCGGCGGTGAACAGGCTGATGAACGCGCTGTATGACGGGTAGCGGGGGTCGTCCTTGAGGTAGCCGACCGAGTAGACCTGCACGGCCAGCGCCACGAGTGTCACGAGGACGCCGAGGATGGCCGACAGGTCGTCGGCCTGGAGGACGAGCGAGATCGGGACGCCGCCGGTGACGATCGTGCCGTACGCGCGGCCCACGGGCTCGGAGGGTGTGCCGCCGTCCAGGAACGTGAAGCCCGGCCCCCAGGCCAGCCACAGGGCCAGGACGGCCGAGGCGGCGGTCGGGAGGATGGCGATCCACGCGGCCCGGGTGTTGGCCCGTTCGCCGAGGGTCTTCTCGGCCGCCGCGAGTCGCGCTCTGTCGGTGGGGGTGTGGCGTGGTGGCTGTTCCTGGGCCGGTGTGCGGGGGTGCGGCCGGCGGGAGAGCAACAGGGCGATGGCGGCGGCGATGGCGGGCAGGAGCACGGCCAGCAGCGGGAACGTCGTCACGGCTTGCCTCCTCGCTCGGCGCTCTGGTCGTCTGCGCGGCCGCCGTCGAGGGCCGGGGCGGGTTGGCGGTTGTCGACAGGGGCCTGGGTGGCGCTCGAGAGCAGGGCCGGGCGTTCGTCGGCGGGCTCGGACAGGTCGCGGAGGTGGTCGAGGTCGACGGTACGGCGGTTGCGGTAGAGGGCCAGGACGATCGCCAGCCCCAGGCCGACTTCGGCCGCGGCGATGACGATGACGAACAGGGTGAGCACCTGGCCGCTGTGCAGGCGGTCGCGCAGCCACACGTCGAAGGCGACCAGGTTGAGGTTGACGGCGTTGAGCATCAGCTCGACCGACATCAGCACGAGGATCGTGTTGCGCCTGGCGAGCACACCGTAGACGCCCACGGAGAACAGGAGCGCGGAGACGACCGCCGGGTAGACGATGTGCACTAGTGACCCCCCGTCTCATCGGGCGGCGAGCCGGGAATGTCCGTACGGGACAGCACGATGGCTCCGATCAATGCGGCGAGCAGCAGCACGGACAGCGCCTCGAACGGCAGCACCCACGTGGCGAAGACGCTGGCGCCCAGCTCCTTCGCCGCCCCGTGGCCCGGCGTCAGCGGTGTGTACGCCGTACGGAAACCGTCGATCACGACCGTGACCAGGACCGCCGCCGTCGCCACCGCCACCACGGCCGCCACCGGACGGTTGCCGCTGTCGAGGTCGGCGGAACGGCCGATCGGGGCGCGGGTGAGCATGATGCCGAACAGCATCAGGACCACCACCGCGCCCACGTAGATCAACACCTGGACCCAGGCCACGAACTCGGCGGTCAGCACCAGGTAGCCGCCCGCGAGCGCGCCGAAGGAGACCACGAGCCAGAGGGCGGCGTGGACGAGTTGTCTGGTCGTGACGACGAGCAGCGCCGATCCAACCGCTACCGCTCCCAGCAGCAAGAAGACGATCTCTTGCCCGGTGGGTGACAGGTAGGAGGGCACCGCCTCGGTCACGACTCCTCCTCGGACTCCTCTGGGTCGTCAGGGCCGAGCCGCCCCGGCGGTCGGATGGACCGTGGGTCCGCCATCCTGCGCCTGCGGGGGCTCGCGGATGAAGTCTGCTCCTCCGGCCCGGGTTCCGGTGACGGTTCACCCGTGGCTGTGGAAAACCTGTTCGAGGGCGGCTCGCCTGTGGATGAAGTCGTTCCCGGCGGGGGCTCCTCCGAAGCTTGCGGGCCCTGGTCCTGGGCGGGCGTGCGGTTCGGCTCCTCGCCTGCCGAGATGGCAGCGTCGTCGTCCTCGTTGGCGCGGGGTGCGTCGCCCTGGGGTTCGGTGGGAACCTCGCCGTTCGTCACGTCTGAGGGCTCCGTCGTGTCTGACGGGCTTGTCTCGGATGAGGGCTTCGTCGGCTCGGACGGGTGGGCCGGAGCCTTCGTCTCCTGTCCCTGCTCGGGGGTGGGTTCTGTGGATGACGGTTCGGCCGGCTGCGGGCTGGGAGGGAGAGCGCCTGGCGGGCGGATGCCTCGCACGTTCGACATGGGCCTGCGCGTACGCTCGCGGCGGCCCGCAGTGGGAGGGGTCGCCGCAGGGCCCTCGCCGGGAGCGGCTTCAGGTGCTTCCGTGGAACCGGCCTGCTCGCGCGCCCGCTCCCCCTGGTCGGCGCTGTGCCGAGCCCGCTTTTCGACGCCCCCGGCCGACGGGCCGGCGTCCGTGCGCCCAGGAGCCGGAGTCACGCCGGCCCGCCCGGTGTCGGCCCGCCCGGTGTCGTCACCGCCTTGTTGGGACGGAGCCGCCTCGGCACGTTCGGAAGGTGGCGCTGCTTCTGTGCTGGGGGTTGCGCTTACGGCGGAGTCGGGGCCGAGCGCCGATTCGGCGCCGGCTTCAGGCTCGGCGCCCGCGATCCCACCGGAGGCCGCCGCCCCCGGCTCTACGCCCCCCGGACGGGCGGCGCCCGCTTCCTGAGGGCTCGCCGGCGTTCCGGCGCCGGTTTCGCTCGTGGCGGCCTCGCGCGGTCCGGCGGCGCGCTCTCGCGTGGCGCGCCGGGCCTCGGCGCCGGCGGGGCCGGGCGCGCCGGGGCGGGCGGTCCCGGTACGGGCCGCGGGACGGCGAGGGGCGGCCGTCAGCTCCTTCGGAGGCTCGGCGCCGGGGTCGTGGGCAGGCGGCGGCGGGACGGTCTGGGTCCAGGACGCCAGTTTGTCCTTCTCATGCAGAAGGTTACGGATGTCACCCTCGGCGTACTCGAACTCCGGAGACCAGAAGAGGGCGTCGAAGGGACAGACCTCGATGCAGATGCCGCAGTACATGCACAGGGCGAAGTCGATGGCGAATCGGTCGAGCACGTTGCGCTGGCGGGGACGTCCGCCTTCCGGGGCCGGGATCGTCTCCTTGTGGGAGTCGATGTAAATGCACCAGTCGGGGCACTCTCGGGCACAGAGCATGCAAGAGGTGCAATTTTCCTCAACCAGGGCGATAACGCCACGGCTGCGGGGCGGCAGAGCCGGCTTGACCTCGGGATACTGCTGGGTGACGGATTTGCGCAGCATGTGGCGAAGAGTGATGGACAGCCCTTTTGCCAGTCCGACTCCCGGTATCCGCGCCATGGTTCAACATCATGACGTACTTGGCGGCGGAGGTGAATGAGCCAAGACCGTTGTCCCCAGTTTTTCCACAGCCATCCACAGGTTCAGTGGAAGTTATCCACAGGCTGGGTGACTGTCCGATATGAACGACTGCATGGCGATAGTCTCTCGGCCATGCCGTACAGCCATCCGGTCCGTCCCAGTAGTGGGGCGTGGGCGGCCGCCATCGGGTGGGCCGTCCTGGCCCTCATCTCGTGCGGGCTGGCGACCCCGTTCACGATCGGGTTCGCGGCGTACTGGCTGCGGAGCACCTGGCAGGCCATCGGCGCCTGCGTCTACCTGGTCCTCATCGGCTCGTTCGCCATCGCCATCATCCTTTACGACGACTTCGACAGCATTCCCGAGCCGATGTCCACCCTGATCTCGTTCGGGTTCGTGGTCGGCTGGATCGGCGGGATCGCCCATTCGATCGTCCTGGTGCCGGCGATGGCGCGGGCACGTCACCGGCCGCCCGTGCAGGCGCAGGGGCCCGTGCCGCAATACCGTCCCACCGACGTGCATCAGCGCACCACGGCCCCCACCCGTCAGCAGCATCCCGGGCAGCCGGAGTGGATCGGGCACTACCGGGTGCTGCACCAGCTCGGGCGCGGCGGGCAGGGGGCCGTCTACCTCGCCATGGCGCCCAACGGGGTGCGGGTGGCGGTCAAGGTGCTGCACGACCTGGTAGACGAGACGGCACGTACGAGGTTCGCGCGGGAGGTCGACGCGGCTCGGCGGGTCGCCACGTTTTCCACAGCCCGGGTGCTCGATGTGAACATCAACGGGCAGCACGCGTACATCGTCTCCGAATACGTGGAAGGGCCGTCGCTGGAGCAACTCGTACGGCGCCACGGGCCCCGCGACGAGGACGGCCTGACGCGGCTCGCGTTATCCACAGCCGGGGCATTGGCGGCCATCCACAAGGCCGGGGTGGTGCATCGTGACTTCAAGCCGAGCAACGTGCTGATCGGGCACGACGGGCCGCGGGTGATCGACTTCGGGATCGCCCGCGCGCTCGACAGGATGACCATGACGTCCGGGAAGATGGTGGGGACGCCGCCGTACATGTCGCCTGAGCAACTGACCGGGGAGCCTGTGGGGCCCGCGTCCGACGTGTTCAGCTGGGCGGTGACGATGATGTTCGCGGCCACGGGGCGGCCGGCGTTCGGGGAGGACACCGTGCCTGCGGTCTTCAACCGGGTGCTTACGGTTCATCCGGATCTGTCGCCGTTACCGCCCGCCTTACGGGGAATTGTGGGGGCTTGCCTGAACAAGCGCCCCCAGGAACGGCCGTCGGCGTCGGACGTGATGGTGGCGATCGTCCACTAGACGCCGACGCCTCCGTACGGAACCGGCGCCTCCGACGGACGGTCAGAGGCAGCGGCGGACCTTCCCCGTCCGCAGGCCGGACAGCCGGAGCTCGACCCGGCTCGAAGGGGCGGGCAGAGGGGTCAGGGGATGGCTTGGGGGGAATGGGTGGTGAGGGTCAGGTATTCGTCCCGGGATATGCGGTGCATCGCCAGGCCCAGGCCGTGGCGTTCGGTGAAGCGGTGAAGAGCGGCGGGGGCCCAGCGGCCGGGAAGGTGGATCAAGGGGTTCCCGGCGGGGTCGAGGAGAAAGATGCCGGACAGGTCGTCGAAGCGGTACCGGAGAAGGCTGCTGCCCCGTTCGACCGGAAGCTCGGCGATGACCCCCGACCGGCGATAGACCGACAACCTCCTGGACGACTTCATTCGCAGATACGGCCCTTCCGGCGGCCCCACGATCACGCCGCGCCCCGCCTGCCACCGATGCACCCCGCCCAGCACAGGCCGGACGACCAGCAGGGCAGGGCTGAAGGCGACCAGCAGCCATTTGGCCTCGATCAGTTCCATCAGGACCCGTCCGACGGCCGAGAAGCCGCGCCAGGCCCCCCACATCCCGGTGACCCCCAGGTACACCATCAGCCCGAGCCCGGCGACTCCCGCGCACACGCCCAGCGCCAGGTTCCATCTGGCCGGTCGCGGCACCGGAAGGCCGCGGACGCGTTCCCAGCCGGGCGCGCGGGCGGCGAGGATCCGGCGGGTCCGCTCGGAGCCGTCGTCCTGGCCGTCTCTGAGGGGGATTCCGGCCTTGGCGGCGAAGTCCCGCAGGTGGGGCGGGTGCCAGTCGCCGGGGAGGTCCAGCAGGACCAGTCCGTCGGGGTCGAGGGCGGCGACCCCCGTCAGGACCTGCGACTTCTTTCCGGAACCGTCGATCGAGTAGCCGTAACGGTAGAGCGATGCGGGTGACAGGGTCGTCGAACGGCCCCTGGCTTCGTCGGTGACGGTCAAGGTTCGGCCGTCGGAGGTCAGGCTGACTTTCGGGCAGCGGGCGCCTTTCATCGCACCCGCTACGGGCAGGAGTTGCGCGTTCACAAGTCGTCCCCTTCATCTGGGGCCCCCTATGCCGGGTACGACGGATAAGCACGACATAAAGTTTCCGTCGCCACAACAGAAAGCCCCGCGGACCTCAGACGAGGACCTTCACCACGCCGGTGAGCGCGAGCTGGACGAGGGCCAGCGGCACCAGCCCGGCCCAGGCGAGCTTCTGGAGCTGGTCCTCACGCAGCCGGGGATAGGTGACCCGCAGCCAGATCACCACGAACGCCAGCGCGAAGACCTTGATCAGGGTCCAGATCCAGCCCGGCAGGAACGGCCCGTGCCAGCCGCCCAGGAAGAGCACGGTGGTCAGGAAGGACAGGACGACGATCCCGACGTACTCGGAGAGCATGAACAGGGCGAAACGCATGCCGGTGTACTCGGTCATCGGGCCCATGATGATCTCGGACTCGGCGATCGGCATGTCGAACGGCGGACGCCGCAGCTCGGCCAGCCCCGCCAGGAAGAACACCACGCCGCCGATCGCCTGCCAGGGCAGCCACCACCACTGCCACGCCTCGACGATGCCGGGGATCGACAACGTGCCCGCCGCCATCGCCACGGAAGAGGCCGCCAGCACCAGCGGCAGCTCGTACGACATGAGCTGGGCCGCCGCCCGCATCCCGCCGAGCACCGAGTACTTGTTGGCCGACGACCATCCGGCCATGATCGCGCCGAGCACGCCGACGCCCATGACGGCGAGCACGAAGAACAGCCCGAGATCGAGGTCGACGGCGACCAGGCCGCGGTCGAGCGGGATGACGATCAGCACGATCAGGTACGGGACGAGGGCCACGCCGGGAGCGATCATGAAGATGCGGCGGTCGGCCGCGGCCGGGATGACGTCCTCCTTCTGCATGAACTTCACGCCGTCGGCGATGAGCTGCGCCCAGCCGTGGAAGCCGCCCGCGTACATGGGGCCGAGCCTCGACTGCATGTGGGCCATGACCTTGTGCTCGGTCTGGCCGACGATCAGCGGCAGCACCAGGAACACGACGAGGATGACGACGAAGCTCAGCACCACTTCAAGCATCAGGCGGACCCCAATCGGCCGGTACTCCGGGCGGAAGCGTCTTGCGGCGGCTCGGGGCGCCGTGCCCGGACTCGCCCGGCTCCTTGGCGCCCGGCCACGGCTTGGCCACGCGGGCGGCCAGCACGAAGTCCTTGCGCAGCGGGTGGCCCTCGAAGCCGTCGGGCAGGAGCAGCGGCACCAGGTGGGGGTGCTCCTCGAAGATCACCCCGAACATCTCGTACGTCTCGCGTTCGTACCAGTTCGCCCCCCGGTAGACGCCGACGGCGGACGCCAGGCGCGGGTCGGCGCGCGGCACACGGGTGCGCAGCAGCAGCCGCTCGCGGGTGTCCAGGTTGTAGACGTGGGCGACGACGACGAAGGCGTCGGGGGGCTCGTCCACGCCGGTCAGCCAGTCGAAGAAGGCGTGGCCGAGGTCGTCGCGGGCGTAGGTCAGCAGCTCGATCCAGTCGGCGGGGGCGACGTCGATCGTGGTCTCGCCGTAGGACTCGCTGAGCTCGGCGCGCTCGCCGAACCGGGCGGCGACGGCGGCGGCGTTCACGCCTGGTCCTCGGCGCCGTGGGAGCGGGACCAGACGTAGCGGTCGCTGAGCTTCTCCCCCGCGATCTTCTCCTGGAGCTTCATGATGCCGTAGAGCAGGGCCTCGGGGCGGGGCGGGCAACCGGGCACGTAGACGTCGACGGGGATGATCTGGTCGACGCCGTTGGTCACGCAGTAGGAGTCCCAGTAGGGGCCGCCGGTGTTGGAGCAGGCGCCGAACGAGATCACGTACTTGGGGTCGGGCATCTGCTCGTAGAGGCGCTTCACGGCGGGGGCCATCTTGTCGGTGACCGTGCCGGAGACGATCATCAGGTCGGCCTGACGGGGGCCGTTGGCGAACGGGATCACCCCGAACCGGATGAAGTCGTGCCTGCTCATGGAGGTCGCGATGAACTCGATGGCGCAGCAGGCCAGCCCGAAGTTGAACACCCACAGGGAATAGCGCCGACCCCAGTTGAGGACGAACCGCATGGGTTTGGGCGCGAGCCTGGAGACAGGTCCGACGGTGGGCATCGGGAGATCCGTTGCTGCCATGTCGCCCATTCTTGCGCGAATCGCAGGTCAGGCAAAGGACGCGCCTCCCGCTCAGCGGTACAGGGCCGACTGGGCGTCCTCCTTGAGGCCGCGTGCCACGCGTTCCGCCGGCAGCGCCAGCTCCTCCTCGATCTCCTCCATCGCCTCCGCCCGCACCAGCGTCCGCGTGTACGGCAGCGCCGCCAGGTGGTCGCGCCGCAGGTGCGTGGGCGGATGGGTCCTGTCCACCCGCAGCTCCTCCAGCATGGTCTCCTCGCGCAGCCGTTCGAGCTCGGACTCCGGCGTGGCGGTGACGTACGCCCGCAGCTCCGCCCACAGGTCCTGCCGGCCCACCGCGAGGGTCTGCGTGCTCAGGAACCGGTGGGCCCGCAGGACCCGCGTGCTCAGGGCGTCCATCAGGGAGAGGGCCGCGTCGGTCCCGCCGACGCGGGCCTGGATGGCGTCGGCGCGGTACTCGGCCCGCTGCGACGACCGGTAGAGCAGCAGCTCAAGGACGACGGTGACCCCCCGCACGGGCAGCCCGACGACCGCGAGCAGGCATTCGGCGGCCAGCCGGGACAGGCCGTCGCCCGGCTGCCAGCAGAACCGGGTCACCTCCCGCAGCTCGTACAGCGAATGCAGCGCGCCGCCCACGGCGAGCCCGTGCCTGGCGTCGCCGTTGCGCGAGTGGGCCATCTCGTGGGCGAGCACCGACACGCGTTCGGCCGGGGTCAGGAGCATCCAGAGGGGGTAACCGATCTCCACCAGAGGACGCCGACGCCAGCCGTACGTGGTGAACGCGGCGTTCACGGCGCCGCTGAGCACGACGAGGTCGGTGCGGGGCGCGCCGACCTCCGCGCCTATCCGGTCGATCAGCTCGTACAGGCGGGGTGCGTTCTGCCGGGTCAGGGTCTCGGCTCCGCCCGGGACGCGCACCGGACGGGGACGCGTCAGCCAGGCGAGGTCGATGACGATCAGCCCGATCGGCACGCTGAGTATGGTGAACCTGGTCACCAGATAGACGCCGATGGCCAGGAAGGCGAACGGCAGCAGGTGCACCAGCGCGGCGAGGGCGTAACCGGCCGCACGCGCGAGCCCGGCCGACCCGCCCGCCCGAGCGGTGCCGCCCTCGCGGGCGGCGCGGATCACGTCACGGTGGAGGTTGTGGACGACGGCTGCCTGGCGGCGCGCCGCCCATCCCTTGCCGGTGCTCGACACGGCTGACAAATGTGCCGAAACGCCAAGCGGTCGTCAATAGTGATCTACGTCCAGGACAGGACGCGTTTGCGCCAGGCGTACAGGATGCCGAGGGTGATGAAGCCGAGGAACACGAACATCTCGACCAGGGTCGTCACCCCGTAGCCGGGCGCGTCGAAGATCGTGGCCCACGGGAAGAGGAAGACGGCGTCGACGGCGAAGACGACGTAGAGGTAGGTGAAGACGTAGTAGCGGACCTGGGACTGCGCCCAGCCGTCGCCGACCGGGTCGACGCCGCACTCGTACGTGGTCAGCTTCTCGGGGGTCGGCCTGGTGGGCCGCAGGAGCCGGTTGACCGTGAGGGCCCCGGCGACGATGGCGACGCCGATCGCGAACAGCACGGCGACCAGCACGTAGGACCCGAAGTAGCCCTCCATGACGTGATCGTAACCCAGTCAAACCTCAGACCCCATAACCCCAAGACAGGGCAAAAGGGATAGTCGCCCCCATACCCTGACAGACATGCACCAAACGCGATTCTTTACTGGAATCGCTCTGCTGGCCCTCTCGGCCGGGGGCTGCGGGCTGGCCGCCGCCTCGCCCGAGCGGGACGTGCTGGTCCCGGCAGAGCCGACCGCGATCGACTTCGTCGACCCCGCGACAGTCGTCGGCCTGTCCACGGCGAACATCACCAACAAGGACGACCACAGCAGATATGTGCACATCAGCTACCCCGAACTGACCGACGCGCCGAGCCTGAACCGCGTCCTGCGCGCGGAGGCCGAGCGGCAGTTGCGCGCCTTCCGGGCCGCCAAGAGCGTCAACGGCGGCTACCCGCGTTCGGAGCTGAACATGGACTGGCAGCTCGCCGCCCGCTCCCCCGAGGCCGTCGGGGTACGGCTGCGCACCGGCGAGTTCCTGGGCGCGAGCTGGGGCAACTCCACCCGTACCTTCTGGTTCGACCCGCATACCGGCAAGGCGGCCGGGTCCATGGCGCTGCTCGGCGGGCAGCAGGCGCTCGACCGGCTCACGGTGCTGGTCAAGGAGCAGCTCAAGGGACGCGGGCCGCAGGTCGAGCGGGACGGCGTGCGCGCCGACCCCGACCAGTTCGACTCCATGGCCTTCAACCACGGCGGTGACCTGGTGGTCGAGTTCGACGACTGCCAGGTCGGGCCGTGCTCGCTCGGCCGGGTCGCCGTGGCCGTCCAGGCCGGACGGGTGACGCCGCTGCTGTCCGAGCTGGGACGCCGGGCGCAGGAGAGCGTACGGGAGGCCGCCCGCAGCGCTCCTCCGGCCGGGCCGGAGACGACGCCCACGGCCAGTCCCGAGGCCACCAGCAACCGGGCCGGCAGCGTGAACTGCGCCAGGACCAAGTGCGTGGCGCTGACGTTCGACGACGGGCCGGGGCCGGGGACCGGGCGACTGCTCGACCTGCTGGCCGCCGGCAAGGCGCGGGCCACGTTCTTCACCGTCGGGACGAACGCCGTCACGCAGCCGGGCCTGCTGCGCAGGATGAGCGCGGAGGGCCATCTGGTCGGCAACCACTCCTGGGCCCACCGGGACCTGTCGAAGCAGGGCACCAGCAAGATCGCCGACTCCTTCCGGCGTACCGACGACTCCGTCAGGGCGGCGATCGGGCAGGAGCCCACGCTGGCCCGCCCGCCCTACGGCGCGATCAGCAAGGACGTCCGCGACGTCGCCCGCGACCTGGGACTGTCGCTGGTCGGCTGGGACGTCAACGCCAGGGACGAGCCCGGCGCCAAGGCGTCGGAGATCACCGACCGCGTCGTGCGCAAGGCCCATCCGGGGGCGATCATCCTGCTGCACGACACCAATGCGGAGTCGATCGACGCGATTCCGGGCATCCTGAAAGAACTCAGCGGGAAGGGTTACACCTTCGTGACCGTTCCAGAGCTGTACGGCTCCGCAGCGATGCGCGCCGGACGCCTGTACGAGACGGGGAGCACGCAGTCGCGCAAGCAGCCCCTGACGTAGCACACGTGTTGGGGGGACGTATCATTGGCGCTCGTGACCCGAACCGTCCTCTTCGCACGCCTGCATGTAGACCTCTGCAGGCTCGCGTCAGGGCTGTGTCGTCGTTCTCCCGCCTCACCCTGACTTCCGACCGCGTTACCCGCTTTCGCGGCTGGCAAACGCGTGACCTTCCGAGGATCTAGCATGGAAACAGAGAACGCGCCCAAAGCAACCGCGCCTTGGCGCGTCGAGGAGGACTGAGCTGTGACGAAGCAGGTCCAGCAACTCGACCGCGTGATCATCAGGTTCGCCGGCGACTCCGGCGACGGCATGCAGCTCACCGGCGACCGCTTCACCGCGGGGACGGCGGAGTTCGGCAACGACCTGTCGACGCTCCCCAACTTCCCCGCCGAGATCCGTGCCCCCGCAGGGACCCTGCCCGGCGTGTCGAGCTTCCAGCTCCACTTCGCCGACCACGACATCCTGACGCCCGGCGACGCGCCCAACGTGCTCGTGGCGATGAACCCGGCGGCGCTGAAGGCGAACCTCGGCGACCTGCCGCGCGGCGCCGACATCATCGCCAACATCGACGAGTTCTCCAAGCGCAACCTGCAGAAGGTCGGCTACGCGGCCAACCCGCTGGAGGACGACTCCCTGAACGAGTGGCGCGTGCACGCGGTGCCGCTGACCTCGCTGACGGTCAGGGCGCTCGAAGGCTTCGAGATCTCGAAGAAGGACGCCGAGCGCGCCAAGAACATGTTCGCCCTCGGCCTGCTGTCGTGGCTCTACCACCGGCCGACCGAGCAGACGATCTCGTTCCTCCAGCAGAAGTTCGCCAAGAAGCCCGACATCGCCAAGGCGAACATCGCGGCCTTCCAGGCGGGCTGGAACTACGGCGAGACGACCGAGTCGTTCTCGGTCTCCTACGAGGTCAAGCCCGCCAGGCTGGCTCCCGGCGTCTATCGCAACATCTCGGGGAACCAGGCCCTGGCCTACGGGCTGATCGCGGCCAGCGTGCAGTCGAAGCTGCCGCTGTTCCTGGGCTCGTACCCGATCACGCCGGCCAGCGACATCCTGCACGAGCTGTCCAAGCACAAGCGGTTCGGCATCCGCACCTTCCAGGCGGAGGACGAGATCGCGGGCGTCGGCGCGGCGCTGGGGGCGGCGTTCGGCGGGGCGCTGGGCGTGACCACCACCTCCGGGCCCGGCGTGGCGCTGAAGGCGGAGACGGTCGGCCTCGCGGTCACCACCGAGCTGCCGTTGATCATCGTTGACGTCCAGCGCGCCGGTCCCAGCACGGGCATGCCGACCAAGACCGAGCAGACCGACCTGCTGATGGCCATGTTCGGCCGCAACGGCGAGTCGCCGGTGCCGATCGTCGCGCCGCTCTCGCCGAGCGACTGCTTCGACGCGGCCGTCGAGGCGGCGCGGATCGCGGTCAAGTACCGCACCCCGGTCATGTTGCTCTCGGACGGCTACCTGGCCAACGGCTCGGAGCCGTGGCGCCTGCCCGAAGTCGCCGACCTGCCCGACATCTCGCAGGAGTTCACGACCGAGCCCAACGGCGAGGGCGGCGAGTTCCTGCCGTTCAAGCGGGACACCGAGACGCTGGCCCGCCCGTGGGCCATCCCCGGCACGGCCGGCCTCGAACACCGCATCGGCGGCATCGAGAAGGCCGACGGCACCGGCAACATCTCCTACGACCCGGACAACCACGACCTGATGGTCCGCACCCGGGCCGCCAAGATCGCCGGGATCGACGTGCCCGACCTCGTGGTCGACGACCCCGACGGCGACGCCAAGGTCCTGGTCATCGGCTGGGGCTCGACGTACGGGCCGATCGCGGCGGCCGTACGACGCATCAGGCGCAACGGCGGCAAGGTCGCCCAGACGCACCTGCGCCACCTCAACCCGCTGCCGGCCAACACCGGCGAGGTGCTCAAGAGCTACGACAAGGTGCTGCTGCCCGAGATCAACCTCGGCCAGCTCGCGCTGCTGCTGCGGGCCCGCTACCTCGTCGACGTGATCAGCTACAACCGCGTGCGCGGGCTCCCGTTCAAGGCCGAGGAGCTGGCCGGAGTCATTCAGGACGTGATCGACAGTGGTGATCGACAGTGACTGAGCTGGTGAACGGGAAGGGCCTGAGCCTGGTTCCCAAGACGGACGTCAAGCAGGGGCTGAAGGACTTCAAGTCCGACCAGGAGGTGCGCTGGTGCCCGGGTTGCGGTGACTACGCGATCCTGGCCGCGGTGCAGAGCTTCCTGCCGGAGCTGGGGCTGCGGCGCGAGAACATCGTGTTCGTCTCCGGCATCGGCTGCTCCTCGCGCTTCCCGTACTACCTCGACACCTACGGCTTCCACTCGATCCACGGCCGCGCGCCCGCGATCGCGACCGGCCTGGCCGCCTCCCGGCCCGACCTGTCGGTGTGGGTGATCACGGGTGACGGCGACGCTCTGTCGATCGGCGGCAACCACCTGATCCACGCGCTGCGCCGCAACGTCAACCTGAACATCCTGCTGTTCAACAACAGGATCTACGGTCTGACCAAGGGCCAGTACTCGCCCACCTCCGAGGTCGGCAAGATCACCAAGTCGACGCCGATGGGCTCGCTGGACAAGCCGTTCAACCCGATCTCGCTGGCCATCGGCGCCGAGGCGTCGTTCGTGGCCCGCACGATCGACTCCGACCGCAAGCACCTGCAGTCGGTGCTGCGCGAGGCCACGGCGCACCAGGGCACGTCGCTGGTGGAGATCTACCAGAACTGCAACATCTTCAACGACAACGCCTTCGAGCAGCTCAAGGACCCGGCGGTCCGCGACGACATCACGCTGCGGCTCGAACACGGCCAGCCGATCGTGAGCTCGTCCAAGGCCGTCGTGCGCGGCGCCAACGGCGGCATCGAGGTCGTCGCCAGGGACGGCGTGAGCGAGGAGCAGATCCTCGTGCACGACGCCCACAACCCCGACCCGTCGGTGGCCTTCGCCCTCAGCAGGCTCGACGAGCCGGCCTTCGAGCACGTGCCGATCGGCATCTTCCGCCAGGTCGACCGCCCGGCCTACGACGTGCTCATGGCCAACCAGCTGGAGGAGGCCGTGGCGCAGAAGGGCCCCGGCGACCTGAGCGAGCTGCTCTTGGGTGGAGACACCTGGCGCATCAGCTAGTTCGTGTATTAGATGGAGCCGTCGGCCCGAACGGCTCCATCTTCCACGGAGGTCAATCCACGATGTCGTATTGGCCCGAGGCCGTGGTGCTGGTGACGGGTGCGGCCGGGTTCATCGGATCGCACCTGGTCAGACGCCTACGCTCGCTCGGCGCGCAGGTGCACGCGATCAGCCGGCGGCCGCAGCGGGCCCGCCACGGCGAGATCTGGCACCAGGCCCGGCTCGACGACGCCGGCGACACCTCGCGGCTCTTCCGGTCGGTACGCCCGAACCTGCTGTTCCACCTCGCCGGCGAGGTCACCGGGTCACGCGGCGACGAGGTCGTCCGGGCCACGCTGGAGAGCAACGTCGTGGGCGCGGTCAACGTGTTGTCGGCCGCCCGCGAGCACGGCGTCCGGACCGTGTTCACCGGCTCGATCGAGGAGCCGCGACCGGGCAACGACCACGCGCCGCCGTCGTCGGCGTACGCGATGTCCAAGTGGGCCGCCACCGGCTACGCGCAGCTCTACCACCGGCTCTGGGACCTGCCCGTGACCGTGCTGCGTCCCAGCATGGTCTACGGCCCGGCGCAGCCCGACACCACCAAGCTCGTGCCGTACGTGACGCTCTGTCTCCTGCGCGGCGAGCGTCCCCGGCTCACCAGGGGGGCCAAGCTCGCCGACTGGATCTACGTGGACGACGTCGTCGACGCGTTCGTCCTGGCGGGCACGTCGGATAAAGCGGTCGGTCACACGCTCGATATCGGGACGGGCCTGAAAACCCCGGCCCACGAGATCGTCGAACGGCTTTACCGGATCGCCGGCGCGCCCACGCGACCCGAATTCGGTTCCGCCCCCGATCGTCCGCATGACATCACGCAGGTCGGCGACATTGTACCGGCGGCGGACCGGCTCGGCTGGCGACCTGCCACGGATTTGGACGAAGGGCTGCGCCGGACCGTTAATTGGTATGCGTCGCAAGAATGTCACGAAGAATCGCACTCTTAGCCGATCAGGCGGAATTCTGCGAGCATAGGGGTTACTGATCCGGCCGGAGCCGAGGAGCCCCTGCATGAGCCGTCTGAATGCGCTGCGCAGTCGTTTTGTGGACGCTCCTGACTCCCTGGGAGCCAAGGCACGGGCACGGCGGTGGCGCTGGTTCGCCGACCGGTTCCCGGACCTCGACCAGATGAGCGTCCTCGACCTCGGCGGCACGGCCGGGGCCTGGATGCGGGCGCCGGTCAAGCCGGCGCACGCGCACATCGTCAACCTGGAACAGCCGCCCGCCGACCTGCCGTCGTGGCTGCGGGCAGACGTCGCCGACGCCTGCGACCTCCCGTCCTCGATCCGCTCCAGCCGTTACGACCTGGTCTTCTCCAACGCCGTCATCGAGCACGTCGGCGGCCACCAGCGCCGGCAGCGGTTCGCCGACACCGTGCACGAGATGGCCGAGCGGCACTGGGTGCAGACGCCGTACCGGTACTTCCCGGTCGAACCGCACTTCCTGTTCCCCGGGTTCCAGTTCCTGCCCCTCGCCGCCCGTACGACGATCCTGCGCCGCTGGCCGCTCGTGCACACGCCGACCTCCGACCGGGACGCCGCGCGCATGATCGCCATGGAGGTCGAGCTGCTCAGCGTGACCGAGATGCGGCACTACTTCCCGAAGTCCCGGATCCACTTCGAGCGGCTGGGCGGGCTGGTGAAGTCGGTCATCGCGATCCGGGCCTAGTACGCGCTTCACGGGCGTCCTGAGGGCCTGCGACGTCAGTCGGCCAGCACGCTCGCGCCGCCGCTCTCCCAGGTGTTGCCGCGCCAGACGTTGCCCGGCCCCTCGGGATCCCAGTACGCCACCGCGCCCGAGTAGCCGCCCTTGGGCCACACCTTGCGGCTGAAGACGTTGTCGACGACCTTGATGTTCGAGGACAGGCCCTTGCGACCGGCGCCCGCGTAGAGCGTCCAGCCGCCGCCGGCCAGCAGGTTGCCCTGCACGGTGACGTTGCGGGTCACGCCGAAGTCCTGGAACAGGGCGATCGCGCCGGTCTGGTCGAGCGTGTTGATGACCGTGTTGTGGCGGATGATCAGCTCGGTGCCGGGGAGCGCGGTGCCGGTCGACATGATCATGTCGGTGTGGTCGGTGGAGTAGTACTTGGGGTCGTGCACGTACGAGTCCTCGATCAGACCCTGATCGGTGTGGATGCCGTTGGAGATCGTGTGGATGTCCACCCGGCGGACGGTGATCAGCTTGCCCTGGTTGAGGATGCCGAACTGGGTGCGCACCTTGCCGTTGCCGAAGATCTCGCTGTCCTCGACCTTCAGGCCGGAGAAGCCCTCGCGCTGGAGGATGCCCCAGTAGTCGCTCTGGCCGCGGACGCGGGTGTTGCGGATGGTGACGTTGTCGGCCTCGACGGTGATGTCGCCGGTGACGTCCCAGCCGTCGATGACCTTGCCGTCCTCCTTGATGACGATCGAGCCGGTCTTCTTGACCAGGTTCGTGCCGTCGGGGACGCCGGTGTTGCCCTCTCCCGGCCAGTCCCGGGACGGGGGCGGGGTGGAGGGGGGCGTCTTGGTGGGCGTGCTGGTGGGCGTCGCCGTGGGTGTGCTGGTGGGTGTGGCCGTCGGCGACTTGGTGGGGGTCGCCGTGGGGGTCGCCGTGGGCGTCGTCGTGGGGGTCTGGCTGGGCGTGGGGCTGGGCGTCCGGGTGGCTGTCCGCGTGGGGGTCGGCTTCGGGGTGGGCGTCGGTGTGCTCGTGGTGGTCGGGGTGCGCGTCGGCGTCGGCGTCGGGGTGCCGGGCGGGTCCACTGTGGGCGTCACGGACGGGCTCACCGTGGGCTTCCCGGTCGGCCGGTGTGTCGGCCGGTGAGTGGGCCAATGGGTGGGCCGGTGGGTCGGGCGGCGGGTGGGGCGCGCGGTCGGCTTCCTCGTGGGCCGCCTGGGCCACCACTGCGGCTCCTGGCTCCGGGTCTTCCTGGGCCGGGGCTTCTGGGTGGTGGGACGCGATCTGGGTTTCTGGCCGGCGGCGGCGTGCGGCCCTGCCGCGGCCTGCGCCCCGCCGGCGTCCGTCAGGACCGCCCGGGGCTCCAGTACGTCGGTGGCGATGATGCCGTACCCGCCGGCCAGCAGCGCCACCACGGAAACGCCGGCCAGGGATAACCACCCCGCGCGTCTCTTCCCTCTTCGATGCCTTGACACAGGTGACTCCTTCCGATCTAGGCCAGGTCCGAGTCCCCCAAGGGGAGAGAGTAGCCATGCCGGAAGCAGGAGTGAGGCTTTTTACCGAAAAGGACGCCGCTTTCCTCTTAATTCACAATAATCACAGCTTTTTCATCTGTCATATTAAATCCGACAAATGGTCGTCATCCCGGCGGCACCGTCCCGCCGTTCTCCCAGGTGTTCCCGTCCCATCGATTTCCGGACCCGTTCTTATCCCAATATGAGACCGGGCCCGCGAATCCCCCCTTGGGCCAGACGCGGCGGCTGAAGACGTTGCCGATCACCTTGATGTTGGACGACCTGCCCTTCGCCCCCGCCCCGGCGTACAACGACCAGCCGCCGCCCGCCAGCAGGTTCCCCTGCACGGTGACGTCGCGGCTCACGCCGAAGTCCTGGAACAGGGCGATCGCGCCGGTCTGGTCGAGCGTGTTGATCACGGTGTTGCCCCGGATGACCAGCTCGGTGCCGGGGGCGGGCGGCCCGGTGGACATGATCATGTCGGTGTGGTCGCCCGCGTAGTACTTCGGATCGTGCACGTACGAGTCCTCGACCAGACCCTGCTGCGTCAGGATGCCGTTGGAGATCGTGTGGACGTCCACCCGGCGGACGGTGATCAGCTTGCCCTGGTTGAGGATGCCGAACTGGGTGCGCACCTTGCCGTTGCCGAAGATCTCGCTGTCCTCGACCGTCAGCCCGGTACGCCCCTCACGCTGGAGGATCCCCCACCAGTCCTGCTGCCCGCGCACCCGCGTGTTGCGGATGGTCACGTCGTCGGCCTCGACCGTGATGTAGCCGGTCACGTCCAGACCGTCGATGACCGCGCCCTTCTCGCTCACCACCAGGGAGTCCGACGGGCGCAGGCGTACGCCGTCGGGCACGCCCGTGTTGTCCGGGCCCGGCCAGACCCGCCCGGACGCCCGCGACGGCGTGGCGGAGACGGACGCGGACGGCGTGGCGGGTGAGCGGGAGCCGAGCGGCTCACTCCCGGAACTCTGACACGCGCTCAGCAGCACGACCGCCAGGACCAGGCCAAGGCACAACCCTCCGGCGTACGGCCTCACTCGCCCTTGGACTTCCGGCCGCCGACGAGGTCGGCCAGCGCGGGCGGCGTCCAGCGCTTGGCGACCTGGCGCAGGTTGCTCTTCCACGCCTCGCCGGGCCGCTGCTTGAACAGCGTGGTGTGGTCGTCGGTGACCTCGTCCGCCGGCCTGCCGTTCGAGTAGTAGTAGAGCGCCATCGAGCGCCGCGCGCGGTCGGGCGGGCAGGTGAGCGGGTCGGGGTGGCCGTGGTTGGCGTCATCGGTCGTGGCGAACAGGACGAACCGGTTGAAGACCGGCAGCACCTTCGACTCGCACGCCGTCATGTCCTTGTTCCACAGCTGCAGGTGGCCGCCGTAGCTCTCCTCCCAGTCCTTGTTCAGGTACAGCAGGCCGTTGAGCCGGCGGTCCAGGTTGAGCTTGCGGCTCTTGTTGAAGTCGGCGTGCACCTTGAGGAAGCCGCCCGGCCGGATCTGGTGCAGGCCGCCGCCCTCGAAGTGCGGGTCGGAGACGAGTTGCCCGATGCCGGTCAGCCGCTCCAGGAACTCCATGAACACCCCGGAGTTGAACTCCGCCAGGAGGTGCCGGGTGGCCGGCCCCATGCGCTCGGTGTCGGCCAGCGCCAGCTTCACCTCGCGCGCGCTGTCGAACCGCTCCCAGGTGGCGTCGCGCGGCTCCGGGAACTCGTCGAGCACGGGCTCCAGCACGTCCGGCGGGAGGAAGTCGTCGATGACCACGTGGCGGAAGGGCGAGGCCGTGCGGAACCGCTCGGAGTACTTGTCCGCCAGTGGAAAGAGCTCGTCCCGGCGAAAGGTGAAAGCCTGCAGGTTCTGCATGGAGTCTCTCTCCGTCTCTACGACACCGGCCGCTATCCCCATATCGCCTCACCGGTGCCATCTGTTACCTGTAACGATCCATTCCTGGGGCGCGATGGGCGACATGTGACGTCCGGCCCTCCCCGTCTCGCGATCGTGATCGTGACCTACAACAGCGCGCCGGTCCTCGGCGGATGCCTGGCCTCCCTGCGGGAGGGCGCCGAAGGGGTGCTCCTCACCGACGTCGTCGTGGCGGACAACGCCTCCAAGGACGACTCGCTCCGCCTCGCCGAGCAGGCCGCCGGCCTGCCGGTCAGGCCGTTGCAGGTGGGCAGGAACGCCGGTTACGCGGCGGCGATCAACGCCGGCATCGCGGCGCTCGACCTCGACGAGCTCGACGCGGTCTTCGTGATGAACCCCGACTGCCGCCTTCGTCCTGGTTCGCTGGCCGTGCTCGCGGCCGCGCTCGGCCGTCCGGGCACCGGCATCGCCGTTCCCCGGCTGGTCAGCACCGAGGGCGTGCTGCACCACTCGCTGCGGCGCACGCCCGCCGTCCGCCGCGCACTGGCCGAGTCGTTGCTCGGCGGGCGGCTCGCGGGCCGCATCGGCACGCTGGGCGAGATGGTCGCCGACCCGGACCGCTACGAACGGCCCGGCCCGGCGGACTGGGCCACCGGGGCCGCCATGCTCCTGTCGGTCGCGACGCTCGCCGAGGTCGGCCCCTGGGACGAGTCCTTCCTGCTGTACAGCGAGGAGACCGAGTACGCCCTGCGCGCCGCGGACGCGGGCTGGACCCTCTGGTACGAGCCCGCCGCCCTGGTCGAGCACATCGGCGGCGAGGCGAAGATCAGTCCGATGCTGGCCGCGCTGCTCACGGTCAACCGCGTGCGGCTGTTCAGGCTGCGCCGCGGCCGGATCGCGACCGCGGGCTTCTACCTCGCCGTGCTGCTCGGCGAGGCGATGCGGGCGGCGGCGGGCCGGCGTACGGCGCGGGCCTCCGTCGTGGCCCTGCTCAGACCCTCCCGCCGGATGCGGGCCCTGCCCGGATGAGAGGAACACCATGAGAGTCGAGCGGCTGGACCTCGACGGCGTGCTGCTGTTCGTGCCGACGCCGAGCCACGACGACCGGGGCTTGTTCACCAGGACCTTCGACGCCGCGATCGCCGCCGCGCACGGGCTGGACCACACCGCGTTCGTCCAGGACAGCCAGTCGCGCTCGCGGCTCGGCACGATCAGGGGGATGCACGGCCGGTCCGGCCGCGGGGAGGCCAAGCTGGTGCGGGCCGCCCACGGCGCGGTGCTCGACGTCCTGGTGGACGCGCGTCCTGGGTCGCCGACGTTCGGCTCGCACGTCACCGTCCGGCTCGACGACGTGACGTTCGCGCACCTGTACGTGCCGCCGGGCATCCTGCACGGCTACCAGGCGCTGACCGAGCACGCCGACGTCTGCTACCGCATCGACAGGGAGCACGACCCGGCCGAGGACCTGGCCGTCCGCTACGACGACCCCGACCTCGCGCTGCCCTGGCCCCTGCCGGTCAGCGCGATCAGCGAGCGCGACCGTTCGGCGGGGTCGTGGAAGGAGCTGAGGAGCGTCCTGGCCGCCTGATCGGCGCGTTCCAGGCGCAGCATCGCCCCGGCGGCGCCGATCAGCAGGAACATCAGGCTGGTGATGCCGGGGAAGGACAACATGTCGAACGTGGCCGCGCCGAGCAGCGGGATCACCAGGCAGGCGGCGATGGTCAGCCCGAGGTTGCGCACGTTCGGGTCGGTGCTGAGCCGGCGCGCCCACAAGGCGACGGACATCCCGGCCACGATCACGCCGACGAAGCCGACCACGCCGATCAGCCCGGTCTCGACCAGCGACAGCAGGTACTGGTTGTCGAACACCTGATGCTTGAACGGGTACCAGGTGCCCGGCCCGCGGCCGAAGATCGGGCTCCTGGCGAACTCCCGCATCGCGAACGGGTAGTCGTGCGTGCGGTAGATGATGCTGCTGTCCTCGCCCGCCCCGGCGAACAGGTTGTAGAACGTTCCGAGCAGGCCGGGCACCAGCACCTTCATGAACCCGAGGAACACGACGAACGCGCCGGCGGCGATGAGCCTGCGCCGGTTCGACCAGCCGAGCAGGAGGATGATGCTCGCGCCCGCCAGACCGAGCACGGCCGTCCTGGACACCGAGAACATCAGGCCGGCCCCGATGACGGCGGCGCAGATCCACCAGCGGGTCGCGGCCTGACCGCGGCTGCGCGCCTGGAAGCCGAGGTGCGCGGCGATGGGCAGCACCATCGCCGACACCGCGCCGAACTCGATCGGATGCCCGAGCGTCCCGGCGACCCGGCGCAGGTCCGACCGGGAGATCACGGTCGGCACCTCCTCCGTGGACGAGTGGCGCAGGCCCGGGAACTGCATGTACTGGGTGATGTCGAGGTCGAGCCTGAACTGCAGCAGGGCGACGACCGCCGAGAAGGTGCCGCCGACCACGACGGCCTTGAGCACGAAGTCGAGCCGCTCGCGGCTGCCCAGCCCGTCGCACATCACCAGGACCAGGCTCACGTAGCCGAGGTAGAGCACGAGCGTGTGGTCGGCGAGGTTGAGCTCGTCGGAGGGCAGGTAGACCGAGGTCGTGTACCCGTAGACGGCCAGCAGGAGCGCGCCGTAGACGAAGATCGCGGTACGGGCGGGGTTGGCTCCCTTGGCGGCGCCCGTCGTACTGATCATCTGGGCGCACACCCACACCAGGCCCAGCGTCAGGGCCACGATCTCGGCGGGGGTGAGCGACAGCGGGAGGCCGGCCACCACCAGCCGGGCCGGGAGGACCAGCAGCACCAGGACGAAGATGCCGATCATCGTGGCGCCGTCGGCGCGCCTCGGCATGAGGATCGGGGTCATCCCTCACGTCCGGCCAGCGAGCGGGTGCCGTTGGCCGCGGCGGCCTCGACGCGCGGGGGCGTGGCCGGGCCGGACCGGCGGGCACGGCGGTGCCGGACGAAGCTCTCCGTCATGAAGGCGGCGAACAGGCTCATGAAGAACGCCAGCGCCCCGGCGACCACCGCGCTGCGCATCCGGCTGCCCTTCTTCTCGTCGGCCTGCGTCGGCGGCACCACGACCGTGGCGGTGACGTACGTGGTGGGCGGCGCGTTGACCTTGATCTGCCGGGCCCGCAGCTCCGTCTGGGCCAGCGCCGTCACCTTCGTGACGATGCCGTGGGCCAGCTCGGCGGTCGGCGCCTCGCAGACGACGACGATGAAGGGCGTCGCCGGCATCAGCTCGGGGTTGGTGCCACCACTGGTGATCTTGAGCGTGACGGCGCCGCCGGGCGGCGCGCCGACCGCGGCACCCGTCTCAGGGGTGTTCAGCGCCTGGATGAGGATGGAGGAGGTCATGCTCAGCCCCTGGTCGAAGGAGACCAGGGGGTTGGTGCGCGGGTTGGGGAACGCCGGGTCGCTCGGCACGCTGCCGCCGGTGACCGGCAGGGTGAGGACGAGCGCCGAGGTGGAGATGAACGTCTTGGGCGCCACGGCGTACACGCCGAAGGTGCCCGCGATCGTGAGCAGGAACGCGGGCACGGTCACGTACCAGCGTCTGAACAGGACCGTCACCGTCGCCCAGAAGTCCATGCCGGGCCTCATCCCTCGCCGTCGTCCTGGTTCGCCTTCCTGGGCCCGGGCACACGCGAGAGGGGCTCTCCCCGGTAGACGGGGAACTCCATCGTGGCGGAGCTGTCCTCGTCGAGCGCCGGAGTCGGGGCCGGGGCCAGAGGTGGGGCCAGAGGTGGGGGCGGCGTCGGTGCGGCGAGCGGTTCGCGGGCCGGGGCCTCGGCGTCCGGCCGCCTCTCGGGGGCGGGCGCCCGTTTGGTCAGCACGCCGTAGGCGATGCCGAGGCCCAGGAACAGGCACAGCAGGGCGGCGCCGATCGCGCCCTGCCAGCTGAGGCTGCTGTCGGCCTCGGGCTTGGCGGGCGGCACGATGTCGGTCGAGGTGATGAACGTGTTCGCCGGCGCGCCGAGCGCCTTCTGCCACTTGAACAGCTCGGCCGCCACACGCTCACGGGCCGCCATGAGCACGGCCGTCGCCTTCTCCGCCGAGTCGCTGTTGACCCTGACGTAGATGTAGGGGCCGTTGATGTCCAGGACGTTCGGGTTGGTGCGCCCGTCGTCGATCGTGATCTCGGTCGGGCCGTCCTTGGGGGCGCCGAGCTGCGTCCAGACGTCCTGGGTGTTCATCGCCAGGATGACGATGCTGGCTCCGGTCTTGAGGGCGTCGTTGAAGTTGAGGAAGGGGTTGGTCAGCCCCTGCTTGGCCTTGTCGTTGGAGACCGTGCCGCCGTTGACGGGGGTGGCGAGCACGAGCGAGACGTCGGCCGTGTACTGGGCCGGGATGACGAGATGGACGACGCCGCCCACCAGGACGGAGAGCAGGATGAGCGGTGGACCTATGTGAATTCGCCGGAGAAGACCAAGGATCGCCTTCCAGAACTCCATTTTGGTACGTTCCCCCGCATCGGCGACGCTTGCCCTATAGACGGCCATCGCCGAAAAGCAGGAAGACGTTACATCGTCCCGGACCGGTTACATCCCGCCGCGCCCGACCGATAGACCTACCGACTACGGCGACGGGGGTTCCTTTGGGGCTGACAGTGGAGCGTCCGGCGACGCGGGGCCGGCTGGCCGGGCTCGACGGATTACGCGGCCTGGCGGCCCTGTTCGTGGTGCTGCACCACTGCTGGTTGCTGACGTGGCCGGGGTTTCCCGTCAACGATTCGCCCGGCTGGACGAAATGGCTGCTCTACGGCCATTTCGCGGTCGTGGTGTTCATCGTCCTGTCCGGGTTCTCGCTGGCGGTCTCGCCCGCCAGGTCCGGGTGGCGGCTCGGCAGCGTCCGGACGTTCTTCCAGCGGCGGGCCTGGCGCATTCTGCCGCCGTACTGGGCGGCGCTGCTGTTCAGCCTCGTGATCGCGTGGGCGGTCATCCCGCAGCCGGGGCAGCAGCCGCCCACGGGCCAGTCGGCCCTCATCTACGGGCTGCTGCTCCAGGACGTCTTCGGCTCCCCCAGCCCCAACGGGGCCATGTGGTCGATCGCCGTCGAGGCGCAGCTCTACCTGGTGTTCCCGCTGATGCTGCTGGTCCTGCGCAGGTGGGGCGCGGCGCTGATGCTCGGCGCGGTGACCCTGATCGTCGTGGCGGTGGGGGCGCTGGCGCCCGCGGTGCCCGCCGTGGAGCTGCTGATGCGGCTGACCCCGCAGTTCGCCGCGCTCTTCGCCATCGGCGCGGTCTGCGCGGGAGTCCTGCGCACGCCGGAGGAGTCGGGCCGGGCCGCCTGGCACTGGTACGCCGCCGCGGCCGCCGCGCCGGTGCTGCTGCTGGTGGTGGCCGCCGGGCCGGTGTGGGTGGTCGGCAACTTCTTCTGGGTGGACCTCGCGATCGGCCCGGCCGCCGGACTGCTGCTGGCGGGCGTGGCCTCGGGCCGGCCGGTGTGGCTCGTACGGCTGCTCGACACCCGTCCGGTCCGGCGCCTCGGCTCCTTCTCCTACAGCCTCTACCTGATCCACGCGCCGCTGGTCGTCATGATCAACCGGCTTGTCGTCGCCCCGCGCACGCCGCCCGGCATGCCCACGTTCCTCCTCACGCTCGCCCTGGCCGTGCCGGCAAGCATCGCGGCGGCGTGGTTGTTCGCGTCCGTCTTCGAGCTGCCCTTCCAGCGGCATCGGAGCTGGAAGGGCTTGCGCGAGGCCGTACGCGCGCGGGTCAGGTGAGCTTGGCCAGCGCCTCGGCCTCGTAGGCCGCGGCGAGCTCTTCCGGGATGCGGCTCAGGTCGTCGGCTCGGTGGAAGTCACGCAGGGTGGTGCCCTGGCAGGTCGCGTCCACGTTGGGCGCCGCCGCACGGGAGCGCACGTCGTCGATGTGCACGGTGCGGAAGTCGATGCTGAAGCGGGTCCTGCCGGAGGTGTTGGCGACGGTGGAGTGCAGATGCGCCCCGGAGAACAGCATCATGCCGCCCGGCTCGGGGACCAGCCGCAGCTCGGCCCCCAGATCGAGCTCCTCCTCCGGCTTGGGCTGCTCGCGGGTGTCGCTGTGGATGTGCTGCGCGGCCGCGGGCCGGCTGACGGCGGTCCATTCCGCGTAGTCGTAACGTCCGCTGCCGTTGCGTACGGGGCGGTCGAAGTAGTGCGGGTGCAGGGCGAAGACGTTCTCCGGGACGACCTCGTAGACCGGGATCCACCAGTTGACCTGGCAGAACGGCGCGGAGTACCAGCAGTCGCGATGCGCGTGGTAGGCGTAGGAGATCCCGGAGTCGAGGTAGTGGTCGGCGGTGGAGGTGCGCAGCCTCGGCACGTCGAAGTAGGTCTTGTCGAGCGCCATGCCCTGCTCCTCCAGCAGGGCGGCGAGGATCCTCTTGCTGGTGGGGTGGTGGATGAAGCGCGGCTTGAGCTGCGCGAGCAGTGCGGCGAACTCCTCGACGGGCATCTCGTACTGGGCGGTCTGCGGGTCGCGGCCGTCGAACGCCTCCTCGATCAGCTCACGGGCGAACTCGATCAGTTCGGTCGAGGCGGGCGTCGCGGAGTAGAGAAAGACATCACCCTGGAAGATCATTTTGCGCCGGACATCGTCATTAATCCGGCTGTTGGCTAATAAAACGGGCATAGCGAGATATTCCCCCTCGCGTGGTGCTTTTCCTTTCTCTCGTCCCGGTCCGCTTCTTCGTTACACGGAGACCGCGCGATCACCTTTTCGAGGTGACCGCCCTGGTGGCCATCCCGGCCAGCTTGCGGCCGCGGTGCGCGAGCATCTTCCGCTGCCGCCGCCAGTACGCCCTCATCAGCACGGCACGGGCCCGCCCGCGCTGCTCCGCCGACAGCTCCATCCCGCCCAGGGCCTCGTGGATGGCGCGGAACTGCAGCGTGGTGGCGAACCGCGCGGTCCAGGCCGGCACGCCGAGCATCGAGGCGATCGCCGACAGCCGGCGTTCGCGCAGGTGGCGGTGGGCGAGCGGCTCGGGCACGTGCCCCCACGGCGCGGTCAGCGCCAGCCGCGCGGCGAAGACCTCGTCCTCGCGGATCATCCGGGGGCGCGGCACGGCGGCCACCCGCTCCCGCCGCATCAGGCCGTAGAGGGGGTCGAGCCTGAGGTGCTGGGCGGCCCACACCTCGCACAACTCCTCCAGACGGTCGACGGGGTCGTCGGACAGCAGGCCGGTGCCGAGGTAGCGCGGCTCGTGCACGGTCCCGTCGAGCCAGGTGTAGGTGACCTCGGTGGTGACCAGGATGAGCCGCTCGTCGTCCTGGAACGGCTCAAGGGCACGGGAGACGTAGGTCGGTTCGAGGCGGTCGTCGTCGCCCATCCAGCGGAAGAACCGGCCGCGCGAGCGCCGCAGCACCTCCTCGAAGTTGTCGACGACGTGCAGGTCGCGCTCCTGCCGGTGGTAGACGATCCGGCTGTCCTCCTTGGCCAGCAGGCGGCACAGCTCCTCGGTGTCATCGGTGGAGGCGTTGTCGGAGATCACCACCTCGATCTCGGCGTGTTCCTGGGCGAGCACCGACCGGACGGCCGCCTCCAGGTGGTCCGCGCCGTTGCGGACCGGCATTCCGATGGACACCAGCATCGCTTCTCCTCAAGGTCAGCGCGCGCGGGCGGGAAGCAGCCGCACCACACGATCGCTCAGCAGGTGGAACTGGTCACGGGTCACCACGACCAGCGTGTACGCCAGCAGCCCCGCGCCGCCCGCCACGACGAGCTGGACGAAGGGACTCCCCTCGGTCAGCATCGTCAGGCCCAGCATGACGGCCCCGCAGAGCAGCGCGCCCATGGCGGGCCGGACCAGGTCGGGCAGGACCGGCGCGAGACGTACGCCGGCCCGCTGCACGGCGATCATGGCGAGCGGGAGGGCGACCAGGACCGCCGCGACCGCCTGGCCGATCGCGGCGCCGCGGATGCCGTCGAGGTTCGCGCCGACGATGACCGCGGGGATCATCGCCGCCGCGTGCCCGAGGTTCATCCAGACGGTCGAGCGGGTGGCGCCCTGGCCGTTCAGGATGTCGAGGGCGAAGGCGGTGAGCATGCGGACCAGCATCAGCACCGCGAGGAAGCGCAGCACGCCCGCCGACTGCTCCCACTCCAGGCCGTAGATGAAGATGATCACAGGGTGGGCGAGCACCGCCATGAAGACGGCCAGCGGCAGGATCATCGCGATGAGCAGCGGCAGGCTCTTCTGCACGCCGAGCGAGAGCGACTCCGGGTCCCGCTCGGCCAGCCGCGAGAAGCCGGCGATCGACACCATGCGGATGGCGCTGCCGATGATGCCGGGCACCCAGCTCGACACGTTGAAGGCCATCAGGTAGAAGCCGAGCCAGGCCGCGCCCATGATGTTGCCGACGATGATGTAGCCCACGTTGAGCAGCAGGACCTCCAGGGCGATCCCGGCCGCCGAGGGGATCCCGAACCTCAGCAGCCGCCCCGCGATCCGCCGGTCGAACCCGAACCGGTAGGGCAGCCGCGCGTAGATCAGCATGAAGACGCCGGTGACGACGGCCCCGACGAGCTGGCCCCAGGCGAAGCTGTAGGCCCCGGCCCCGTTGACCGCGAGCACGATGGCCACCGGCGCGTTGACCAGGAAGCCCGCGAGGACCGCCTTGGCGTTCTTGCCGGTGCGGAACCAGCGCAGCAGGGCCGCGCTGCGCACCGCCGTGACCGCCTCGACGAGGATGACCGCGGTGAGGATGCGCACCACGGAGGTGGCCTCCACGCTGCCCGCCAGCGCCGAGAAGTACGGCGCCCCGACCCAGAAGATCCCGTACAGGCCGAGGGCGGAGATCATGGTCAGGGTCGTGGCCGTGGGGGCGATCTCCTCCAGCCGCCCCCGCCACTGCACGACGGCCGACATGACGCCGACGTCCTTGACGACCATGACGAACTGCGTGGCCGCGAGCGCGACGGCGTACGTGCCGAAGTCGTCGGGCGAGAGCAGCCTGGCCAGGATCAGGCCGAGGACGAACGAGCCCGCACGCGTGACCAGCGTGCCGAGCAGGCTCCACACCGCCCCTCGGCCCGCCTTGCGTCCGATGTCACTGATGTCCGGGCTCGGTTGCTCTCCCATGCCCGCCTTTCCTAACTCGGCTCGCCGATCCGCTCCAGCCAGATCTCCCGCCAGAACGGGATGAACGCGCGGGGGCAGTTGGACTTGTACATGCCTTCGCAGATGATGTCGTCGAGCGTGATGCAGGGGCTTTTCATCTCCAGCATCCGGCCGGTCGACTCCTCGATGCAGCGCTCGACGCGGGCCGTCACCCGGGCCACCCGGCCGCACGAGCGCGCCATGTCCTCCTCGAAGCCGAGGCCCCGGTTGAAGCCCTTCGTGGAGAGCGTGGCGATGATCTCGTCCTTCGACTTGATCCGCACCAGCTCGCCCGGCTGGAGGTCGATCGTGCCCGTCGGGGTGGCGCCGGTGTGCGGGCCCGGCTGCACGAAGCCCCAGGCCAGGCCGTTCCTGATGCGGAGGGCGCGGGGGAACCTCCTGGACAGCCGCTGGTAGCGGTTGAACAGGCCGAAGAAGAGCGCGCGCAAGGTGGCCCAGAGCCCGGAGTTCCCCACGCGCATGTCCGTGACGTACTGCCCGAGGTCGCGAAAGGGCAGCAGCTCGGGGGCGGCGCGCAGCAGCTCCGTCGCCTGGCAGCGGAAGCGCTCCTCGCCGTCGGGCGCCGGCTCCCGCCGGGTGTTGACCTCCAGGATCGGCAGCAGCGGCCGCTCGGGGCGGACCCGCTCGCCGGCCGTGGGCGGCCCGTCGACCTTCCTGACCCAGGCGGTCTTCCAGTAGAGCAGGCAGGCCGTCTGGCAGCCGCCGTGGGCCGAGCCGTCGCAGCGGGAGCCGGTCAGGTGGACGGCGTCCTCCATCTTCCGCATCCCGGTCCTGGTCATCGTGTCGCAGAGCTTGTTGGCCACCTTGTGGACGGTGAGCCGTTGCCCGCAGAACCGCAGCATCTCCGGCATGAACGGGAGGCTGTCCAGCTCTCCGCGCTCATCGAGGGTCGCCAGGATCTCTTCAGCACTGAGAACCTCGACCACGTCGCCGACTTTCAGCGCCAGACTCAATCCACCCACTCCTTCAGCAGGCCCGCGTTCTGCAGGGCGTTCGCCGCGTCCGCCAATGCCTGGAACGGCAGGTGCGACCGTTCCGCGATGTCGAGCAGGCTGTGCAGCCCGTCCGAGAGGTTCAGCACCCACAACATCGCCATCTGGGCCTGTTTCGTGTCACTGCGGCCGCCCAGCGAGCCGTACAGGCCGCGCGCTCCGAGCTGGGGCTCGCCGTACGGGCTGAGGTTCTGGTAGCGGCGGTTGCCCTCCAGGACCCGTACGGCGCTCCACAGCGTCTCCAGGGTGTCCTCCATGGCCTCGGGCCGTACGAAGTCGGGATTGTCGGCCGAGGTGTGGTACTCCGGGTAGCTCCCGTAGGGCGTCCTGGTCAGCGAGCCCACGGGCAGGTCGAACCCCGGCGAGCAGTACTGCCGCTCGTCGTAGCCGTAGGGCGAGAAGTCCAGGAGGGTGTGCGGCCGGTCCTTGAGCACGTACGCGAAGACCTGGTCGATCTCGGCGTCGCCGCGCCTGCTGCGCTTGTAGGTGATCGTCCCGGCGTCCCCGGCGCAGGCCAGGGTGAGGCCGTGCCTGATCCGGTCGGTGCGCTCGCGGTTCCGGGCCAGCCAGGTGATCGCGCCGATGGTGCCGGGCGCGAAGACGAACCGGTAGGTGTACCAGGGGTCGGCCAGTCTCCGGGCCAAGGCCACCGCGACCGCCACCCCGGCCAGGTTGTCGTTGGCCAGCGAGGGATGGCAGACGTGGCAGGAGATCAGCACCTCCTCCGAGCTGCGGCCCCGGATCACGTGCTCGCCGTAGGTCAGGTGGCCGTCGGCGAGCGTGGAGTCGATCCTGACCTCGTACGGGCCGTCCGCCAGCCCGTCCAGGGTGTTCTGGCTCAGGCAGAAGCCCCAGGTCTCGGCGTAGTAGCTGGTCCGGTACGGGACCAGGTCCGGCTGGCCGGGCAGCGTGTGCAGGCGCCCGCGCAGCTCCTCCAGCGACATGGTGGCCTCGACCGGCACGCTGTAGCCCACGACGTGCAGGTTGCTCTGCCGGAAGTCGACGACGCGGTTCCCGGCGGCGTCCTTGAGGTAGGCGTCGCGGATGTTCCATTCGCGGGGGATCGTCCAGTCGAGGACCTTCGTGCCCGTCGGCACCTCGGTGACCTCCAGCGGGAGCGACCCGTCGATGACCTCCAGGGTGCGGCGGAGGCCGTCGCCGGTGATGCTGCGGCACAGCGGGTAGAGCCGCCGTACCAGGTCGTGCATCTCGGGGCCGGTCATGGCCGCAGGGTGTCGTCGACGGTGCCGGACTCCCGCCGGTCGGCGAGCCGGGCCAGCCTGGTGAAGCGGCGGTCGAAGTCGTGCCTGGTCAGGCCGTGCTCGCGGTAGGCGTCGATGAGCTCGACGGCGCCCGCCTTGACCGTCCAGCGGGCCTCGTACCCGAGGGCGGACCTGATCCGGGAGAAGTCGACGCGGTAGGAGCGCGGGTCGGCGCCCGTCTCGCCGGTGATGGTCAGCGTCGAGCCGGGCACGGCCGCGACCACCTCGGCCGCGATCTCGGCCACGGTCACGTTGTTGACCTCGGTGCCCACGTTGAAGGCCGTGGCGTGCACGGCCTCGCGCGGCGCGGTCAGGGCGGCGGCGAACGCGTCGGCGATGTCCCTGGCGTGCACCAGCGGACGCCAGGGCGTGCCGTCGGACAGCACCCGGACCTCGCCGGTCAGGTGGGCGTGGCCCACCAGGTTGTTCAGCACGATGTCGGCGCGCAGCCTGGGCGAGAACCCGAAGGCGGTGGCGTTGCGCAGGAACACCGGGGTGAAGTCGTCGTCGGCCAGCGCGGTCAGGTCGTCCTCGACCCGCACCTTCGACTCGGCGTACGGCGTGACCGGGCGCAGCGGGGCGTCCTCGTCCAGCAGGTCCGCGCCGCCGGAGGCGCCGTAGACCGAGCAGGTGGAGGCGTACAGGAAGCGGCGCACGCCCGCCTCCTTGGCCAGCCTGGCCAGCCGTACGGAGGCGTGGTGGTTGATGTCGTAGGTCAGGTCGGGCGCGAGCGCGCCGAGCGGGTCGTTGGACAGCGCGGCCAGGTGGATCACCGCGTCGAACCCGGCGACGTGCTCGGGGCCGGCGTCGCGCAGGTCCACGGCGTGCGCCTCGACCGGCTCCGGCTCGGGCCCGAGCACGCAGTCGGCGAACAGGCCGGAGTCCAGGCCGACGACCTGGTGCCCGGCCTCGGCCAGGACGGGGGCCATCACGCTGCCCAGGTAGCCCTGGTGGCCGGTGAGAAGTACCCGCATCAGTTCTCCAGATCGACGGTCAGCTTGGATGCGTGGAACGCCTCGGCGTACCGCGCGTGGCACTCGATGCCCCGGATGCGGGCCAGCCCCAGGAACGCCTCTCGGTCGTACCAGGGGCGGTGCCGCTGGGAGGCGTAGTGGCGCTGGAGCAGGTCCACCTTGCGCTCGGCCACCTCCGCGGTGAGCGGCTGGTAGAGGGCGGGCGCGGCCAGGTCGCCGTCCCATTTGACGATCTCGTAGCCGAGCGTCAGGTGGTCGCGGAAGGCGGTGGGCACCAGCTCGGCCAGCCCCCGGTGGTCCTGGTGGGCGTCGCCGCGCCAGGGCGCGAGGATCAGGCCGGGCTCGGTACGGGCGCGCAGCTCCTCCACCGCGGCCTTGGCCTCCTCCCAGCGGGCCGGCAGGTAGCCGTCGGGCAGCTTGAGCACGCTCACCCGCAGGTCCGCGCCGGGGCAGAAGTCGGCCAGCGCGGCGCGTTCCTCCTCCTCCCGCTCGGTCCCGCCGCCGGACAGCACCAGCGCGTCCACGCGCAGGCCGGGACGGGCGGCGCAGATCGTCAGCAGGCTGCCGCCGGCTCCGATCGCCAGGTCGTCGCAGTGCGCGGCGAGCGCCACGACGGAGGTCACGCCTCCGGGACGCAGTCCGATCACCGGGACCGTTCCCACAGAGCCCACGGACGCACACCGCGCGAGTACGCCTCGTCCAGCTCCATGCGCTGGTTGACGGTGTCGGTGGGCCGCCAGTAGCCGCGGTGCGGGTAGGCCAGCAGGCGTCCGCGTTTGGCCAGCTCGGCGCAGCCGTCGGCGACCAGGTCGCCGTTCTCCGGGATGTGCTCGAAGACCTCCTGGGTCAGCACGAAGTAGCCGCCGTTGACCCACACCGGCATCTCGCTGACCGGTGAGATGCCGGCGACCAGCCCGTTCTCGCCGACGTCCACGCAGTGGAAGGTCTGGGACGGCGGCACCACCATCATCGAGGCGGCCGCCCCGGAGCCGGTGAACCGGTCGATGATCTCGGGCAGCGGCGCGTCGGTGAGCACGTCGGCGTAGTTGGCGAGGAACATCTCGTCATCGCCCAGATGGCTGCGGACCCGGCGTAACCGTTCGCCGATCGGGGAGTTCGTCCCGGTCTGCACGAACGAGATGGACCAGTCGGAGATGTCGCTCGACAGCAGCTCGACCTTGCCGTCGCGCAGCACGAAGTCGTTGGACGTGGCCTCCTGGTAGCGGAGGAAGAAGTCCTTGATGTGGTGGGCGCCGTACCCCAGGCACAGGATGAACTCCTTGTGTCCGAAGTGGGCGTAGTAGCGCATCACGTGCCAGAGCAGCGGTCGCGGACCGACGAGCGCCATCGGCTTGGGCACCTCGCCCGGCACACCGGTCCGCATCCGGGTGCCGAATCCTCCGCAGAACAGTACAACCTTCACACGACCTCCAGGTGTGGGATCGGGAAGACCAGCCGGCCTCCCCATTCGTGCACATAGGAGAGCTGAGCCGTGAGCTCTTCGCGCAGGTTCCACGGCAGGACCAGCACATAGTCCGGGCGGTCCTGGGCGATGCGCTCCGGCGGAGCGATCGGGATCCTGGTGCCCGGCGTGAACCTGCCGTGTTTGTACGGATTGCGATCCACCGTGTAGGCCAGCAGGTCCGGCCTGACCCCACAGTGGTTGAGCAGCGTGTTGCCCTTGCCCGGTGCGCCGTACCCGGCGACCGTCTTGCCCTCCTCGGCGGCGGTGATCAGGAATCGCAACAGGTCACGGCGGACGCGGGCGACCCGCTCCGCGAACCCCGCGTAACCGGAGAGGTCGTGCAGCCCGGCGGCCTTCTCCCTGGCGAGCACGTCGAGCACCCGGTCCGACGGGCTCCCCGAGGGGCGCGCCCACAACCGGATCGACCCGCCATGGGTGGGCACCAGCTCGACGTCGACCAGGGTCAGCCCGCCGCTCGCCAGCGCCCGCTGCGCGGAGGCCACCGTGTAGTACTGGAAGTGCTCGTGGTAGATCGTGTCGTACTGGTTCAGCTCCACGAGCGTGAGCAGGTGCTGGACCTCGATCGAGACCCAGCCGTCGTCGGCCACCAGGGCACGCAGCCCCTTGGTGAAGCCGATGACGTCGGGGATGTGCGCGTAGACGTTGTTGGCCACCACCAGGTCGGCGGGACCGTTCCCGGCCCGCACCGACGCGCCCGTCTCCGGCGTCAGGAACGCCGTGAGCGTCGGCACGCCCTTGTCCTTGGCCGCCTGGCCCACGTTGGCCGACGGCTCGATGCCGAGGCACCTGATGCCGCGTTCGACCACGTGCTGCAGCAGGTAGCCGTCGTTGCTGGCCACCTCGACCACGAACGACGGCTTCAACCGTTCCACCGCGGAGTCGACGAACCGCCGCGCGTGCTCCACCCAGGAAGCAGAGAATGACGCAAAGTAAGCGTATTCGGTGAATGTCTCTTCCGGCGTGATCAACGGCGGGATCTGGGCCAGCCAGCAGCCCGTGCATACCCGCAGATGAAGAGGATAGGTGAGCTCCGGCTGATCGAGTTGTTCCGCCGTGAGGAAGAGCTCACAGGGCGGTGTCGCCCCGAGATCCACCACGCCGACCAGGTCCGTCGAGCCGCACAACCGGCACGATGTCATCAACAAAGGGCCCCACCCAGAAATGACAAGATTTCCCCCTTTGGAAACCCACAGCCATACTTCGGGTGGGCGGCAATGAGTGTTACAAGTGTCTTCATGAAACGCCTGAGCATCGATGGAGCATTGCTCTACACCCCCCGCATCCACAGCGATCCCCGGGGCGTTTTCCTGGAAAGTTTCCGCGCCGCCGACCTTCGGGAGGCGACGGGGCGCTCGATCGAGCTGGCCCAGGTCAACTGCTCGGTCTCCAGCCGCGGCGTGCTGCGCGGCATCCACTTCGCCGACGTGCCGCCCGGCCAGGCCAAATACGTCATGTGCCTGGCGGGCGAGGCCCTGGACGTCGTCGTGGACGTCCGGGTGGGCTCGCCGACGTACGGGCGGTGGGAGGCGGTGCGGCTGGACGACGTCTCACGCCAGGGCATCTTCCTGACCGAGGGGTTGGGCCATGGCTTCATGGCCCTCAGCGAGTCGGCCACGGTCGTCTACCTCTGCTCCTCCCCGTACGACCCGGCGCACGAGCACGGCATCCACCCGCTCGACCCCGACCTGGCCATCGAGTGGCCGATCGACGTGGAGCCGGTCCTGTCGGCGAAGGACGCCGCCGCCCCCACGCTCAAGCAGGCCCGCGACGCGGGGATCCTCCCGTCGTGGTGAGCGTCGTGATCCCGGCCCACAACGAGGCCAAGGTGCTCGGCCGCCTGCTGGACGGCCTGCTCGGCGAGGCGGCGCCCGGCGAGTTCGACGTGGTGGTCGTGGCCAACGGCTGCACCGACGGCACGGCCGACGTGGCGCGTCCGTACGACGTGCGGGTGCTGACCACGCCCGTCCCGTCCAAGAGCGCGGCGCTGCGCATGGGCGACCAGGCGGCCCGCGGCTACCCCCGCCTGTACGTCGACGCCGACGTCGAGCTCAGCACCGCCTCCGCCCGCGCCCTGGCGGCCGTGCTGAGCGCGCCGGACGGGCCGCTCGCCGCCGGGCCGGAGCGGGACCTGAGGCTGGCCGGCAGCCCGTGGCCGGTGCGCGCCTACTACGCGATCTGGACGCGGCTGCCGCACGTCCGCGCCGGGCTGTTCGCCCGGGGCGTGATCGCGGTGAACGGCGTGGGCAACGAGCGCCTGCGCGCGCTGCCGCCCGTGATGGCCGACGACCTGACCGCGTCGCTGGCGTTCGCACCCGACGAACGCGTGATCGTCGGCACGGCCCGCGCGGTGATCCATCCGCCGCGCACGGTCGCCGACCTGCTGCGCCGCCGGGTCCGGGCGATGACCAGCGTCACCGAGCTGGAACGGACCTCGGCCACCGCCGGCGAGCGCACCGGGCCGCGCGACCTGGCGGCCATCGTGGCGAAGGAGCCGCGCCTGGCGGGCGCGGCCGTGGTCTTCGCCGCGATGGCCGTGCTGGCCAGGCGGCGGGCCGCCCGCGCGATCCGCGCGGGCGACTACACCACCTGGCTGCGCGACGAGAGCAGCCGGGGCTAACTGACCGGCGTGTTCATGTCGGTGGTGATCTGAGCGGCGGTGAGCGCCTTGTTGTAGACCCGCACCTCGTCGATCAGACCGCTGAAGTACTCGCCCGAACCGCTGTTCCCGCCGATCCGCAACGGGCTCGTCCCGGTGCGCAGGTTGCCGACCGTCGGGTTGGCCGCCACCTGCGTGCCGTTGACGAACATCCGCAACGTCGACCCGTCGTACGTCGCCGCCACATGACTCCAGGTGTTCAACGGCAGATTGCCCGCCGCCGGCGCGTTCGCCCCCGAGGACGTGTAGACGAACGCCGCCGGGCCG